>CAOKLO010000095.1 GCA_948469375.1 uncultured bacterium | reverse complement strand
CCTATTATCTCCCACTCTGCCTTTTTTGTCAAAAGATTTTAAACAGGCTCTAAGAAGCGGCCCGTCCCGGCGGCGCACTTGTCGTTCATCAGGAAGTTTACCATCTGCCCGTTGGCGTCCAGCTCAATGACCTTGGCGTCCTGCCCCCCGATATCGATGATGGTGCGGGCCTTGGGGAATAAGAAATGGTTGCCTATGCCGTGGGCGGTGAGCTCGCTGATGGTGAAGTCCGCCCCCTTCCAGGTGGCCCGGCCATAGCCGGTGGCCGCGCAGCAGGAGACGTCCTCCTGAACTGCGCCCGCCGCGGCCAGGGCTTCAGAATAGGCCTGCTCCGGTCCGGCCGTGCCGATCCCCATGTCCACCAAAGCGCTACCCGCAATTTCGCCCTCCCGCAGGAGCACACACTTTGACGTGGTGGAACCCACATCAATTCCAGCAAACAGCAAGAAGCATCCCCTCCAATTCAAAACCAAGATAACTGGTCTTACCAGATATCTTGGTTTAATTATAGCGGTTTCCAGTTTCACTGTCCATTCACAGATTGTTAAAATGTTGTTTCTTCAATTTGTGAATGTTTGCTAAATTTTTGTAACTCTGTAAAAGAACACGGCCAGAACGGCCTGTTCCCTTGAGATTGGAGAGAAAATATGCTAAAATAAATTATTAATACACACTTCAAGACAGGAGATGGCACAGACCAATGCGAAAAAAAGACGATAGCCGGGAGACCGCGCAGCTCCTGCACCCCGTGGAGACCCAGCGGGCCAGCGAGGCAATCTATGACCAGATCAAAGCGCTGATCGTTGAGGGTCAGCTGAAACCGGGAGACCGGCTGCCTTCCGAGCGCTCTCTGATGGAGGCAATGGCCCGCAGCCGCCCCACCATTCGGGAGGCCCTGCGGATGCTGGAACGGGAGGGGCTCATTCATACCGTCCCCGGCGGTAGCGGCGCGGTCGTCCAGCAGCCCTCCACCGATATTGTCACACAGTCCCTGGACACAATGCTCCAGGTGGGGGGCGTTTCACTGGAGGAGCTTGGGGAGTTCCGGCTTCATAACGACGTAGCCGTGGCCCGCTGGGCGGCCCAGCGCCGCACCCAGTCGGATATAGAGACCTTGCAGGACATCCTGGACCAGATGGAACAGTGCATTCAGTCCAAGGACTGGGAGGGCTTTTTGGCCCTGGACCCGGAGTTCCACTGCCAGCTGGCTTACGCGGGGAGGAATGTCGTGGCCGCCATCATGAGCCAGGTGCTCAGTCAGCTGAGCAATCCCATCTCTGTGAAGCACATTCTGGAGCAGCCGGCGAGCGGCACCGAAAAGCAGATTCTGAACATCTGGGATATGCACAAGCGCATTTTTGACGCCGTCTGCGCCGGCTGTCCCCAAAAGGCGGCGGAGGCCATGGCCTACCATATCCAGGATTTTGTCAATGACAACTGTTAAAAATGTGCTTTCGCCGTATTGCATAAGCGGACATTTATGTAAATGTTAATGGTCTTCTTTCCAAGCCGGCGCAAAATGCCCAAGAATAAATTATGTGACAAGCTGACGGCTCCCCGCCTTATGGCAGGGAGCCGTCAGCTACATGGCAGCGGAAAAGTCATAGGGGACAGCAGCTCCCCCAGTTCTTTCATCTGACAGCGGTGGGAGACTATGTTTTAGAGAAAAGCGCAAACGCGGCGGTAAAGCACGGCTGCAGAATCAGAGTGTGTTTACATAAGGGCGCCTATCATAAAAGCAACCTTCCCACCCTGGTCTTGACGTTTCCTCCCATTTTGCGGTATACTATATTATTAAGGTCCCATAGGCTTTGGACGGGGCGCTTTTCGCCGCCATCCGTCCCAATTCGACATTTCTTCCCCAACGGGGAGCGGCAATAAGAGGTGCAGCTATGGCAAAGTCCACACCAAAACAGCAATACGGCAACGACTCCATCTCCGCTTTGAAGGGGGCCGACCGGGTGCGCAAGCGCCCCGGCGTCATCTTCGGCTCCGACGGGCTGGAGGGGTGTGAGCATGCGGTCTTTGAAATTCTCTCCAACGCCATCGACGAGGCCCGGGAGGGCCACGGCGATCTCATCACCGTCACCCGCTACGAGGACAAATCCATTGAGGTAGAGGACTTTGGCCGGGGCTGCCCCGTGGACTGGAACGAGGCGGAGGGGTGCTATAACTGGGAACTGGTGTTCTGCGAGCTGTACGCCGGAGGCAAGTACAAGGAGGACGGCGGGGACAATTACGAGTACTCCCTGGGGCTCAACGGCCTGGGCTCCTGCGCTACCCAGTACGCCAGCGAGTATTTCGACGCGGTGATCTACCGGGACGGCTTCAAGTACACCCTCCACTTCGAGAAGGGCGAGATCGTGGGGGAGATGAAAAAGGAGCCGGCCGACCGGAAAAAGACCGGATCCAGATTCCGCTGGAAGCCCGATCTGGATGTGTTCACCGACATCGACATCCCCGTGGACTACTACACCGACGTGATGAAGCGCCAGGCAGTGGTCAACGCGGGCGTGACGTTCCGTTTCCGGAACCAGACCGGCGGGAAGTTCGAGACGACGGACTTCCGCTACGAGAACGGCCTCACCGACTACGTCACCGAGCTGGCGGGCGAGGATCCCCTCACCGCCCCGGTGTTCTGGCAGGCGGAGCGCCGGGGGAGGGACCGGGCGGACAAGGGCGAGTATAAGGTGAAGCTGTCGGTGGCCTTCTGCTTCTCCAACCGGGTGCAGCTCATCGAGCACTACCACAACTCCTCCTGGCTGGAGCACGGAGGATCGCCGGAAAAGGCTATGCGGCTGGCCTTTGTGTCTGCCATCGACGGCTGGCTGAAGCAGAACGGCAAGTACCAGAAGAACGAGGCCAAGGTGACCTGGGCGGACATCCAGGACGCCCTGGTGCTGGTGAGCAGCAATTTCTCCACCCAGACCAGCTATGAGAACCAGACCAAGAAGTCCATCACCAACCGGTTCGTCCAGGACGCCATGGCCGACTTCCTCAAGAGCCAGCTGGAGGTCTATTTCATCGAGAACCCCATGGACGCGGAAAAGATCGCCGGACAGGTGCTGGTGAACAAGCGCTCCCGGGAGACGGCGGAAAAGACCCGCCTTGGCATCAAAAAAAAGCTGTCCGGCTCGGTGGACATCTCCAACCGGGTGGCCAAGTTCGTCCCCTGCCGCACCAGAGACGCAGCCAGAAGCGAGCTCTACATTGTGGAGGGCGACTCCGCACTGGGCAGCGTGAAGCAGGCCCGGGACAGCGAATTCCAGGCGTGTATGCCCATTCGGGGCAAAATCCTCAACTGCCTCAAGGCCGACTACGCCCGCATTTTCAAAAGCGACATCATCATCGACCTGCTGAAGGTGATCGGCTGCGGGGTGGAGGTCAAGGACAAGCACGTCAAGGACCTGAACGCCTTTGATCTGGACAATCTGCGCTGGAACAAGGTGGTTATCTGCACCGACGGCGACGTGGACGGCTTTCAAATCCGCACGCTGCTGCTGACCATGCTGTACCGCCTCACCCCCACCCTGATTGAAAAGGGGTATGTGTATATCGCCGAATCCCCCCTGTATGAGATTACCTATAAAGAGAAAACGTGGTTCGCCTACTCCGACAAGGAGAAAAACGACGTGCTGGCCTCCATGGAGGGAAAAAAGCTGGACGTACAGCGTTCCAAGGGTCTGGGCGAGAACGAGCCGGAGATGATGTGGCTGACCACCATGAACCCGGAAACCCGGCGGCTCATCAAGGTCATGCCGGAGGACGTGGAGCGCACCATGCAGGTGTTCGACCTGCTGCTGGGCGACAACCTCCAGGGCCGGAAGGACCACATCGCGGACAGCGGGTATAAGTACCTGGATATGGCGGATATCTCATAGAAGCGCGGAGCCGTCGTGAGCAGCGCGGATGGACTGGAGCGAAGGAAAAAGCCCAGCCGCCGCGCAGCGGAGGCGGGTTTTGCCTGAGCCGGAGGGAAGCCGCGCGTCGCGAACAGGCGAAGCGTGACAAAAAAGGGTTTGAAAATTTTTAAGATCCTCTTGACCTTCTACCTGCTGGAAGGTGTATGCTGAACGCAGAGAGAAGGGAGCCTATCATAAAAAGGAAGCGAGAACGGAATTTTTCCGGGAGCAGAAGCCGTTTGACCAAGTGCCCCAACGCCGCGGGGCGGCGTAACGATAGAAGCGACCTGTATTTGTGCGAAAAGGAGGAACTTAGCATGAAGAAACTGACAGCGATCCTGTTGTCCCTGGTGCTGGCCCTGTCCCTGACGGTCCCCGCCTTGGCGGCCCCCGTGGACGGCGCCTATACGGTGGACGGCGAGCCGGTGCCCGTCTACAAGCCCGGCGAGGCCCTGGGCGTCATCGGCGGCGCGGACGGCCCCACGGCCATCACCACCACCGGCCCCGCCTGGCTGGGCGGACTGGGGGTGGATTTGAGCGCCTTTAATTCCCTTTTCACAACGGTGAATTCGAGTGTGGAGCGCGTGCCCACAGAGGAGTATCTGGCCGGCCACCCCGGCCTGGAGGAGGAACTCAAGGCCAACGCCTACGACTACTTTGCCCAGGAATACGGCGAGTACTGGACCGTCGAGGAGTACATGGAGTCCTTTGGAATGACCGAGGAGGACTTCCTGGACGACATGGTCCAGATTCAGGTGAGTAGGCTGGTTAGCGCGGAAGCGGCCCAGGCGGCCATCAACACCCAAAAGGAAGCCCTGGGCGGCGTGCCGGGACAGGTGGGCGTGATGGTCAACGGCACTTACATCAAGTTCCCCGACGCGGCCCCCGAGGCAGCGGATGACCGCACCATGGTCCCCGTCCGGGCCCTGGTGGAGGCCCTGGGCGGCGAGGTGGACTACGAGTTTGCGGACCAGAAAGACTCTGTGCGGCTCTTCATCGACAAGTATACAATCAACTTTACCATTGGCGGCACCACCGCGGTAAGGCATACCCGCGGCACCGATACCGGTGAAGATGATAAAACCATCGAGATGGACTGCGCGCCCTACATCAAGGACGGCTGTACCTATGTCCCCGTGCGCTTCCTGGCCGAGGCCCTGGGCTATGAGGTGGGCTGGGACCCGCTGTACCAGACCGTGGTGCTGCTGGACCGGGCCGCCCTGGCCGCTGAGATCGACCAGGACTTCACCATCCTCAACAAGGTCCAGGCCAACAAGGGCATCGGCATGGAGGAGGGCAGGAACTACCGGGCCGACATGAAGGGGGCCGTCTCCCTCACGTTCTTCGACACCCTCAACGGCAGCAAGACGTACAAGGCAGACCTCACCGCCAAGCAGCTGTTCAACACCGAGGCCGCCAGCGCCGATATCTCCCTCAAGCTGTCCGACAACGCGATGGAAGCGCTGGATCAGCTGCTGACCAGCCAGCTTGGGGCCGATTACGAGGAGGATGCCGCCCTGTTCCGCACCGTGGCGGAGGGCCTGGAGGACATGGAACTCATCCTGACCCGTGACGGCTCCGTCTGGTTCCGCATGGCAGCGCTGGACGAGCTGGCCGGAACAGACAACGTGTGGCTGGACTTCGACCTGGGCGAAGAGATGGGCGAGCTAGCCTTTACCCAGGCGGGTGACACCACCATCGGCTCCGTTCTGACCCAGATGATGCCCTGTGAGAGCGTCACGGAGTGGGGTTCCGTCATGGAGATGGTGGAGCTGATGGGCAAGCTCTACGGCGACGACGAGTTCACCACCTCCGGCGGCACCTCCACCCTCACCATTGGCCTAGACGACCTGTTCGACCTTTACAAGGACATGGGCCTGAGCGAAGATGACATCGAAGAGGCCAAGGCCGCCTTCAAGGAGTACAAGATCGTCATGAAGGTGGACAGCAAGGGCGGGGCCGACGTGGCCATCGTGATGGAGACCAAGGCCCAGGTGGGCGTACCCTCCATGAAGGTCACCATGGACGTGAAGCAGTCCGCCGGAAACGTCACCATGAATATGAACTTCCATATCGCCAACCTGGGCGAGGTCAAGGTGGACCTCACCCAGACCCAGAAGACCACCACCGACAAGCCCCTGAGCGAACCCCCCGAGGGGTCCACCCTCGTGGACGTGGACAACGGCGCTGAGCTGTTGATTCCCTGAGCTTTTTCGTCCCCGCCTGCCAGACCGGCAGGCGGGGGCATATCCTGAAATGAGGACTGATCCCATTGGCTAAGAAGAAGACTCCTGAGCAAAAGGGGCCGAAAAAGGTAGACAACCCCAACGTCATGGGCCTGCGGGCCCAGGTGCTGGAGCAGCCCATCACCGAGACGCTGGAGCTCAACTATATGCCCTACGCCATGTCCGTCATCGTCTCCCGGGCCATTCCGGAGATTGACGGCTTTAAGCCCTCCCACCGAAAGCTGCTGTACACCATGTACGACCTGGGCCTGCTTACCAAGCCCCGCACCAAGTCCGCCAACGTGGTGGGGGCCACCATGAAGCTGAACCCCCACGGCGACGGGGCCATCTACGACACCATGGTGCGCCTCAGCCGGGGCTACGGGGCCCTTTTGCACCCCCTGGTGGACTCCAAGGGCAATTTCGGCAAGGTGTACTCCAGGGATATGGCCTGGGCGGCGTCCCGGTATACCGAGGTGCGGCTGGACCCCATCTGCCAGGAGCTGTTCCGGGACATCGACCAGGACGCGGTGGACTTCGTGCCCAACTATGACGGAAAGCTGATGGAGCCTACCCTTCTGCCCACCACCTTTCCCAACGTGCTGGTGGCGGCCAACCAGGGCATCGCCGTGGGCATGGCCTCCAACCTGTGCGGGTTTAATCTGGAGGAGGTGTGCGACGCGGCAATCGCCTACCTCAAGGACCCCAATGTGGACCTGCTGGGCATTTTGAAGGCCCCGGATTTCTCCACCGGCGGGCAGCTGCTGTACGACGGCGCGGCGCTGGCGGAGATCTACCGCACGGGCCGGGGGCCGCTGAAGCTGCGGGCCAAATGGAGGCACATCAAAGAGGACAATATCATAGAAATCTATGAGATTCCCTATTCCACCACCGTGGAGGCCATTTTGGACAAGGTGGCGGAGCTGGTAAAGGCGGGAAAGGTCCGGGAAATCTCCGACATGCGGGACGAAACCGATTTGAACGGCCTGAAGCTGGCCATCGATTTGAAGCGGGGCGCAGACCCGGAAAAGCTGATGGCCCGGCTGTTCCAGGCCACGCCCCTCCAGGACACCTTCTCCTGCAACTTCAACATTCTGATTGCCGGAATGCCCCGGGTGATGGGGGTGGGGGAAATCCTGGACGAGTGGACCGCCTGGCGGATGGACGGGGTCCGGCGGCGCACCTACCACGTCTGCCGGAAGAAGGAGGAGAAGCTCCATCTTTTGAAGGGCCTGAAGCGCATCCTGCTGGACATTGACAAGGCCATCCAAATCATCCGGGAGACGGAGGAGGACGCCGAGGTGGTGCCCAACCTGATCATCGGCTTCGGCATCGACCAGGTCCAGGCGGAGTTTGTGGCGGATATCCGGCTGCGCAACATCAACAAGGAGTATATCCTCAAACGGGTGGAGGAGGTCGCGCAGCTGGAGACGGAGATCGCCGACCTCAAGGATATCATCAACTCTCCGGCCCGCATCAAGGACATCATCATCGGTGAGCTGAAAAGCGTCAAGAAGAAGTACGCCGTCCCCAGGCGCACTGAGATCGTTTACGAGTACCGGCAGGCGGCGGAGGAAAAGGCCGCGGCAGTGGAGGAGGCTCCCTCTTACCCGGTGCATGTATTCATCTCCAAGGAGGGATACTTTAAGAAAATCACCCCTCAATCCCTGCGCATGAGCGGCGAGCAGAAATACAAGGAGGGGGACGGACCCTTCCTCCAGTGGGAGGGGTCCAACCGGGACGAGCTGCTGGTGTTCACCGACAAGCAGCAGTGCTACAAAACCCGCCTCAGCGACTTCGACGATTCCAAGGCCAGCGTGCTGGGAGACTACCTGCCCACCAAGCTGGGCATGGACCCGGAGGAAAAGTTCGTCTGGGCATGCGCGCCGGGGGATTACTCCGCCCACCTGCTGTTCTTCTTTGACAACGGTAAGGCCGCCCGGGTGGAGCTGTCCGCCTACCAGACCCAAACCCGGCGGCGCAAGCTCACCGGGGCGTATTGCGACAAGTTCCCGCTGGTGTCCGCCTTTCTGCTCTCGGAGGACCAGGAGATGGCGGTGGAGGCCAGCGACGGACGGTGCGTGGTGTTCCACACCGCGTCCCTCACCCCCAAGACCACCCGCTCCACCCAGGGCGTGGGGGTGATGGCGGTGAAGGCCAAGCACCACGTGGAGCGGGCCCGCCCGCTGAGCGCCACGCGCATTGTCAACCCGGCCCGGTACCGGGCCCGCTCCCTGCCCGCCGCCGGGGCCCTGCTCAAGGAGGAGGACCGGGGAGAGGAACAGATGAGCATTCTGTAACGCTTGCTTCCGGCGGCTTCCTTTTTCTTTGTAAAGCGAAAGGAAGCCAAAAGAGACTTTTTATCATTTTCAACGATTGGAGACGCTCTATGGCCCGTTTGAAAAAAACGTTGATTCCGGTGTTGATTATTACGGCAGCCTCCGCTGTTTACGCGCTGGGGTTCGTATGGTGCTATGTTCCCAACGGCATCGCCTTCGGCGGCATGACCGGCGCGGCCCAGATCATCAATTACCTGATCCCGGCCTTTCCCATCGGCGCTACCGTCATTGTGCTGAACATCCCGCTGTTCCTCCTGGGGTGGAGGCTCATCGGCGGGCGGCTGTTGGTGTCGTCGCTGTACGCCATGTTCATCTCCTCGGTGTTCATCGACGTGCTCACTCCCCTGCGGGAGTGGGAGCCCATGGAACCCCTGCTGGCCTGCATCTTCGGCGGACTGCTGATGGGGCTTTCCCTGGGCCTGGTCTTCCAGCAGGGGGCCACCACCGGGGGCACCGACCTGCTGGCCCGGCTGCTCAAGCTGAAGCTGGCCTGGCTGCCCATGGGCAAGCTGCTGATGGGCATCGACCTGGCGGTGATCGTGGCGGCGGCCGCGGCGTTCCGGACCCTGTACGCCGCTCTGTACGGCCTGGTGGCGCTCTATATCTCCACCATCGTCATGGACGGGGTGCTCTACGGCATGGATACGGCCAAGGTGGCCTATATCATCAGCGACAAAAACCAGGAGATCTCCGACGCCATCGTCAATGACCTGGACCGGGGCGTGACCATTCTCCACGGACAGGGAGCCTATACGGGGGCGGAGAAAAATGTGCTGATGTGCGCCTTCAAGCAGCGGGAGATCGCCGCCATCAAGGCCACCATCAAGGAGATTGATCCCATTGCCTTTGTCATCGTGTGCAACGCCCACGAGGTGCTGGGGGAGGGCTTCCGGGATTACAAAAAGGACGGCCTGTGAAGAAGCGCGAAGCCGCGCACCGCGAACAGGGGCGGCGTGACAAGGAAGGGGGCCTTTCATGAAAAAACGGATATCTGCCCTGCTCCTGGCTCTGGCGCTGGCGCTGCCCCTCAGCGGCTGCACGGCCATGCTGGAGCGGGGCCATGAGACCGTCTCCACCCATGTGGACTACGCCGTCATGGAGGACGACTCTGTTCTCCGGGCGGAGAGCTATCAGGGACTGGTAAACGCCATCCTCTATTTTGTGAATGGTCGTTACATCCGGGGGACTATCCGCCTCTACAACTATACCGGGGACGTGGAGGGAGACCTGGCCAACGCCCGGGACGAGGTTATGTACGAGGACCCGCTGGGGGCTTTCTCCGTGCGCTCCCTGTCCTATGACACCACCCGCATCCTGACCTATTATGAGGTGGAGCTGCGCATTTCCTATTCTCGCTCCTCCCGGGAGCTGGAGGAGCTGAGAGAGGTCATGGGCCTGGCTGGTGTGCGTCAGGAGCTGTCCAGGCTGGTGACGGAGCAGAGGGACTCGGCGGTGTTCCTGGCCTCCTATTTTTCCGGCGACCAGGCGCTGCTGGAGACGCTGCTGGATCTGGCCTGCTCCAGCGCGCCTGAGCTCTACCGCCACCACGATATCCGGCAGGCCTCCATTGCCCTCTATCCGGAGGCGGGCACCCGGCGGGTCATTGAGGTGAAGCTGGGCTGGAGTCAGAGCGTGGACGCCGTGGCGGAGGAGGAAAAAAGCTATGCCCAGCAGCTGGAGGGGGCCGCCGCGGCCCTGCTGGAGGCCGCCCCTGCCGCCGGAGCGGGTTACACCGTGGAGGAGCTGGCCGCCATCGTCCGGGAGGCCTCCGGGCCCCGGAGCCCGGACGGCACCGATTTAGCGCTGGACGTGCTGGCCGGGGAGCCCGCCTCCGACTTCGGCCTGCTGATGGCCATGGAGTACCTGTGCCTCCAGTGCAGCGTGGAGGTGGAGCCGGTGAGCGGACAGGCGGGGCTGTGGCTTATCGTGTCCACAGCCGGAGGCTACCGCCATCTGCTGCCCTCGGGGCTCTGGCCCGTGGAAGCGGAGGAGGTCGGAGAGGAGGAGCCGGCGGAGCCCGAAAAGCTGCTGTATACCGACCAGGAGCTAACGGAACTGGGCTATACTTGGCCCAACGCGCTCCACCCGGCCTGTGAGGACTACGCCGCCCAAGAGGATGCAGGCGGATAGCGCTGATATAGTCAAAACACCAGTTGCTTTTCCTGGGAAAAACGGATATAATAGGTGGGCTTTGGGAGATTCCAAAGCCCACTTTAATTTTACCGAGGAGTGACAGACATGGCGGAAGAACTGAACGTAACCATGAGCCAGAACTTTATCCACGACTTTATTGATGAGGACATCGCTCAGGGCGGGCAGTACCAGGGCATGACTGTCCACACCCGTTTCCCGCCCGAGCCCAACGGCTATCTGCACATCGGCCACTGCAAGGCGCTGACCATCGACTTCGGCACGGCGGAGAAGTACGGCGGGATGTGCAACCTGCGCATGGACGACACCAACCCCACCAAAGAGGATGTGGAGTACGTGGAGGCCATCCAGGAGGACATCCACTGGCTGGGCTTTGACTGGGCGGACCGGTTTTACTACGCCTCCGACTACTTTGACAAGATGTATGAGTACGCGGTAGAGCTCATCAAGAAGGGGCTGGCCTACGTGTGCGAGCTGACCCCGGAGCAGTTCAAGGAGCACCGGGGCGCCATCGGCGTGCCCGCCACCTCCCCCTACCGGGACCGGCCCATGGAGGAGTCCCTTGACCTCTTTGAGCGGATGAAAAACGGCGAGTTTGAAGAGGGGAAGATGACCCTCCGGGCCAAAATCGACCTGGCCTCCGGCAACTTCAACATGCGGGACCCGGTGATCTACCGCATCAACCATGCCCACCACCACCGCCAGGGGGACAAGTGGTGCATCTATCCCATGTACGACTTCGCCCACCCCATTGAGG
>CAOKLO010000094.1 GCA_948469375.1 uncultured bacterium | reverse complement strand
AGTGTATGAAAATCACGGATTTGTATCAGTTTTGGGCATAAAAGCAGGGACGATAATCTCGATACCATTGTATCAAAATCATCGTCCCTACATGGTGCGCCTGAAGGGACTCGAACCCACACGCGTTTCCGCACGAGAACCTAAATCTCGCATGTCTACCAATTCCATCACAGGCGCGTATAAACTGCCAGGAAAAGTCAGGCAGTTATTTTTTCCCTTTTTCCAATTCCTTTCGGAGCGTACCTAGCCGCTTATCACTGCGCATATCCCGACCGTCGGGATTCCGAAAGGTTCCAGGCGGCACACCTAACTTTTTTTCCAGGTTTCCAATCTTAATGTCGCTTCTGATCCTTCTTGCCACAATCCGTCCTCCTCACCAAACCAATGCAGCAAAATAGTCGTCCGGCGTCTCGGCGCGACGCATCAGCTCCACCGAGCCGTCTTCCTTCAGCAGCAGCTCCGCTGAGCGCAGCTTGCCGTTGTAGTTGTAGCCCATGGAAAAGCCGTGGGCCCCGGTGTCGTGGATCACCAGAACGTCCCCCATCTCCACCTTGGGCAGCGCCCGGTCAATGGCGAACTTGTCGCTGTTCTCACACAGAGATCCCACCACATCGTAAATATGGTCACAGGCCGCGTCCTCCTTGCCCAGCACCGTGATGTGGTGATAGGCCCCGTAGACGGCGGGCCGCATCAAATTGGCCGCGCAGGCGTCCACGCCGATATACTCCTTATAGATGTGCTTCTCGTGGACGGCGGTGGTCACCAGGTGGCCGAAAGGCGCCAGCATAAACCGTCCCAGCTCGGTGAAAATGGCCACATCTCCCATCCCGGCAGGGACCAGAATCTCCTCGTAAGCCTTTCGCACGCCCTCGCCGATCACCGCGATGTTATTGGCGGGCTGCTCCGGACGGTAGGGCACGCCCACGCCGCCGGACAGGTTGATAAACGCCACATGACAGCCTGTCTCCGCCGCCACATCGGCGGCGGTCTGGAACAGCAGCCGGGCCAGGGCCGGGTAATACTCGTTGGAAATGGTGTTGGAAGCCAAAAAAGCGTGTATGCCAAAATGCTCCGTCCCCAGTTCCTTCAGCCGGAGGAACGCCTGGGCCAGCTGAGGCCGGGTCATGCCGTACTTTGCCTCGCCCGGATTGTCCATCACCTGGAAGCCCTCCTTGCTCTCTCCCAGCGTAAACACTCCGCCGGGATTGAAGCGGCAGCACACCGTCTCAGGCGCCTTTCCCAGGGTATGGTACAAAAAGTCCACATGGGTCAGATCATCCAGATTGATGTTGGCACCCAGCCTGGCCGCCAGCTCAAACTCCTCTGCCGGGGTCTCGTTGGAGGAAAACATGATCTCGCTACCCGAAAACCCGCACCGCTCCGACATCATCAGCTCGGTGAGGGAGGAGCAGTCCACGCCGCAGCCCTCCTCCCGCAGCAGCTTGAGGATGCCGGGGGTGGGAGTGGCCTTGACGGCGAAATACTCCTTGAATCCCGGATTCCAGGCAAAGGCGGCCTTCAGTGCCCTGGCGTTTCCCCGGATGCCCCGCTCGTCGTAGATGTGGAAGGGGGTGGGGTAGGTCTTTTTGATCTCCCGGGCCTGGGCCAGGGTAAGGAAGGGCATTTTCATCTCTCGTGTCTCCTTGGGTAAATTTGCGTACCTATCATATAAGATTTTTCGTCCGTTGTCAACTGCCCTTGGCGGTTTTGATTTCCCGGCGCTCCATCCCGCCTCCGCCCTCAAATCTCAAAACCACATGGCCGGGCCGTCTCGGAATTGAAGCGCTGGACCGTTCTCGTAGGGATCATAGCGGTTTTGATTACAGCCAAACTCCTGCAAAAAGCAAATCTTCCCCTCTGCTGTCCACCGGATCAGGCTCATGCCCTCAAAAGCCTCAGTACGTCCCTCCACGCGGTTTTCAAACTGCCATTCCGCCACGGTCTGGCCGCCTTTATGGAAAAACTGCCGGATATCCCAACGCAGAACCGTCCCCCGTTGGTTCCACTCCTGGAACCAGTGACGGATTTTTTCCAACCCGTGGTACTCCGGCCCCCAACTCTCAATGTAGACGGCTCCGGTGTCAAAAATATCCTCCATCCCCCGATCCGACTTTCGCAGCCACATCTCAAACCATGCCCGTATCTGCTGCTCTCTCTGCTCCATGTCACGCCTCCTGTCCCGTTTCCCGCAGCAGTCTTGTGCGCAGGGCGGAATACCGCCGCGCCTGCCGGTCGTTGGCCACCATCTGGGCCATCAGCTCTCCGCTACCCACCAAAATAAACAGCTCCCGCGCCCGGGTGATGGCGGTGTACAACACTCCCCGGGCCAGCAGAGACGGCGGCACGTCGCTGAGGGCCAGAATCACCGCCCGGTACTCGCTGCCCTGGGCCTTGTGGACGGTGACGGCGTAGGCAGGCTCCAGCTCTCCCAGCATCTCCGGCGGGTATTCCACCAGCCGTCCGTCAAAGGACACGGTGACGCCCCCGGCGGCCGCCTCCAAAATGACGCCGATGTCGCCGTTGAACACCCCCATGTCCTTGGCCCCGGTGGCCGGGTCCTCCCAAAACAGGTCATAATTGTTCTTTACCTGCATCACCCGGTCGCCCTCCCGGAAAATGTAGGGACCAAAGGCCCGCTCCCCCTTGCCGTCCGCAGCGGGGTTCAGCGCCTCCTGCAGGGCCCGGTTCAAGGCGGCGGTGCCCGCCCCCCGCTTTCGGGTGGGGGTCAGTACCTGAATCTGCTCGGTGGGAATGCCCATGTTCTGAGGCAGGCGCGTTTTGCACAGCTCCACAACGGTGTCCGCCGTGCGGGCGGCGTCCCGTCGTCCCATATAAAAGAAGTCCTTGCTCTTATTTTTCAGTTCCGGCGCGGTCCCCCGGTTCACCCCGTGGGCGTTCATGACGATGGCGCTCTCCCGGGCCTGACGGAAGATCTCCGTCAGTGACACCGCGGGCACCACCCCGGACCGAATCAAATGGTCCAGCACGTTGCCCGGCCCCACCGAGGGCAGCTGGTCCGGGTCCCCCACCAGCACCAGGCGGCAGTCCCCCCGCAGCGCCGCCAGCAACGCCGCCATCAGGGACACGTCTACCATGGAGGTCTCGTCCACGATGACCGCGTCCACCTCCAACGGGTCGTCCTGGTTCTTGGTAAAGGCCAGCTGGCCGGTAAACGGGTCCAGCTTCGTCTCCAGCAGGCGGTGAATGGTCAGCGCCTCCGCGCCGCAGGTCTCCCCCATGCGCTTGGCGGCCCGGCCTGTGGGCGCCGCCAGGGCGGTCTCCAGCCCCAGGGTGTCGAACAGGGCCAGCACTCCCCGCAAAGAGGTGGTTTTGCCCGTGCCCGGCCCCCCGGTCAGCAGCATCACCTGCCGGGAGGCGGCCAGCTCTACGGCGGTCCTCTGCTGCCGGGCGTACTGAATGCCCTGCTCCCGCTGAATGGCGTCGATGAGCTTCCCCAGACCCTGGGGCGGTGCGATCTCCGTCCGGCACATCTCCCCCAGCCGCATGGCCACATAGCACTCCGCGCCATACAGCCCCGCGGGGTAGCAAGCGGTCACCCCGGCGATGTCCTCCCGGACCACCTCGCCCCGCTCAATGAGGGCGTTCAGCCCTTCGGTGAGGCAGTCTCCCTCCACCCCGATCAGGGCGGCGGTGGCGCTGAGCAGCTTGTGCTCAGGCAGAAACACATGGCCGTTGTCGGCGTTGTGGTCCAGCTCAAAAATGAGGGCGGATTCCACCCGCTGGGGGTCGTCCCCCGCCACGCCCAGCTCAATGGCCAATGCGTCCACCTGGGCAAAGGGGATTTCCAGCGTGCGGTCGGCCAGCAGATAGGGGTTGTCGCGGACCACATCCACCGTCAAATCCCCGAACCGCTTATACAACGGCATAGCGGCGGACAGGGGCAGCCTGTGCTCGGACAAAAACTCCGCCAAGCGGCGCATTCCCATTTTCTGGCGGAAGTCCTCGCTGATGGCCCGGGCCCGCTTGGGGGACACGCCCCGGATTTCACACAGCCGCTCCGGGTCGTTCTCGATGACGGCCAGCGCGTCCTCTCCGAAACGGTCCACGATCTGCCTTGCCAGCCCCATTCGTATGCCCTTCACCGCCCCGGAGGCCAGGTACTCAAACACTGCCTGCTCCCCCACGGGCATACGGCGGGCCACCACCTCCGCCTTGAACTGCTCGCCGTAGCTGGGATGGCGGCCCCAGGTCCCCTCCAGCTCCAGCACTTCGCCGGGGTCCACGCCGGGCATACAGCCCACAGCCGTGATCTCCCCCTTTTCACCGCAGTCCAGCTTCAGCACGGTGTAGCCGTTCTCCTCGTTGCGGAACAGCACGGCGGACACGGTGCCCTCCACCTGGTTCTGCCCGGTCAGCGCGGCGGTCCCGTCCGGCATGGCCAGCCCTCCAATCCAAACAAGCGTTTTAGATGATTATATCAAAGTTCCGCCCGATTTTCAAGGGCAAACAAGGGTCCCCGGCGCGTATTTGACGCCGGGGACCGCCTCACTCCTGATATGCCTCGTAAATCTGCCGCCGGGTAAACCCCTCGACCCGACCGAAATGCCCGCCGGGCAGGGCGTTGACGGGGCCGTCCGGCTGGGTTCCCGCCGGAAGAAGCCCTTGCTCCACGCACCACTCCAGCGCCCCGCAGTAGGCGTGCTCATGCCTGCCCGTCCGGCGGATTTTCGCCCACCGGCGGCCCATAGCCTCCCTTTTGGGCGAGAGCAGCATGGCAAGTTCGCCCCAGGTCATGGGCTGGTCCAGCCGCACCTGGTTGTCGGAATAGGCCACTGCCCGGTCGCCTTGCAGGCGGCATAGCTTGTCAAACAGCGGATCTCCCTGGTCCAGGTCGGCAAAGGGGCTCTCCTCCATCAGCTCGGCCACCGTCACCACCTGGTAGCCGTATTCCTTCAGCAGCTCCAGCTGCTTGCGCAGTCCGAAGGCCACCGGGGTGCGCTTGGACATGTTGTAGCCGTCCTTCTGGAAGATGATCTGGCCGCAGAAAAATTCCGGGTCCTTCTCCAGGGCCCTGCGCATAGGCTCCACCATGGCGCTAACCTCCGCCTCCAGCGCCGCTTCCGGGTCGGACAGGGTGGAGGGCAGCCACCCCGCCCCGTCGAAGGAGGCGGCCATGTACTGGTAGCCCAGGCGGTCGTACACGTCGTAGCTGGTAAAGCCGTCCTGCATCTTGTCCACGTAATGGGGCGGGCGGGACATGGTGATTTGATAGCCGTACTGCTCCCGCAGCAGCAGGTCCAGCCTGTTCAGGTCGTCCACCGCCTTGTCCACGCCGCCCAGATACTCCCTGGCCCCGTAGACGAAGGGCTTTTTGCCGAAAATGATGTGGCGGTAGCCGTGGTTGGTGATCTGGTGGCCCTCCTCCAAAATACGGCGGATGAGCCGGTCGTTGTGGGCCGCGCCCCCTTTTTCGTCACAGCCCAGGTCCGGGTAGTGGTCGAACTTGACCCCGCCCCAGGCGGCGCTGCCCAGCTTGCCCGCCTGGTCTGGGTAGTTTTCACCGGTGTCTCCCACCACGTCGAAGGTGCCCTTTGCCTCAAACTCTGCCAGGATGTCCAGCAGCACGTCGGTGAGGGCCCGGCCCTGGAAGCGGTCCGGGGATGCGGGCATGTCCATGGGCCCGTCGTCAAAGGTCATAGCGCAGATGCGCTTGGCTGTTTTGACCCGCTCAATGCGGCGGGTATAGCTCAGGTGGTGCTTCTCCTCCGGGAGGAGCTTTTTCACCATCCGCTTCCCCTGTTTTCCAATTTTTACAATGAGCGACATGCTCAGTCTCCTCTCGAAAAAATGTCCTGCACGCAGCATTTCACCGCAAAGGCCGCCCATTTTACATAGGACAGCGGCTTTGCCCCGGTTTTTCTCCGTTTGGTGAGCTGGCTCCGTGCGGCGTACCAGGCCCGGCTCCTTTTGCCCTGGACGGAAACCTTCCCCGTCCTCAGCGCCTCCTTCACCGCGTCCAGGGTCAGCAAGTCCGCCTCCACAGTGGTGAAGCTGTTGCCCAGCTCCTGGGGACAGTGGGCGTCGCTGCCCCCAAAGGGCCGCAGGCGGCACACCTGGGCGAAGCTGGCCGCAAGGTTGTTGGCGTCGTTGATCTTGCGGTCCGCCCGGCTATTCTGCACCTCAATGCCGTCCAACAGGGGGACGGCGGGAGCCAGCCGGGAACCGTCCCGGGAGTGCTCAAAGGGGTGGGCCAGCACCGCAAGCCCGCCCTGGGCGTGAATGGCCTCCACGGCCTGAAAAAAGTCCCTGGTCTCCACCGGTTCGGCGACGAACAGCCCCAGCAGGTGGCCGAATTGGGTGGACACCTCGACTCCGGGGATGAGGAGGAAATCGCCGAACCCGGGCGCGTCCGGCAGAACCAGGTCGTGGTCGCAGACCGCCGCGCCGTTCAGGCCCTTTGCTTTCGCCAGGGAGACGATCTCCTCCAATGTCATGCGCCCATCCGGGGAGCGCTCCGAATGAACGTGCAGGTCTAATTTGATCTCCATAGATTACCTTCTCAGCAGCATATTGCGCAGATAGCGGCGCAACGGGGCGGGGTCGTCCTTGGCGGACAGCGCCTCCTCGGCCCGAAACCAGTCCGCCGCCCCCTGGAAAAAGAGCCCAGGCCTGCCGTGGCGCAGGTAGTCCAGCATGGCCGCGCCGTCGTTGAGGGTGAAGCGCATCCGCACTCCCACCCTATAATCTTGCATCACGTACTCCACCCGCTCCCCCGCAGCGGCCTGGGCATAGCGGCAGGCGAAGGGGCTGCCCGCCCGCTCGGTCATGGGAAAGCTGCCCCACACGCGGGGGTTTACCTCCAACACATAGGGACCTTTGAACTCCACCATGGCCATCCCCACAAAACGGAAGGAGGACAGCAGACGGTAGGCTTGATCGATGAGCTTGGCGTCGTAAAAGCTCTCGCAGCAGGTGGACGGTCCGCCGGCCGCAGGGTACTCCCGAATCCTCCGGTGGCAGATGGCGGCGATCAGGCGGCTGTCCCGGTCCAGCAGCAGGCTGGCCCCGGCTCCCGCTCCGTCCACCTTCTGCTGGACAATGGGATTTGGGTCGTATTTCGACATCGCCGCCAGCTTCGCAGCGTACTCCTGGACGTTGTTCGCCACGGCATAGCGTTCCTTTGCTTTTAAGCCGAATTTTTCCCCGCAGTGGGGCTTGATGACAACAGGGTAGTCCTCCGGCTCCCCCACGTACTGCGCCGGAACAGGAATGCCCAGCTTTTCACAGCGGCCGTGGACCGCCTCCTTGTCGTTGAGGGCATCCAGCGTCTCCGGCGGTGCAATCAGAAAGCCGCACACCTGGGAAAACCGTTCCCGCTGGCGGGACACGGCGTTGAGGGTGGCCGCGCCCACGCAGAACAGCACCGGGCGGTCATACTCCGCCAGCAGCGCATACAGCCGGTCCGGGTACTCCGGATCGTCCGCCGAGCCCTCCAGCCAGCGGCTCTCGGCCACATAGCGGGAGGCAAAGCCCGGCGGCTCCAGGGACAGATCCTTCCGGGTCTGGGTGGCAACCACCCGGTATCCCCCCCGTCCCAGCATCCGGACTGCGGCGATGGACGCGCGGTATCTTCCATCTGTGACGACGACGGTGTTCATGTCGCGCCCCCTTTTCTACACATTGGAAAATATTATAGCAAACCCGGCCTGCAATTGCAAGGGCGGCATTTTTGTCCCTTTTTACCCTATTTGTAAACCGGCTGGGCAGCGCTGAATCCAACTCTGCCGGAGGTTTGGCAGGGTCTCTCCCATGCACAAAACTTAGGGGATTGTTATTTCAGGCCGATTGCCGTATAATAGCCCCATTGAGGTGATCTTTTATGAACGTGAAAACCATGCTGGCCGCCCTGCGGGGCGTGACGGCGTACAAGGACATACTGACGCAGCCCGTCATGGAGGCAGCCCTGCGGCTGCTTACCTGCTCCGCCCACGGGGACGGCCTGGGCGGGCTGGAAGCGTACACCGACCTGTTTTACCGGCTTCGGGTGGAAGGCCAGCCCGGCCTGGGCCACTGGTTGGGGGAGGCCCTGCGGTGGTCAGAGGGGCCCTATCCCATGCTGGTCCAGCGCGGGGATCGGGACCCGGTCCTGGAGCAGGCCGCCAAGCTGGACATCTCCGCCTTTGAGCTTCTGGCCAGCGTGGACTGCGACAAGTGGCTGGGCCACCTGGGCAGGCTGCTGGACAGCGACTATCAGGGGGTGCTGACCTCCCTGCCCCGGTGGCAGCGAGGGGTGCCCTTCTCCTTCGACCGGCTGGCCGCCGCCTACCGGCAGGAGGGCGCAGGCCAGTTTGCCCGCTATCGGGCTTTCGTGTGGGACAACGGGGCGCTGATCCCCGTGGACCGCCCAGACTGCCCCGCCTCCAGCCAACTGCTGGGCTATGACGAGCAGCGCAGCCAGGTGGAGCGCAACACCCGGGCTCTGGTGGAGGGCCGGTATGTGAACAACGTCCTCCTCTACGGCGAGAGCGGC
The DNA here is from genome assembly GCA_948469375.1 of uncultured bacterium. Classification (GTDB taxonomy): domain Bacteria; phylum Bacillota; class Clostridia; order Oscillospirales; family Oscillospiraceae; genus Enterenecus. Next base: position 3,076 of record CAOKLO010000094.1, on the reverse strand, counting down.
ACGGGTAAATCCGCCACCGTGAAGCACCTGCTCTCCCTGCCTGGAATGGAGGAGCTCCGGCTCATTGAGGCGGACAAGGAAAACCTGGGCGGCCTGCCCGCCCTCATCCGCAAACTGGAGGGGCGGCGGCAGAAGTTCATCGTGTTCATCGACGACCTGACCTTTGACCGGGACGATCCTACATACTCGGTGCTGAAAACCATCCTGGAGGGCGGCGTAGAGCGCAGGCCGCAGAACGTTGCCATTTACGCCACCTCCAACCGCCGCCACCTGGTGCGGCAGACCATCTCCGAGCGGGCGGGAGACGAGATGGACCGGTCGGAGACCATCCGGGAAAAGACCTCGCTGGCGGACCGGTTCGGGGTCCGGGTGCTGTTCCAGGGGCTGGACAAGGCGGGCTTCCTGGCCTTGGTGGATATGCTGGCCGACCAGAATGGAGTCAAGCTGGATCGGGAGGAGCTTCACCGTCAGGCGGTGGCCTGGGAGCGGTTCCACGGGGCCCAGACCCCCCGGACCGCCCTGCAATTCATCCTTTCGCTGTAAAAAACGCCGGATGCCACCGCCGGTGGCGGTTTTTCCAGGGAAAGCTGGTGGACTGCTACCGCGTTTTGCAGTAATATGGGCCCAGAAAGGAGGTCGATCCGATGATCTTTGGCACAAGACTCCAGCAGGTGCGCAAGGCGGCGGGACTGTCCCAGGAGCAGCTGGGCGAGCTGGTGGGAATGTCCCGTCAGGCGGTTTCCAAGTGGGAGACAGGCCAGGCCGCGCCGGACATCGACACACTGGCCCTGCTGTGCGGGGTGCTGGGGGTGTCCGCCGACGCGCTGCTGGGCCGGGATGCCCCCGCCCCGTCCCAGCCCCGGGAGGGCGGCCTGGAGGACTGTATGCGGATGAACAGGGCCAAGCGGTGCTTCACCGCCGGGTGGACCGCCGCGCTGGTGGGCGTGGTGCTGCTGGTGCTGGAGCTGTTTTCCCTGATCGCGCTCCAGTTCCTCGACGCGGAGATCCACCAGAGCTGGCGCACCAACGCCATGGATTACGCGAAAGTGGGGCCCATGCCGGTGATTTTTGGCGTCACCATCGCCGTCATCGCGGCCGGGGCTGTTCTGGCTGTGGCCGGGCTGCTCACAATGGGCGGAAAACAATTCCCAACAAGGCGCAAAGCCCCTTAACCAAAGGAAGGCCCCCGGCGTAAACACCGGGGGCCTTCCTTTGCTTATTCCTCCTGAGCGGGCTCATGGTCCGCCGCGTACCGCTTAATGCCATGCTCCAGCGGGCCCCACTCGGGCAGGGGCAGGCGCTGCATAGCTCCGAATACGTAATCCTTCAGCTTGGGGTAGTCCTTGGACAGGCGGGCAATGAGCTCCTTTACCTCCTGCCGCCGGGTGTTGCCGTCGGCGGGGCAGGGGTTGTGGACCACGGGCAAATTGTACCGTTGGGCGACGTTGCGCAAAACGCCCTCTCCGCAGTACAGCAGCGGGCGGATTTGGGTGACGCCGGTGCGGTCCAGATAGGTCACCGGCTGAAAGCAGGACAGGCGCCCCTCGTAGAATAGAGAAAGAAAAAAGGTCTCCACCGCGTCGTCAAAGTGATGCCCCAAGGCCACCTTGTGGATACCCAGCTCCTTGAGGGCGTTGTGCATAGCCCCCCGGCGCATTTTAGCGCACATGGAACAGGGGTTTTTCTCCTTGCGGTAGTCGAAAATGATACGGAAAATCTCCGTTTGGATCAGATGGTATTCCACGCCCAGCTCTTGGCACAGCGCAGCCACGGGGCCGAAATCCATCTCCTCCGGGCCGGGGTGAACTGTAATAGCGTGGAGCTCAAAGGGCGCGGGGTAGAACTCCCGCAACTTTGCCATGGCGTACAGCAGCACCAGCGAATCCTTGCCGCCGGACACCCCCACGGCGATCTTGTCGCCGGGCCGGATCATGCTGTAGTCCTCCACACACCGGCGCATATGGGATAAAATCAGGCGCATAGACGACGCCTCCCTTCGGAAAAAGAAAAATATCAAAACGAGAAAACCGGAGCATTCAAATGAAATCGGACGATAAGATGAGCATTTTAAAAATATCTGAAAAAATCCCGCAATTTTGGTTGACATGGGCGCTTTTCCGCATTATAATACACCATGCTCCCCGTTGTAAAGGGGAGTATTCCCATGCTTCGTACAAATTTGAGATAAATGGAGGAAACCAGAATGTCTACCTTTATGGCAAACAAGGCTAACATCCAGCGCAAGTGGTATGTGCTGGACGCTGCCGGCAAGCCTCTGGGCAAGACCGCTGTCGCCGCCGCCACCATCCTGCGGGGCAAGCACAAGCCCGAGTATACCCCCCACGCCGACTGCGGCGACTTCGTCATTGTCATTAATGCGGAGAAGGCCGTGCTCACCGGCAAGAAGCTGGAGCAGAAGTACTACCGCACCCACTCCGGCTACGTGGGCGGCCTGAAAGAGACCAAGTACCGCCTGCTGATGCAGAACAAGCCCGAGCTGGCCGTCCGGCTGGCGGTGCGCGGCATGATGCCCCGCAACATCGTCACCAAGGACTCTCTGACCCGGCTGAAGATCTACCGCGGCGACAGCCACCCCCACGCCGCCCAGAAGCCCGAGACCTGGACCGTGGAATAAGGAGGTAACGGATCATGTACAAGAGCAAGAAGCCTTATCATTACGGCACCGGCCGCCGGAAGTCCTCCGTGGCCCGCGTCCATCTGTTTCCCAACGGCACCGGCACCATCACTATCAACGGCCGCGACATCGAGGAGTATTTCGGCCTGGAGACCCTGAAGATGGTGGTCCGCCAGCCTCTGAACACCACCGGCGTTGTCGGAAAGGTGGATATCACCGCCACCGTCACCGGCGGCGGCGTCACCGGCCAGGCCGGCGCCCTGCGCCACGGCATCTCCCGCGCCCTGCTGGAGATGGACCCTGAGTTCCGTCCCGCCCTGAAGGCCGCTGGGTTCCTGACCCGCGACCCGAGAATGAAGGAGCGTAAGAAGTACGGCCTCAAGGCGGCCCGCCGCGCGCCTCAGTTCTCCAAGCGCTGATTTTATATCCGAAAACGCTCAA
>CAOKLO010000093.1 GCA_948469375.1 uncultured bacterium | reverse complement strand
GAACCGCAGTCATATGTATTAGGTGGTGACTCCACCCTTTACATAGTAACTCTTGATTCTGGATGCTGTAGCTGTCCCCATCCAAATTATCGTCGCGGGAAAGGCGCTCATAGAGGAACGCCGTGGCCTCGCGGCCCTTTTTGCTCTTTGACTGTTTCATCACAGCCTCCTTTCCGGCAGCCAAACAGCAGTATTTACGGGTTTACTTTACCACGTCTGGCCGGTAATGTCACGGATGCGGCAGTATTTATTGGAACGATGCGTCGGTACGCATCAGATTCAGCAGCAGCGTTGCCAGGGACGTTTCCCCAGTTTCCTGGAACACAGGCTGGACTACGAATGTCCGGCCATCAAAGCGATAGGTGGAGGTCACATCCAGCGAATTGGGTGCCTCCCGTGCCCCAGCGTCAGGGGCAGCAATGTGTTTCATAGGTGCCTCCCATTGAATGAGGACAGCCGCGCCGGGGTATAGCGGTGCCGCAAACATCTGCGGCCATGTCCCGGCGCGGCTGTATTGTTCCGTTTCGATGCAGTTTCGCCGTATTTGCCACGCATCCCCGGCGAGAGGGGGTATTGCCTCTTATTCATGGGCCGCCGCTGGCGCGGCTGTCATAACTCCGCAGCGTCGTTCAAAACGTGCGCCGCAGGGTTCCGTCACAAGTCTATGGACGGGCGTGAGCAAGTTTCATTGTCCCCCGTACAGGTCAATGCGTCCTGGGCGCAACTCCAGTTTACAAGGGCCTCGTTGATCGCTCCTACAGCTTGTCCATGTTCCCCCTTTCACAAACTATCATCCTGGCGGCGCGCCCTATCCCGCTGCTGCATGGGTTTTGTACCCGCAATACCGTATGTTCAGTTGTCGATGTACGAGTGAAGGGTGAAGGGAAAACGTGCCCTTCACCTAACGTCCTTAGAATGGGGTTTTGGTAGGGATGTTAGGCCATATTTTTCAAAAATAGCAAAAGTTTTTTCTTGGACGCAGCCAGACACTCAACAACGCTCGGATGCTGGACACCCTCCGCTTCTGCAATTTGCCGTACTGTCAGATCGTTTACACAGTATAGCCACAAACGGCGGCGCTGTGTGGCGGTCAGGCAGCTATCCACTCCTTCCATGAGTAAGCGGCGCAGTTCCGCACGTTCCTGCTGCTCCTGGAGCATGATTAGATATTCCTCCGGCGATTGCACAGCTAATGATTTTTTGCAAGGATACGGCGGCGCTCGTATGCGCACAATTATGTTCCCCCGGCCTGGGCGGGATATTGAAGAACGACTTTATTTTTCCGCTGGGCAAATTCCAACGTCCTGGCCGCGCCGCCCCAGCTATGGAGAACGCCGGAGATCACCACATCACTGACAGACACCATCCACTCGTTGCGCCGGAGGATGGCATACCACCGGGGCACCTTCTCCAATGGCGGATAGGTGGTGCCGTCGTAGCGGGAGGCGTCGATCTCCCGGTCAAGATAGGCCAGCACCAACACCAGCTCAATATGGGGGTAGCTCTCCTTCTGCTTCCGAACCGCCGCAGCAGCCAGACCGTCAAAGGCCCCATAGCCTCCCAGGTAGAACGTGGTCGCGCCACCCTCAATCAGCGAAGGGAGTATTATATCCAACCACTTGGAGATTTCGCAAGTCTGATATATTTTGCTGTGTCCGCAGAATGTAACCGTCATTTGGCACTCGCTCCATTTCAAAGGACTTATTCCTATAATATAAAGTACTATCACTTAGCTGTCAGGTGACTGTATAATTATTGGAACAAAAGCCATATCATAACATCAACAAAAACGCACCAAAGTGAGGGAATGATATGGCTACAAATAAACGAGTGTTTACATTGCGGTTGCCAGATGATGTTTTCGATAAAATCGGAATTCTTGCGACAAAAGAGCATCGCTCCATGACAAACTATATTGAGTATGTGCTGATGAAGCATTTAGCCGAGGTCGAACAGGAGCACGGTGAGATTGTAGGAAAGCAGGATAGCGAATAGCTTTTCTATTGAATTTTCGCCAGCGAAGTCAAAATGCTCTGTGCCGCATCCCACAGCCGCTCATGGCTTTGCCGCAGTTCTTCCAGATCGGCGTCATAGAATCGGCCCGTCTCATGCACCCGGCGCGTGAGCTGGTTCTGGATTGAAAAACTCTTGCCACTCAATTCATCGTCACGACTGACTGAGCCTCTCATACAGCAGCGCAATCTTGGTTTTGCCATAGCACAGACCTCCTTGAATGAAAATATGCTCTAAGCTGTCCTCGCCTATCACCGAAAAATCAGTGAATTAACAAGTCGCTTAGAGCATATATCACCCGCCGCCATTTTATACTTTCGGTATTGACGGACGGCAAAGTGGTCTGGGTCCCGCTGTTCAAGCTGGTCGAACATGAGGTCCACAGATGCCGATAGGTAAGGCTCCGATTTTCACCTCGGCCTTTTCCCCCGGCCCACACCGGATGGGCGCCTTTCAGCGCATCCGGCGTTCCATCTTACTTTGTGAAGAATCCTCCATTTCCGAGGGGATTCATTCTCGACAAGCGAATGACATATCCACATCTAAGCACTTTGCAAGGAATCAATGAGTGATTTTATCCTTCGTATTTTCCTGGGAAACATGGAATAAAGCCGCTCAGGAGTATTACTGTGGAGAATAATGTGTTCTGCTTCTGAGAGCACACACAAATTGTCAAAATCATTCGTTCCACCTTTACTGATTGGTTTGATATGATGGCAGTGGTACTCATTAACGGGCACAAAGTCTCCCGAGAGGTAGCTGACACCTTTTGTGGAACTGTATTTGCTGATTCTGAACATGGCTAACCGGCTATTTTTGATGTATTTGGATGTATTGGCCAAGTAAGTAATGTCCTGCATCGAAACGCCAGGTTTATGCTTCTTTTTGCCATAAGCATACGGATTTTTGCGCAGTACTGTTCCTTTGCTTGCGGCAATCAGCTTATCATCCCAGTTAGCCCACTGGATTTCAATCACCGGGAACTGATGGAAGCAATAATAGCCGTTTTTACCCCATGAGCGATATTTTCCATTCAGGTAATTATCCTTGTAAGTCTGATTTTCAATGAATTTAACATCTCTACTCATCGTGTGATAAAACAGTTCTTTTATTCGCCAACCTATTTTGTTAAAACTGGCACAGAACATGGACATTCCTTTATAGTAGTTGTGGATGCCTACCACGTAGGTGTTCCATGCGTGAATTGTTTCAAAGGAAGGATTCTCTCGGATGCGGTGCAGTAATTCACGGCATTTTTTGACAATCTCATCCTCTTTCTTTTTAGGAAGTTCGTTTGTGACCATAAGCTTTCCTTTTTGCTGTGGGTTTTTGGTATGCTTTTTGGCCGCATAAAATCATATCCCAGGTATTTCATTTTCTCACGGGTAAGGTCATAAACTTTGGTTTTTTCCTCATTGATTTCCAGCTTCATGTTCCGCGTAAGGTAGTTTGTAACGCTATATTTGAACCGCACAGCGTCATCATAATTCTTACACAGCACCAGGATATCATCAGCATATCTAACATGAATCCCAACTTTCAGATTTGTTTTTGCGAGGTTGCGCCGATTGTTTGCATAGTTGTGGAATTTAGCAACGCTTTTGTCATGCCAACAATCACCCTGGTCACGTAGCCATACGTCAAAACGGTGCAAATACACATTGCTGATGAGCGGTCCCAGGATAGAACCCTGTGGGGAACCTTTTGGGTCCTCTACTTTACAGGAATCCTCATAATACCCTTTCTTGATAAAACGATAGTAAAGTGTCCCCTTTGTCAAGGGCAAAATAAGAAATAGACACCCCAATATTTAGACAGGCATTAAAAAGGACAGCAGGCCGAATGAATCTGAAGTATTTGTCACCGAATCAAAGAATCAAAAACTGTCTCTTGTTCCAAAGCGTGTGCGCCAAGTTCATTGGGAGTTTTAGGGATTTCAGGCGGCGAGGGTTTGCTGGGGAGGTCAAGAGGATAAATGCCGGTAGTGACAAAGGAGAAATATTCGTTGGGAAAAAGCTTAGCCAAATCCCATTGATGCCTCTCGCTGTTGTAATATGACATATAATCGTCAATAACCGCTTTTACTTCGTCAAAAGAGAGATCACCTGTTAGATAGTGTCTATACGAGTTAAGCACGAATAGCAGCCCAAATAGCGATACAACGGACGTATACCGCAGCGATAAAGGCATCTGATGTCTTGGCATAGCGAGTGGCAATATCCCTCCAGCGTTTCAGGATTAGGAAGCAGTTTTCTACCAAATGTATTGCCCGGAACGGAACAACAAAGCCGGAAAAAAGTGTTGTGTTCTACAAAGGGTCGGCAAACTCCACATGGAGCATAAAACTCATGTGGAAGGTTCGCATGACCCAGTTGAACAACCGGGTCATGGGCGTTTTCCGGTAACCGCCTTTCAGATAGCCGTCGGCATAGTCTTTCTCCATCACATTGACGATGCTGGGCGACCAGCGTTCCAACTCCTCTTTGGGCTGCTCCAAGGAAAAAAAGGATTTTGTGCCGTTGTTCCCCGCCAGTCTCACCTCGGCGTTGACCCCTTTCAGCCCCAGGGAATTTACTGCGTCAAAGGTTAGCATGCCACCAGGGAATCGCTCCGCCATGGCGCACAGCAGAGAACGCACCTGCTCCTTCTCAAAGTAGTAGAACAGCCCTCCGGCAGTGAATACGATACCCTTGGCCGGATCAAAGCTGATTTTATCAAACCAGGAATGATCGTTCAGGTCACAGGCGATGTTCCGCTCATGCTCCCCCAAGGGGACGTGTTTCTCCCGCAGGGCGATGACATTTTCCATGTCCAGGCAGTACCAGGGATTTGTGGTGTTGCCCATCTGCCGCCGCAGGCAGGACAGCCCCGCGCCCAGCTCCACCACCGTGGCTTGGGGGTGCTGTTTCAGATACCCAGTGATCTCCCACGCCAGGTTGTACTGACGGATCACGCAGTTGATCCACATATATTGGAGCCGATACATAGCCCTGCCGGATATGTCCTCGCCCAGCTCCCGGACAATGCGCTCCGCATCCCGGTCAGGAAAGAGATCGGGGTATTTCCGCGCCGCGATCATCCGCCCGCACAGGGGCATACAGAGGGTGTGCTGGACGGTGTTTTCTTTCAAGCTATCAGACATGATTTCACCACCTCGCAACAAATTCCAGTGTTTTTATCAGGGAATCCATCCGGGCCTTTCGGCTCAGTTCCTTATACTTCCCGCGCTCTCCTTTGAACGCCTTTGCCAGCCGCAGCTCCATGGGGACGAACAGGTGGCTGCCGTAGTCATAATTCAAGTGCTGATAGGGATAGGAAAAGCCCTTTTCCCGCAGACGTCCCACGACCTGCTCCGCCGCTTCTGAGGAGGGCCACATGGTATCCATCTTGGAGGAAATCAGCAGGATGGGGCCGGTGATGTCCTCCGCCCGGATGATTGCGGCGGGGTCGGGGTTTTTCACCAGTGGAATATAAAGGTCGTACATCGTGACCTCCCGGGCCTTGAGACTCTTCCACACCACCTGGCCCGTCGGAAATTTGTCCAGTCCGAAGGGGGTATAAGGGACTTCCTCACCGTGAAAGGTCCAGGCGCTCCCCGGCATAATGGTAATTCCCTTTTCTTCGGAAAACCCCTGGCACACCGCATTCATCGGGGCCACCGCCACCACTGCGTTAACCAGTCCCGGCAAATGGCTCCCCGCGGTCAGTGCCAGTTCCGCACCCTTGGAAATGCCCCACAGCCCCACTTTTTCATAGCCCATGCCGTGCAGATGCCTTGCCGCTGTCTCCAGCGGGTCAATGGGGATATGGTAGAACGCCCTGGGCAGCCCTTCCTCCATCACATAGGCCAGCGCCAATACCGTCAGCCCATGGGCCTGAAAGACCTGCGCCAGCATCCGAGTCCACTCGAATCTCCCGTCGCTGCCGCTGAAACAGATCAGCGCCTTTCCTGGGTAGCTATCCTGCTCCGGGCGGAACAGTTCCCCATGAAAGCCGTCTGTTTTCATGTGAAAAGTCTTGTTCTTGGATTTCTCTTGAAATTCTGATGCTTGCTTGGACATTTCTTATCCCCCTTTCACCATTCAGCAATGGCACGAGATAATTTTCGGTCAATATCCAATCGGGTCTGCCTGCACTCCTTGGGATGATCTCGCCCGGCTTTGAACATCAGACGGACAAGCAGCCCGGACCCTATTGGGAGCGCCGTTTTCAGCATGGATTCCGGGAACACAAAGTGGGTGCCATGCTCGTAGAGCAGCGCTTCTACCACGCACTCATGGGGCAGAGCGTCCAATCGGGCCAGCATCCGGCGGATGTATTTGCAGGTATCCCACAGCGCATCATCCTCCGCGCCCACGAAAACGACCTTGCCCCTGATGTTTTCCACCTTGATTTTTTCTTCTTCCCGGACGGGATGCAGCCGTTCGGATTCCTCGAACATGGGGCGGCTGGCGATCTGATCGCCGCTGGCTTTGGAATCCGCCATGACCTGCTGCCAATATTGCGGATGACGGTAGGCGTAGGGCAGATAGGGGAGCGGTTGGCCCTGCCAGGTCAGGCTGGAGCCATCGGAGGGCCACTCATCCGCGCCATCCTTTTTCCCCCGATAAAAACCCTCCATGATAAAGTCCGGCGGGGTCATGGCAATGGTCAGAGTGATGTCCGGGAAGAAGGATGCCGCCACCAGAGCCATCATGCCGGTGGTGGAGGCCCCAACAATGCCAATTTTCTGGTTTCCATAGGATTTTAAGGCCTCAATGGCCTGCCCGATCCGCTCCAATGGGTAGTCGTGGTGTCCATAGTCCTTTTTGTCGGGGGACATGGCCATCACATTACAACCCCGCTTTTGGAGCCATTTCACGCCCGATTTTACCATGTGATCGTCCGAGGAATCTCCCAGCATGGCGATCATCGCTTGATTGCTGGACATAGAATTGGGGTAATAGACGCCGTAAAAACCGTCCTGTTCCGGGTTGAAATATTGTTTTTTCATTGATTCACCTCATATTTCGCTTACATCACCCATGCAAAAGCCGCCGTCAGTCCTCCTGTCAGCAGACACACCGGCAGGCCGATGAATATCCCGATGCAGGACTGCTGAATATGGAATCCATAATCGTGGTACGCCGCCGTCATATCCTCAGTGCCAGGAATGATGCACCGCTTGCTGTGGCAGAACCACAGACAGTCGATGACCAGCGCGTCATACCAGTCCACCACCAGCCAGAGCAGGAAGCTGGTCACAAAGCCGGAGAGAAAGGTATCCGCTCTGTTGAATATACGGAGTGTTACCGCAAGCACTACCGCAGCAATCAGGCAGAACGCCAGCTTGGCTGCGACAACCTTTGGCGCGCGCCGCTTTCGTTCACGGGGAACCAGCCCAAGCTCCTCCGCCCGCGCGACAATGGCGGGCGGGTAGGAGTCGATCATGGCCAGTGGGTTACACAGGCCATATAGCGGAACTGTAAGGGTGAAAATCAGACAAAGGACAATGCTTTCAACCAAAAATATCATAATCAGCCGCCTTTCTTTGCGGTAAAGCAGACCATGGACTCCACCGTTTCCATTGCGACCTGCTTGTATTGCCCTGTCAGCCGCTTCCGTAGGCTCCCTACCGTTTCATAGGGAGGGGTAAAGTATCCCTTGGGGGTATAGAGCTTTTCTACAAACCAATCTGTACGGCGGTTCTCGCCACGCACATAGAAGCAGCCGCAGAATATTCCGCCTGGACGGAGAACACGATAAATCTCACGATATGCTGCCTCTTTGTCAGGAAAGGCGTGAAACCCGTTGAGGGACGCACTAAATCATGTTCCACACCAGCCCGCAGACCACCCGCCCCGGCAAAGTAGAGCAGGTAATCATACCGTCATAGAAGGTCGCCTCTTTACCCAGAGAGCGGTAAGCGTTTTGAACTGCATTATGACGGCTCATCTGTGAAACAGCCCCTTCTTCTCATAAGGCTCCTTGGACACCGCCTTGACCTCATAGCCCGTAGCGCCGATGGCGGAGCGCAGAGCGGCCTCGTCAATGTCGCTTTCCGTGAGGATCACCGTCTGCCCTTTGCTGTGGGAGGACGTGACCTTTTTTACCGGGAACGCCTTGCGGACAGCATCGTTCACATGGGCCTCGCACATCCCGCACATCATTCCGTCTACTTGTACCGTAATTTTCAGCATAATAATCCTCCTGCTTTATCCATTTGGAATCCTTCTTGCAGATATAGAAGTCGCAGCAGTCCCCGCCGGTGGCCAGGGTTTTGGTCCGGTAGAGTGCGCCGCCCATCCAGTCAATGGACAGCGTGTCCAACGCACACAGATATGGCACCAAATGAGGCAGCCCCTCCTGCCGGCCCAGGGCGCATAGACCGCATTGGCGGTAGCGGATGGTGTATTCCTCCGTGTCCCGGCCCAGGATGATCTCTGCCTGCCAGTTGAACGGCCCGCCGGGGGCGGCGTTATCCCGTACCGCCTTGGCTGCCCGCTTTTGCTGTGCCGTCCATGTAAAGGCCGTCTTTGCTTTTCCGGTAAAGGACGCTTTGACCATTGGGCTTTCCATCCCGGCCACTACCATCTTCCCAAAGCATTCCTCGTCCATTTTGCCCTCCGCCGCCTCATAGATGGACAGCCAGATCATCCCGGCCACAAGGCAGATGTGGAGGGAGTTACCGGTCAACCCGCCGATGCCGGGGGTGCGCTTCACCATCTGGCGGTAGATCATCCCGGCTTTCTTTTTCAATACAGGAGTATCCCAGCCCTGTTTTGATAAATAGCGGAGGGATGCTGGGGCGATGATATGCCACAGTAACCGTTCACAACAGGTGTATTTCACTTTCTGTGTCCTCCCTGTTTTCTGTATAACTGGTGCAGTCTTTCCCAATCCGGCATGGCGCTCCGCAGGGTGTCCCAATGGGGCATGGGAAAGCCCAGCCCTCTCTCACGCAGGGCGGCAAAGGCTGTGTCTAATGCCTCCAGCTCTGTGACCGCGTTTCGGCAGTGGTCGGTGGCGGCAAGCTCTCCGATGGTGGTTTTAGCCATGAGCCGCAACAGGACATAGGACAGCGCCCCTTTGAAGCCGTGGAGCTTCTCCATCGTATCCTCCGGCAAAATGGGGTAGCCCAGGGCGTCCAGAAGGCCGTAGCCCTCCCGGACCGCCTGAAGTCCTGTTTTGATCTGCTTTCCTGTGGCCCGCCTCAGATCACAGTCAAGGGCATAGCTCAGGTAGACGATGGGCAGGATGAAGGCCAGATGGCACTTGTACCAGGCATCCATGTCCGCCGCCCAGGTGAGATGATACCCGGTGTCGGCAAATGCCGAAGTAAGGGCCTGCTTGTCCGCCGTGGACGGTTCTCCGTGCGCTCCGCCAACAGTCATCCCCATATCACCAAACCGGACGCAGACGGCCTTATCCGTCTCCCGCCGTCCTCCGGTGCCCTGAAAGCCGAATAGCACCGTTTTGGGGGCGGCAGTATGTGCCTGTATGTACGTTTCCATCTTCCCGGCATCCATGTTGTTCCCCACCAGCACTACGACAGGACTGTCCGCCTGTGTCAGATCGTCCAGGATCGCCGCCATCTGCTGGTACTGCATGACGGCAAAAACCAAATCATAGTGTTCGCCGTTCAGTGCCCCGATGACGTGAGGCCGGTCATGGGTGGTCTTTTTTTGCAGGTGGTGAACGATGGTCAGCCCGTCCCGCTCCAAAGTCTCCCGCCAGCTTCCACGGGCCAGTAGGGTCACATCGTTTCCCGCCGCGCACAGCACATGGGTCAGGTAGCAGCCGATGACACCAGCGCCATAAACCAAAATTTTCATTTTACCCCCTTACCCCAGCGCCACATCCAGCGCCAGCATGATGGTAAATCCTGCCGCGAAGAACAGCGTCCCCAGATTGGAGTGTTCCCCGGCGGACGCCTCCGGGATCAACTCCTCCACCACTACATAGATCATGGCCCCCGCCGCGAAACTGAGTAGATAGGGCAGAGCGGGCAGGATCAGCCCCGCCGCCAGCATGGTCAGCCCCGCCGCCAAAGGCTCCACGATGCCGGAGAGAACGCCATATAGGAAAGCGCGGCCTTTTCCCATACCCTCCGCCCGCAACGGCATGGAGATGATAGCACCCTCCGGGAAGTTCTGAAGGGCGATACCAAGAGACAATGCCAGCGTACCGGCGGCGGTGATGCCGCTGTTCCCGGCTATCCAGCCCGCCAGCACCACACCCACCGCCATTCCCTCCGGGATGTTGTGAAGGGTGACGGCCAGTACCAGCATGGTGGTCCGTTTCAGCCGGGTATGAGGACCTTCCGGCTGTGTGCTGTTCTGGTGCAGATGGGGGATCGTCCTGTCCAGAACCAGCAGGAACAGGACGCCCAGCCAAAAGCCGATCACCGCAGGGAGAAACGCCCACCGGCCCATCCCCTCCGCCTGTTCCATAGCGGGGACAAGCAGGCTCCAGACAGACGCCGCCACCATGACCCCGGCAGCAAAGCCGGTCAAGGACCGCTGGAGCATCAGATTCAGTTTTTCTTTTAAGAAGAACACGCCCCCTGCTCCCAATGAAGTCCCCAGGAAGGGGATGAGCAATTCAAGGACTGTATTTTTTGTCATTTCTGAACACTCGCCTCCAAATAACACAGCGGCGCAAGGCTCCCGCCAAGCAAAGCCGTTTGTCTGATTTGAAAATTATGCTCTGAAATGAACCGTTCAAACCCTTCCGCTGTCCATTTGGAATGGACCTTGACCCCCGCCAGGGTCAGCAGCCGCGCCCTCAAACGGAACCCTGCGCCCCTTCCATGCACAACGGTTGGAGCGAACAAAGCCCCCCCGGCTTCAGCGCTCGCCTGATCTTCGCCAGCGCCAACTCCAGCACATTCATCTCCCTGGTCAGGCCGGGACGTATCCTCTCACAGATAGTATCGTAGAGTTTCCAGCTATGTTTCATGAATGACCCATAGGATTTTGCCGTCCTCTGCCAAAATTCCTTGTTGTCTCCCGCTTTCATGAATTGTTTCTCCTTTATCTCGCTGTCACATTCTGCCAGCCAGCCGCTTCCGGCAATGCTCCGGCAGATTCACCACCATTGTGCGTATAAAGTCCTGCGTTTCTTCCTCGGTCAGATCAAACCCCATCGCCGGGAGCCGCTCATGAATCAGCTCGACACTCCGGAGCATATCCTTTGCCAGCAGGAAGCCGGTATCCGTCAGGTAGATTTTTCCGTTGCCATTCTCTCCTTTCGTTTGTTAGCCTCAGCTAACTTTTGCTCTAAAGAATAGCGGCCTCCTGCCGCGTCAGTTTGCTGTCCACCACAAATCCCAGCTCCGCCAGATGCTGGCGCACCTCGTCCTTACCGGGGATTTTACAGATGGTCGCAGTTTCCCCTGCCTTTGCCATTGTCAGCGGCATCATTGCCTCGCCTCCTCCGGGACATGGTTAGTAAATTCTAACCTTGAAATCGGCCTTAGCTTACTACCGCTAACTGCCAATGTCAAGACCCTTTTCAAAAAAACTTGCATCTTTTGTTAGAACGTGCTAGGGCTTGTTTGAAAAATAAATATTGCACAAATCGATGATAAGTGCGAAAAT
>CAOKLO010000092.1 GCA_948469375.1 uncultured bacterium | reverse complement strand
ATGGACTGGGGAACCCGGTTGAATTCATGCTGTCTGCGGGGAATGACCATGATTGTGTCCATGCTGTTGAACTGCTGGAAAGGGTAGAGATCAGCGGCAGCAATGTATTGGCAGATCGCGCTTATGGGTCAAGGACGATCCGAGCTTACATCTCAGAACAGGGTGCCAGCTATGTGATCCCGCCACAGAGCAATGTTTCTGATCCGTGGCCGGTAGATTGGTGGCTATATAAAGAACGCCATTTGGTTGAATGCTTCTTCCAAAAACTCAAATGGTTTCGCAGGATTGCCACCAGATATGACAAGCTGGATGCTTCGTTTCTTGCCTTTGTTTACCTTGCCTCTATCGCTGTTTTGTTGATTTAGCACTCCTTCCTTGATTTTTCAAACAAGCCCTAGACTTACCGTAAGATTTACAGGAGAACAGCGCACCACACGGGAACGGCCAGCAGGGACAGTACCGTGGTCAGTGCTGTGCAGGCCGAGGCAAAGGGCGCGTCGCCTCCATATTTTAGTGCCAGAATGGATGTGGTAGATCCCGCAGGCATAGCCGTCAGGATTACGGTGACATTCCGGACCAGGGGATCTGTGCCAAGGACTCCGCATATCAGAAATACCGCCAGAGGCAGGAGCAGAAGGCGGATTGCCGTGAAATACCACGTGTCCGGATGCAGGACCAGCCGCAGGTCCATATCTGCCGCGATGCCTCCGATCAGAAGCATGGCCAGCGCCGTATTACATACCCCGATGGTATGCAGACAATCCACTGCCAGCGAAGGAAGGGAGACCGGCAGTACCATGAGCAGGCTTCCGATGCCTACCGCCGCAATGCAGGGGTGGGTTACAATCCGTTTCAGGGAGAAGGTCCCCGCTTTTCTTGTGAAAAAGGACAGCCCCAGTGTCCACATGACCACCCGGAGAGGGATCAGGAAAATTGCCGCCAGGTACGTTCCCTCCGCTCCAAACAGGCCCTCGGCGATGGGCGTGCCCAGGATGCCGGAGTTGGAGCAGACGGTGCCGTACTGCATAACCGTTCGATGTTCTTCCCGGCACCGGCGGTAGGCGATGAATCCGAGCAGGCAGCTGAACAGTTGGGTCCCGATGGACAGCAGGAATACTGCCAGGGCCTGCCGGATCTGCTTCACGGTCAGTTCTGTCAGGAAGGACGACACGATGCTGCAGGGCAGAACCAGATCAATGATCAAATCTGTCAGCTGCTGCTTTCCGGCCTCCGTGAGAATGCCCTTCCGCCGCAGGAGGAAGCCTGCACTCATAAGGATAAACAGCTTTCCTACCAGATGAATCTGAGAACCCAGATCAGCCATGAATAATCGCGCTCCTTTATACGGTAAACCCGTTTCGCCCCTGCACATTTTCATGCAGAGGCGAAAGGGATCTTATTTTGATGGAAGTCTCAGTTCAGCAGGGCGGCTAGAGACAGCATATTCGTAACCAGCCATGCAGAGGCGTAGTAGGTCATGAACTGGATGCCTGTGTGGACGCCGAATACTGTGTGCAGGAAACCGCCCACCAAGCCAATCGTCAAGGCCAGGAACACGCCCAGGATGCCGGCCTCATAGAAGGAGAGCATCACCACCAGACCGCAGAAAGCGCCGATCAGGGCCTCGTGACTGACAGCCCGCAGCATCAGAGCCGTCCAGGAGCGGGCCTTGTGCATACCGATGGGATAGGCGCAGAGAGCCCCGCCCACAACGCCGATGATACCAAAGAGAATGTAATCAGGAATCGTGAGGAGCTGGGAGAGGTTGTTCCCGATCTCAAAGCGGGGCGCGCAGGCAAAGAGCGGAGCCGCCGGACCAGCAGCCACGCCGCCAATCGCCACGCCGCCAAGGCCCAGCAAGGGGATAATCAGGCCCGCAATATAGGTCGCATTGCAAGTGGCATTCTGAACACCAAGGCACGTGGAGATCCGGTCATAAAGCTCCTTTTTCCGTCCGCCCGAGGCCTCGCCTGCCAGCACCGTCATTCCCACAGGGCTCATTGTGAAACCCACGCTGGAAATGGCGCTCCAGATGCCGCACTGAGCGATCTGCTGCCGGGTCAGCTGGCCAAAGGGATTGGGGAAAAACGCCAGCTTCTGCTTGGAATCCGGAGCCAGCCAGGATTCATTGGGTTCATCCTTGGCAAACTGCTTCCGGCGGCTGGGGATCAGCGCGCCGAAGAGTTCATAAATCATCGGGCCAATCGTAATGCCCATGAAAATGGAGGTAAACACTGTGGAGCCATGTCCTTCCACCGCGATGCGCTGAAGAGCCTGAATGAAGATAGCAAAGGGAATGATGGCTGCAATCGCCCCCCAGCGTGCCGGAGAGATGTATGCCACCAGCACGGCGCAGACGGTAAAAATCAGCCCGGAATGAGCAGAGATCATCCCGCCCAGAGGGGACAGCAGCAGCGCCACAATGATGGCAATAGGCAGAACAAAAATGGTCCCCACGACAGAACCCGCCGCCATTTTCCGCATAGCCATATGAGGAACACCAAGACGCTTGGCAATCGTGCAGCTCTGAACCAGAGGCACAGCCATGGTGCTTCCGGGCAGACCAGTCATTGCCGTCGGAATGGTGTGGGAGCACTGCATGGCAACGATGATGCCCACCTCCCATGCAAAGAGAACCCCTGCCGGAGCTCCCGCGAGCACCAGAATGATGGTGGTCGGAACCATGGTGGCCGTTTCATCTGTTCCGGGGATGATGCCGACAATCGTGTACAGGAAGCCTCCCGCCAACGCTGCGACCATGGCCAATAAAATGTTTGTCAACATATCAGACACCCTCTCTTCCTGTCCCTTTTTCCTTCGCGCGTCTGCGGTACTCGGGCTTATAATTGGGAGAATCCTCTGGAATCAGCGCCAGCAGGGAGTAGAGTTCAAAGTTCTCCATCTCGCGGATTACCTCCGGAGAAACGGTGCGCAGCGCCTCGATCTCCTCCTCCAGCGTCATGCCGGCAGAGTGCAGAATCTCCTCAATATCATCACCGGAGGCGTCTGCCAGAATGCGGCGCTTGGGCTTGAAGCGAATACCAGCGATAATCGCTCCGGCAAAGGTGCCCACGATACCCACCAGGAGCGCATAGCCCTTGGCAAGCTCCGGCTCCAGGGTACCAAGGCTCATAAAGAAAGCCCGCCCAGCCAGGAAAAAGGCCATCGAAGAAATGATGCAGATAACCGCGGAGGCAGCGAGCTCCTTGGGGACAACCGTGTCGCCCCAAACCTCCATATACTTTCCCACTTGCTCTTTTTGCTTGGCCATATTGTTCTCCTTCCCAGTGGGGGCGCACCGGGGTTCTGGCGGCGCGCCCCATTCATGTTACTGCTTACTGCATACCAGCCAGAATCTCCTTGGCGTAGTCAACAGAGATGGTCTTGTCCGCAATCATCTTTGCTACAACAGCATCCAGCTGGTCAGCCGCAGCGCCGGCCACCGTAGCCAGATTTCGGGCGTGGAGCTTCATGTGGCCCTTTTGGATACCATCGGTGGCCAGAGCCCGCATAGCAGCGAAGTTCTGGGCCAGGCCCACGGCGGCAATGACCTGGGCCAGTTCTGCGGCACTGGTGACGCCCAGAATCTTCACACAGGCCTGAGCGCCGGGATGGATCTTGGTAGCGCCGCCCACAAGTCCCACAGGCGTGGGAAGCTCGATGGAGCCGGTGAGGTTGCCGTGGGCGTCCTTTTCCCAGCGGGTCAGGGAGGTATAGTGGTCTCCCCTGGCGCAGTAGGAATGCACACCGGCCTCCATGCCCCGCCAATCATTGCCGGTGGCGACCACAACAGGGTCAATGCCGTTCATAATGCCCTTGTTGCTGGTGGCAGCCCGGTAGGGGTCCGCCGCCGCAAAGGCGTAGGCAGCCACAATGCCGTCCACCACGTCCTCGCCGCCGATGGCCTCCTTGGTAAAGGTGGCCGTTGCGCGGGCAATACGATGATCCGCCAGATTGGAGAGGATGCGGAGTTTCACGGTGCCTCCGGTGAGTTTTTCAATGGTGGGGGCCACCGCCTCCGCCATGGTATTGACGGCGTTGGCGCCCATAGCGTCCCCGGTGTCCACCAACAGATGGGTGATCACCATGGGGCCAATCTGGGAATCCACAATGCGGACCTCCATATCCTTCGCGCCGCCGGTGATCTTCACCAGCACAGGATCTTTGCTGTTGGCAATCTCCAGGATTTCCTGCTTGTGGTGCAGGATGTTCTGCCGGGCGAAGAAGGGGTTTGCCACGCCGATGCATTGGACCTGGGCAATCATGATGTTGCCGGTGTAGCTGGTGGTAAACCCGCCGCCGGCCCGGGACATCTTAGCGGCATTGGAAGCGGCGGCCACCACACTGGCTTCCTCCAGCACCATGGGGATGACGTACTCCTTGCCGTTGATCAGGAAGTTCATGGCGACGCCCACAGGGAGCTGGTAGGTTCCGATCACATTCTCAATCACATGATCCGCCACCTCGGAGCTCAGGGCGCCGGGCGTTGTCAGGCGGCCAATCTCCTCCTGGGTCAGGCCGGCGAACTCCGCTACCTCGGCGGCCCGCTGCTCCGTGGTCAGCTTATGGAAACCGGGATATTGATTAGACTTCATAGGAAGATGCTCCTTTCAAACATTTATTATCACCAATCAGTGTCAACCTTCATTCGCATGAACGCGGAGCCCATGGACTTCCCCAAGGTATCCAGCCGCAGGGAGTGGGTTGCGCCGCCGCCCAGAGCGTGCTTCATGACGAAGTTCATGCCATGGAGGGTATCCACATCGTAGCGGATGATCTCCCCCTTGACCATATCGCCGAAATACTCCTTCACCCGCTCCACGGTCAGCACTCTCTTGAGGTACTCATAATCCTTGGGGTCCCGGGCAAACACGCAGACGTTGCTGGTGTCGCCCTTATCGCCGCTGCGGCCATGGGCCAGAGTGTTCAGATAGACCATTGCCATATCAGTTCACCTCCAGAATGTGGGATTCCAGTTTTACAGCGTCTCTGGGAATCAGCGTGGGCCAGAGGCCGATGACGTCGGTGATGTGGGCTCGTCCGCCGAAGAAGGAGGCGCCCGGAGGCCCGTTCAGCTGCAAAGGGCTGATTTCGGGGATGATCAGCTGGGCGTCCTTCTTGTCCTTGGTGCGGATAGCGATGCGAAGCACCACCTCGTTCATGCGCTTGATCAGGTCCTCGTCCACCTCGGCCACATCCAGATGCAGGGCGTTCAAGCCCACATAGTCGACGCGCAGGTCCTCGTACTGCATTCCCTTGCGCTTCATCTTCTTCATCAGAATCTCAGCGGCATACTGAGCCTTCTCGTAGGCGTCGGGCCACGCGAAGGAAAGGTACGTCACCACCTTGTAGCCGGCATGATAGCCCAGGCATAGCTTCAGCTGGTCAGGCTTGGCCTTGCCCTTGATGCCGCCCACCCGGACGCGGTTCCCGCCATCCTGCGTCAAGGTGGCACGGCTGATATCCACGGTAACGTCGGGGGTGATGTAGTTGGCGGGATCGTGGACCTCATACAGGAACTGCTCCTTGCAGCTCTGCTCGGAGATCAGGCCGCCGCAGTTGGGCGCCTTGGTGATGTGGAAATCCTCTTTCGTCAGCTCAGCGATGGGGAAGCCCAGCTGGTCCATATCGGGGACATTCCGCCAGTCATACTGGAAGTTGCCGCCGGAGCCCTGACCGCCGCATTCCAGAAGGTGGCCCGCCATAATTCCCCGGGCCAGATCATCCAGGTCCTGGTCTGTCCAGCCGAACTCATAGGCCAGCGGAGCCAGGAACATGGCAGAATCCGCGGCCCGCCCGGTGAGGACCACATCCGCGCCCTGGCTCAGGCAGTCCATAAGAGGCTCACGGCCATAGTAGACGTTGGCGTTGACCAGCTGATCCTTGATCTCGTTGAAATCGCCCACGTCGTCCATGTTCTTGAACTCGCAGCCATCGGCAATCATCCGGGGGATCTTATCCAGCAGGTCGTCGCCCAAAACATAGCCGATCTTGTAGCCCTTCATGCCCTGCTCCTGGGCAACAGCTTTCAGCGCATCCACGGCCCCGGTGATGTTCATGCCGCCGGCATTGGCAATGATACCAATCTTTTTCTCGAAAGCCTCCTTACCCACCACCTTCATCAGGTCAATAAAGTCACGGGCATAACCGGCGGCAGGGTTCTTCATCCGTTGGCGCTGCATGATGGACAGCGTCAGCTCCGCCAGATAGTCACAGGCCATATAGTCCAGGTTCCCCTCCCGGATCATATGGATGGCAGCGTCCGGGCTGTCTCCCCAGAAGCCCTGGCCGCCGCCGATGGATACCTTTTTCATGTGACAAACGCTCCTTTGCTATAATATTCGGGTTTTCTGATACTTTTATGATAAGCGATTCCGGTAGATTTCGCTATTATTAAGAAACACCGAATCACCATCAGTTTTTTTGAAAAATGCCACAGAAGGTTGTAGCGTAATTGGCACAACCTCCTGTGGCATTTCTGGCACTGTTTACTTTTCGCCACTGATTCTCAGCACCGCACATTTTCGATAAAAGGTCCGGCGGCTGATTCCAAGCTCTCTCATGGCCTGGGTCCGATTGCCGCCGCAGCGGTCAATGGCTGCTTGAATGGCCTGCGTCTCAAAGGCGCGAAGCTGCTGCTCCAAGGTTCCTGAGAATATCGTTTTCTGCTCTGCCGCATAGTCATCCGGAGCTGGAACTGTCACCAGCAGCGGTTGGGTATCGTCACCCAGAATCACCAGACGTTCAATATGGTTTTTCAGCTCCCGGATGTTTCCAGGCCAGTGGTAGGCCCGAAGGTTTTTATAGACCCCCGGCGAAAGCACCAGATTTTTCTTGTGCTTTTCATTGTAGAAGCTCAAAAATCTATTTGCCAATGGAATAATGTCATCCGGCCGCTCCCGCAGCGGAGGGATATGCAGCGTGATGGTGGCAATCTGGAAATACAGGTCCTGTCGGAATCTTTTGGTGTTCACCAGCTGATCCAAGCGCTGGCTGGCAGACGCGATCAAACGGATATCCGGTTTTTTCCGCAAAGTCCCCTGAAGCCTTGACTGGGTGTGGGGCGGCAAAT
Organism: uncultured bacterium; assembly: GCA_948469375.1. Lineage (GTDB taxonomy): Bacteria > Bacillota > Clostridia > Oscillospirales > Oscillospiraceae > Enterenecus. The sequence goes on along the minus strand of CAOKLO010000092.1, from coordinate 4,568 downwards.
CACCCACCTCGTCCAGGAACAACGTCCCGCCTTCCGCAAGCTCCAGGAGTCCAGGTTCTCCGCCTCTGCCAAATATCTCGTCTTCCAGCATATCTTCCGGAACAGCGGAGCAGGAAACGGTGAGAAAGGGTTTTTCCCTGCGGGGGCTGCACCGATGCAGATAGTTTGCGACAACTTCCTTTCCTGCGCCAAGCTCTCCATATAAAAGCACCGCGATGTCTGCGTGCGCTACCGTTGCCGCCTGATGGATGACCTTTTGAAAGTTCCGGTCATAAGAAGTGAGATTCAGATCGACAGATACCTCGTATTCCTGCAAACGCCGGGAATATTCATCCGCAACCCCAGCCATCTGGCGGACCTCCTGATTGAGTTGATGAAGCTCCGTCACATCCCGGAAAATGGAAACCGCGCCCAGAAAGGATGCTCCATTCCAAATGGGAAATGCCTGTAAGGATACATATTTGTTTACAGAGGAAACCATTTGCTTGGAGCTGGTTTGAACCGTCCGCTCCTCCAGCGCACGAACCAGGAGGGCGCTGGGTTCAATTTTTTGAATATACTTTCCCAGAACCCGGCGGAGCGGCACACCCAACACGGTTGTATAGGCCTCATTCGCGTAGTAGATGCGTCCATCCGCGTCCACAGCAATAATGCCGTCACGAATGGCATCCAAAATCTGGAGAGGCATAGAAGTTCGTTCACTGCGGATCAGGTAGAGCAGAAGGTCCCGGTCAATGCGGCCAACCAGATAATCCCGCTTGCTGCGAATATAGATTATCTCAGGAAAGTCCTGAAGCTCCGCCGGATTCAGCTCCTCAACCTGAAGTTCCCCGGACAGCGCGTATTGATGGGCATCTCCTTTGATCCATTCGGATTCCTTCAAACGTTGCATAAAACTTTGCAGCTGCATCTATCCGACCTCCTTTTCCCTGTATTCTACAACAATTTTCTCTGTAGTTCAAAACAATTATTTTCATATTGTTGTATGCTGCATCTTTTCTCCATTGTCGGCAGCGGTTGTTGATGCTATACTCCTGCCTCCCGCGGTGAAGATCAAGACATTTCCCGCCGTAAAAGGAGATTCTTTCTTAACCGCTGCTGCATGACCATTTGACCCCGATATAGAGGGCATCTTCGTGGACACCGAAAACAGCCACAATCCGTATGACCTGGCGCTATGGACCCAATACGAATCATGAAAACGAAAGGGGACAGCAAAACGGCTTTCAGAACTCTGCAAATGGCATAAAACGCAGAAAAGGGGGCAAGCTGAGAGCAACAACGGCGGACGAACGGAGGAAATACGCATGAAAACAGACGCCAGGAAAGCGGCCGTTATTGGCTGCGGCTATGTAGGGGCTTCGATCGCGTTCCGGTTTCTCCAGCAGGGCCTGTTTACGCGGCTGGTGCTTCTGGATGTGAACCAGGAGAAAGCGGAAGGGGAGGCCATGGATTTGCGGGACGGTCTGCCCTACGGCGCGGCGATGGAGATTACGGCAGGGAACTATGACGACATCACAGACTGCGGCCTGATTGTGGTGACGGCGGGCGCCAACCAGAAACCGGGGGAGAGCCGGCTGGACTTGATCGGACGGAATACGGTAATCCTGAAATCCGTCATACAGGAGATCACAGCAAGGGAGTTCGGAGGCATTCTGCTGGTGGTATCCAATCCTGTGGACGTGCTGACCTACGTAGCCTGGAAGCTGTCGGGCTATCCCAGGGAACGGGTGATCGGCTCGGGCACGGTACTGGACACGGCCCGTCTGAAACAGCTTCTCGGAGGCGAACTGCGGATAGACAGCCGGAATGTCCACGCGTTCATCATCGGGGAGCATGGGGACAGCGAGCTTGCGGTCTGGAGCGAGGCCAACGTCTCCGGTCTGGCCCTGGAGGATTTTAGCTGTCTCCGCGGCCGCTGTCTTTGCCGTGAGGACCGGGAACGGCTCTATCAGGAGGTCCGGGGCAGCGCCGGGGAAATTATACAGCGGAAGGGCGCGACGTACTATGGCATTGCAATGGCCGTGGGACGGATTGCGGAGGCTATTGTGAAGGACGAGCACGCGGTGCTTCCGGTTTCGGCGGTGCTGGACAGGCAGTATGGGCTGGAGGGTCTTGCGTTAAGCCTGCCGTCGGTTGTCAGCCGGGAGGGTTTGCAGGAGATCCTGGAAATCCCCTTGAGCGAAGAAGAGCTGTCCGCGCTGAAGGCCTCCGCAGAACAGATGCAGAAAGCGATTGCGTCCCTGAATCTATAGTGACCGTGCCGGCTGGGAGAGCGTTCCTGGCCGGTTTTCTGCATTTTCCTCAAAAACTTCAGATACACAAAAAACTCTGGAATACCGGCGGCAGGTGTGCTATGATAAACAGGAAGAATCCCAGGGAAACTTTTGGCCGAAAGGAGAGGACGTTATGGAAATTGACCGTCACCCTCTGGCGCTGTTGCAGGACCGTCTGAGCCGCGAGGGAAAGCATGAGGAATCCGCCAAAGTCAAGCAGCAGTTTTTGCAGGAGGTACGGGAAAGCGGCGATTTCTGCCCCTGCAAGGCCAAATGCGAGCTGCACGGGGACTGTTTTGCCTGCGTCCAGATACATCGCGGGCATCGGGGACATCTGCCGTATTGTATGTGGGATATGGTGAACGAGCGGATCGCGGACGTGGCCGGACTGACCGAAGGCTCTTTCCGGAAGTACATGACGGACCATCCCGGCTGCTGCGACGGAAGCCCCAGGGACGTTCCGGAAGCCGAGGAAGACAGGGAATAAGGCCGCACATAAGAACAAGGCTCCTGTGGGGACGCGCCTCCGGGAGCTTTGCTCTTTATGGGATTTCAAGGCCTCCGGAGATACACGCCCGGAATCAGTAACGCCAAAGCCAGCGGATACACGGTCCAGCCCATGATCTGGAATCCAATGCCAGCAGGCGCGCTGTTCTCTCCGGGAGGACTTGATCACAGTGTATCCCGACCCATACGGAATCGATATTCGAGGCAGCTGCCGCAATCAGAATCAACAAATCGCCCCAGAAACGGGAATGCTTCAGAAAAACGCTTCATGCCCCTTCAAAAACGAATTGATTGGATTGGACCATAAACGCCCGGCCCGTTCAACTGATTTCAGCGGAACACAGCGGAAAGCTCCTTGTAATTTCCACGAGGCTGGTGTATAATACAATTTGCAGAAAGCCCGTCCTTCAGTTTTTAGGCAGAACGACGAGAATAAAGGAGGCTATCCTATGGAAGAAAAGAGAATGATAAAGGTAATCGTAGACGGCATAGAGTATACCTACGCCTATGGGACGCCCTACCGTGAAATTGCGGCGGACTTCCAGGACCGGTACCCCTGTGACATCCTGCTGGTGAACCGGGATGGAAAGCTGTGTGAGCTGCATAAGACGCTGGACCGGGAATGCGCGTTGAAGATGGTCACGGCGCAGGATAAACCCGGTATCCAGACCTACGAGCGCAGCGCCGTGTTCCTGATGCTCAAGGCGTTTTACGACGTGGCGGGCCGGGAGAATGTGGAGCGCATTTCCGTGGAATACTCCCTCAGCAGCGCCTTGTTCATCCTGGCCAGCGGTAATTTTATCCTTGATAAAACCCTTCTGGAAAAGGTGGAGGCCAGGATGCGGGAGCTGACGGCACAGGCATTGCCCATCAAAAAGACCACCATCAATACCGATGACGCCATTGATCTGTTCCGGAACGCCCGGCTGGTTCACAAGGCCCAGCTCTTCAGTTTCCGGATCAACTCCCATGTGAATATCTATTCTCTGGATGGCTTTGTGGATTACTTCTATGGCTACATGGCCCCCGATACCGGCTATATCCGCTGTTACGGGCTGGAGCTGTTTGAAAACGGCTTTGTCCTCCGGCTGCCCACCCAGAAGAACCCGGACCAGTTAGGGGCGTTCAAGCCTTCTGTCAAGGTCTTCCGGGAGCTGTATGAATCCACCCTCCGCTCCCAGGCCCTGAACGCTTCCAATGTGGCAGAGCTGAACACCACCATCTCCCAAGGAAGCGCGACCCCGCTGATCCTTGCTCACGAGGCCATGATGGAGAAGAAGATTGGCGATATCGCGGCAGAGATCGCGTCCCGGAAGGAGGTCCGTTTTGTGATGATCGCCGGGCCGTCGTCCTCCGGAAAGACCACCTTTTCACACCGGCTGTCCACCCAGCTGCGGGCCTGCGGTCTTCGTCCCCACGCCATCGGCACGGACAACTATTTCAAGAACCGGGAGGATACCCCCAGGGACGAAAACGGCAATTACGACTTTGAAGGCCTGGGCGCTATGGACGTGGAGCAGTTCAACACGGACATGGTGCGCCTCCTGAACGGCGAGACGGTGGAAATGCCCACGTTCAATTTCAAGAAGGGCGCAAGGGAGTATAACGGCAATTTCCTGACCCTCCGGGAGGACGACGTGCTGGTGATCGAGGGCATCCACTGCCTCAATGACCAGTTTACCTACTCCCTGCCCAAAGAGAGCAAGTATAAGATCTATATCAGCTGCCTGACCACCCTGAACATCGACGACCACAACCGCATTCCCACCACCGACGCCCGCCTGC
>CAOKLO010000091.1 GCA_948469375.1 uncultured bacterium | reverse complement strand
GCTGTCCCGCCTGGCTCAGTTTCTTCATGCGCTGGGCTTGGGCCAGCGAGGGCGTGGCGTCCTCGCTCTCCATGGTGGTAAGCAGATTTTCCTGTTCCTCCTGTGTCAAAAAGGACAGTTCCGCCCCAGGGGTGAGGGCGATCCTGCCCTCGTCCACCATCTGCAAAATAGGCGGCAGCAACTCCGTCAGGCGGATAAACCGCTGCACCGTGGACTTGCTGACGCCAAAGCCCTTTGCCACGATTTCATCCGTCCGGGACTTCGTACCAACTTGGGACAATGTTAGATCGGTGCGGTAGCCCTGCCGCTTCATGGCGTCCAGTTTCATCTTGTAGGCAAAGGCCCGCTCAGACGGGAGAATGTTCTCCCGCTGGATGTTGCTGTCCACAAGGGTGATGATGGCCCGGTCACGGTCTATGGGCAGAACAAAGGCGGGGACGCTCTCAATCCCCGCCAACTCCGCCGCCCGGACACGCCGCTGTCCCGATATGACCTCGTAGCCGCTTTTATCATCCGTGGGCCGGGTGAGGATGGGCGCGGCCATGCCAAATTCCTTGATACTCTCCGATAACTCCATAAGCTGTTCATCCTCCACCAAATGAAAGGGATTGCCTGGAAACGGGCGAAAATCCTCTATTTTCAGCACAGTTAATTCCTGCTTTTTCATGGGCTACCTCTCTTTCATTCTGCCCCTGCCGGACTTTTACATTCCCGCCAACTATACCGACGCGGGAAAGCTGTTCGGGCTGTTTGAGATCCGCAACGCCATCGAGGCGGTGCTGGTGGGCCTGCCGGTGCCGGCCTTCTGCGCCTTCTGCCTGCCGCTGGAGCTGACCTGGAAGATCATTGTATCGCTGTTCCTGCTGGTGCCGGTGGTGGGCTTCGCCCTGATCGGCCTGAAGGACGACAGCCTGACCCGTTACTTACATACCTGGTGGACCTGGCGGCGAAAGCGCCGGGTCATGACTTTTCGAGGAGAGGTAAACGAACATGAATTTGAAAGAGCTTATCTTCGGCGGCGGCGTAACCGGCGTCAGTGACCGTGGCGGAGCCTATGCCGGGAGCATCCAGGCATGGCTTCCCGTGAAGGACATCATCCAGGGCGTGGTGCTCACCCGGGACAAGCGGTTCATCAAGATCGTGGAGCTGCTGCCGGTGAACTTCTACACCATGTCCGAAATGGAAAAGGGCACGGCCATCGCCGACCTGGCCGCCTATCTGAAAATCGCCCCGTCCAACCTCCAAATTAACGTTCTCACCCAGAAATTCGACCTGAACAGCTATATGAAAGTGCTGCGCGGGGCGCTGGAGCGGGAGCGGAACGAACGCTGCCGGGAGATGATCGAGGAGAGCATGGTCTACGTTCCCCAATTGGTCCAGCGGGAGGCCATCACCCACCGCTTCTTCCTCTCCTTCGCCTACGACCCCAGCATGAAGGCGGCGGACAACACCCCCGGCGCGGTGGCCGCGCTGCTGAACGAGAAGGCGGAGGTGGCCCGGCGGTATCTGGACCGCTGCGGCGTGGCGGTGCTGGAGCCGGAATATGAGGACAATTTCATTCTGGAGCTGCTCTACCAACTGCTGAACAAGCATACCTCTCAGCACATCCGGCTTCCGGAGGGGGCCTTTGATATGCTGGGCACGGTCCACGGCGTTTTTGATGAAACCGCCCTGCAAATGGTCGAGGCCCCCGCCGCCGTGCCGGGGAAAAAGCGGAAACGGCGCTTCGGGAAAAAACCGCTCCCCGGCGGCGTCAATGTGCTGGAGGCCGGAGCTACCACCATCCCGGACCTCATCGCCCCCTCCTCCATCGACAGCCATTCCCCGGACTACCTGCTGCTGGACGGGGTGTACCACGCTTACCTCTACATCGCGGGCTACGGCTACGCCACGGTGGTGGGCAAGGGCTGGCTGACGCCCCTCATCGAGGCCGGGGAGGGGGTGAGCCTCAGCTTTCAGCTCCGCCGCCAGCCCCGGGAAAAGACGGTGAGCTCCATCTCCCAGGCCACCATGGCGAACCGCTCCCGAATGCGGGATGTGGGGGACACCCGCCAGGACTTCGAGGAACTGGGCGACGCCATCTACGCCGGGACCTATCTGAAGGAGGGCATGAACCGGGAAGGAGAAGACTTTTACTATATGCACACACTGATCGAGGTGGTGGCGGATGATCCCGACACCCTGGAGCAGCGCCTCACCTCAGTGGAGACCCTGTGCGTGGCGTCGGATATGCTGGCCAAGCGGTGCGAGTTCAAGCATGAACAGGCGTTTTTGTCCTTCCTGCCCCTGCTGATCTCAGACCCGGACATCGAGCGCAAAAGCCGCCGCAATGCCCTCACCCAGGGGTGGCGGGGGCTTTCCCCTTTGCCTCCTATGAGCTGAGCGACGCGGGGGGTATCTTCCTGGGCCTGAACCTTTACAACCGCTCCCCGGTGTTCATGGACTTTTTCGACGACTACAAGTACACCAACGGCAACTTCGCCGCCTTCGGCTCCAGCGGCGCAGGCAAGTCCACCATGCTCCAGTGCATCGCCAAGCGCCTGCGGGAACAGGGCCGGAAGATCATCTGCATCGTGCCGGAGAAGGGCCACGAGTACCGCCCCCTCTGCGAGGCCATGGGCGGCCAGTTCATCAAGCTGGGGCCGTCCTCCCCGGACTGCATCGGGCTCATGGAGATCCGCCGGTTCAGCGCCGGGGCCTACGGCGGTCAGGCCCGCCAGGATTCCCTGCTGGCGGAAAAGGTGTCCTGGCTGTCCGTGTGGTACTCCCTGCAAAAGCGGGGGCTCACCGAGGAGGACCGGAGCTACATCGACTCGTCCCTCATTGAGTGCTACGGGCGGTTCGGGATCACCTTTGACAACGCCAGCCTGTTCGAGGAGGATGGCAAGACGCTGAAGGAGATGCCCATGGTGAAGGACTGGTACGACCTGCTGATAGAGCGCCCGGAAACCCGCCATTTGGCCGTGGTGCTCACCCGGTATGTGTCCGGTTCCGCCGCCTCCATGGGCGGGCAGACCAACGTGGACACGGACAATCCCTATATCGTCATCGACCTCACCGGCCTGTCCGACGACCTCCAGCTGGCCGCCGTCTACGCCGCCACCGGCTTTGCCACGGACATCATCGTTCAGAACGGCGACGTGGGCACGGCGCTGCTGTCCGATGAGCTGTGGAAACTGCTGGGGGCCAACTCCAACCCCCTGGCGGCGGACTACACCATGTAGATGGTGAAGCTGATCCGCTCCCAGGGCGGTATCGCCGGAGTCACCTCCCAGGGCATGGCGGATATGATGGCGCTGGATGGCGGCAAGTACGGCAAGGGCATTTTGGATAGTTGCCGTGTGAAGTTCATCATGCAGATGGAGGAACAGGAGGCCCGGCTGGTCCAGGAGAAGCTGGCGCTTACCGAGGAGGAGGCGCGGATGATCACCCGGTTCCGCCGGGGCGAGGGGCTGCTGTGCATCGGCCACAACCATGTACCCATTGCTATCCACGTCTCCCCCAAGGAGTATGAGGCCATCACCACCTCGCCCACCGATCTGCGGGCAAGGCTGAAACAGGGCGCGGAACAGTAAAAAACCGGCGGACGGGAAAAATCCCCGCCCGCCGCATTATTCAGGGAATACTTCTGATAGGTCGATGGTGCAATCCTCCAGAATATTCACCTTCAGCTTATCTCCGACTGTGCCAAAATCTTTTGCCGCATAGTGACCGTCCTCCAGAATAAAGAGCTGCGCGGATTTGCTGTCCGGGTCCACGATCCAGTATTCCCGGACGCCGGCCCTTTGATAGAGGTTGAACTTAGTGAGCCTGTCATGCCTTTGGGTGGAAGGAGAAAGGACCTCCATCACCAAATCGGGCGCACCTTTGCAGCCTGTATTGTCCAGCTTGGAAGGGTCACATACTACAGTGATATCCGGCTCCACCAAAGTGTCCACGTCCTCCGGTTGGTCGCCCTCCTGTTCAAATGGCCGAACGGTAAAGGGGGCGGGATAGACCTCACATTTCTTCCCATTCAAATAGGCGTAAAGCTGCCCAAGCAAAGAAGCGACGGCTCTCTGATGCGCTCTGGTCGGTGAAGCCTGCATGATTGGATACCCGTCAATCAGTTCGACGCGTTCCTGTTCATCCCAGGTCTGCGCGTCGGCCAGGGTATAGCGTTTTTCCAGCGGTAACGGCATATAACCACTCCCATCCTAACTGCCGCCTGCAACGAAATCATCCTACTATTTCTTATCCCTATTGTAAGCGATATTGAATCAAAAAACAAGCAAAGTAAAGGAGAAAATTTCATGCAAACCATCAAAGAGATGATCCAGCAAATCCAGGCCATCACCTTCGACGCCTACAAGTCCAGCGGTCAAGCGGCGGCTCTGCTGAAAGACCAGGGCGGTCCGCCGGAGGCCATGGCAAAGGCGTTGGAGCGGACCGCCGCCCAGATGGAACAGGGCACGGTGGAGCTGCGCGCCCTGTGTGAATCCTGCCTGCCGGAGCTGCTCACCGTTGGCCGAAAGCCCGTCCTGCCTCCGCTGGACATCGCCGGAACCGTTTCGGTAAACGAGTTTGGCTGGCTGCTGGTCGAGCTGAACACCCTGCTCCCCCACTGCCGCTTCTCCACCCCCGCCTGGCTGACGGACACCATCACCCGGCTGCTGGACCAGCACGAGCGCCGCCACGGCAAGCTGCCCATGCTGGACCGGGCGCTGCTGGTCATCGAGGAGTTCTGCGACCTGGATTCCCGAAACGTATTCGACCAGGACAATAAAGGGTGGAAGGCAGTGAGCAACGCCATCAAGGGCAGGCTGGTAGAGGATGACGACCAGTTCACCCTCAGCGTGTGCCTGCTCTCCCAGCGGTTTTCCGGGGCGAGGTCGTGCCACATCTATGTGCTCCCCCTTAGCGATGCCGGAGACTTTTTCTCCATGCGCACCGACTGCTATTCCTTTTCCCGCTGACCTTCGGTTACTTTGGAAGCGCGAATCATACCCTCACCTTCGGTTACAAATACCCGTCAAAACCCCTGGCCATCGGTTACATTGACGGCGCAAATCCCAGGCTGACCATCGGTTACACGGGCACCCCAATGTAACCGATGGTCAGCCCTGTTTTATCCATTGATTTCAACGTTTTTTCTTACCGGATGTTCGGTTACATCGAAAAAATGTAACCCTCCTATGTCACCTTCGGTTACATTCCAGCCCCCAAATTGAAGGAGGTGTCCCCCTTGTTGTACGACCGCAGGGATTTTGGCCTGCTGCGTCTGGCAGGGGCCTATCAATGGCTGCCCCTGACCGTTCTGCGCTCACTGTCCCCGCTGAAACAGCTTTACCGGGAGGCCGAACTGCTGGCCTCGCTGGGGCTGCTGGCCTTCTCCCGAAATGATGAATACCTGATCCAGCAGCTCGTCCACACGCTGGTCCAGCAGTTTTTCATCCAGCCTGCCGGATTTCACCGCCTCCACCAGCTCCAAATCAGAATCGCCGCCAGTGGTGGGCATTTCCAGATGGGAGCCTACTGCCACACCCGCAGTGTGGTCGTTGGACGCGCCCCAGTCGGACACTACAAAGCCGTCGAAGCCCCATTCGTCACGAAGAATTTCCTGGAGCAAATGCGGATTCTCATTGGCATACACCAGATATAACGCAAAACGGCGCACACCCAGCACAATTTTCACCGCACCCAGATTGGTGATCTTGGTGGCGGGGCCGGTAATCATAAAGGCGGTGGCAGAACCCATGCTCATACCGTTGGCCAGCCACGCTTGAAGAAGCGGGATCGTCCCCCCGCCGCAGGCATAGAGGGGGACGCCGATGGTGGCCGCCAGCAGCACGCCGAACCCCCGGTTATTTCCAAACAGATCCGCCACCAGTTCCGCTGGCACATACCGCTGAAACAGCGCGGACAACAGCACCCCCAGCAGAAACCAACCACCGGTGGCTTTGACGTTTCGCCCCAGGTTCTTTACAAACCGAAGCAGGGGATTGGGATCTATGTCCCGGGTGGCCGATCCCGAAAAGCCGTGGAAATCAAAGAAAGGCCTTGTCACCATAGAACGCCCGAATCAAAAGCCCCGCCGCCGCTCCACACAAAAAGCAGGAGATCAGCCTCACCCATAAGGCTGTCGGGCCAAGGGCCGCGCTGTAAATCAGCAACTGTGGGTTGAGCAGGATGGAGCTGGTCATAAACGCCGCCAGCCAGTCATGGCGCATCCCTTTTTCGGAAAAGGATGCGGCGATAGGAATGGTGCCGTACATGCACAGTGGGGAGGCGATGCCCAGTGCACTGGCCGCGGCGATCCCGAGAACCCCAAGCCGCCGTCCCCCCAGGGCCTGAAACGCCTGATGGATCTTCTGCTTTCCAAAAACGGAAATGACGGAGCCCAGCACCATGCCCAGCACCCAGTACTGAAAAATCTGCTCAAACTGGATGCTGAAATAGTACCAGATATAGATGAACTCCCGGCGCAGTATCTCAATCATCGGCGGCCTCCAATTCCACAAGCACATAAGTGCGGCTGCCAAGGCCGATCTCCTCGGCGTGCTCCAGGGTGTGGATGCCGTCCCGGGATTCGATACGCGCCACCAGGGATGCTCCGTCCCCGGCGGCGTACACCAGGTCTACACATGCCTGATCCAGCGCCACCGGGTCATAGGAGGCCAAAATACCGATATCGTGCATATCCGGCTCAGCAGGGCTGCTGTCGCAGTCACAATCCACACTCAAGCGATTCATGACATTAATGTAGAGGATATTTCCGTCCAACGCGTCCACAACAGACTTCCCGGCCTCGCCCATCGCCTCCAGGAAGGCAGTCTGGTCGCCGCCCCAGGCGTTGGTCCGGCTGGTGCCGCCGCTGTGGATCCAGCTTTTTCCCTCCGAGGAGGCGATACCGATGGAGATATTTTTGATGGCCCCGCCAAAGCCCGCCATACTGTGGCCCTTGAAGTGGGACAGCACGATGAAATAGTCATACTGCCCAAAATTCGCGCCCACATAGTTTTCGGTCAAAACGTCTCCGCTCTCTGCCGTCAGGGTCATGGAACCGTTTTCGTCCATGATGTCCACCTTGGCAACGGCAGTGTAGCCATGCTCCTCCGCTACCAGATAGTGCATGGCGGTGGAAGTTCGCCGCCCTCCATAAATGGTGTTGCACTCCACGATGGAGGCATTTTCCAAGGAACGCACGAGATCGCCGATCAGCTCCGGGCGCAGATAGTTGCTTCCCGGCTCCCCGATAGACAGTTTGACCGCAATGTTCCCGCTGGGGCAGGCCCCTAACGCCGCATAGGCAGCCAGCAAGCCGTCCGGACTGATATCGGTGGTCATGTAGACCACAGGAAGGACAGTATCACCCGGCTCCGATTCTTCCGGCGCAGTATTGGGCGTCTCCTGCGGCGTGACGCTATCCATCGGGGCAGGCGCGGTGCTCTGAGTTGGGAGAGGCACCGGCATAGGGCTTTGGTCTGCAGTCGTATCACTACAGGCGGAAAGCAGCAGAAGGCAGGCCGCCAGCAGGAAAACGATGATTCGCTTCATTCCGTACGCCCTCCTTGCCTTACCTGCCTGACAGCAAGCCGCTGCAGCAGATACCCGACCAGCGTCCACAACGCCATCATCGCGGTCAGCTCAGCCAGCGCCATCAGAGGCGGTTTCTCATAATCGAAGAACACAAACTCTGTCCTCAAAAACAGGTAATCCACGATATTCTGCTGCACGAAGCAAACCACGCCCCAGGCCGCCGCCGCTCCCGCCAGAGTACGCGCCACAATACGGCCTGCCGGGGAGAGCGGATGCCCGTCCCGCAGCTTTCGGCCAAGGCCCAAAAAGATTCCCCAATGAAATCCCAGATGCAGGGATACCAGCAGAAAACTCCAATATCCGCAGGCCAGGTGGAGCAGGCGGGCGGTGGAGGCGGGCAGCGGAACATCCAAAAAGGGCAGCGCGTGGCGGGACATGGCGATGCCACTGATCATCTGGACCAGCATACTGACCAGCAGCAGAAGGGCCAGCACGGTTTGGAGTACCCGGGCGGGGGTATACCGGCCCTTTCTTAGCGATCGGATCCAGTCCCCATTCAACCCGTGATGGACAACAAACAGGAGGAACGCCGCCACCCCCATCCACTCGTGGACGGCCTGCCCTGTGACAGAATAGGCCATCAGCCCCAGCAGGAGCGCGGTCATCCCGAAATCCACCAGACAGCGGGCAATTTGTTTTGGTTTCATGGCTGGTCAATCCGTTTCAGCCAGTCCTCCAGCTTCTGTTCCATACCCGCGCCTCCATCGTCCTGAATGGAGAAGATGGGCAGGACATCACAGCCGATGCAGAGGGTGGCGATATCCTTGGCAATTTTCCCGCTACCTCCGCCGCCGTGAGTACAGAAGGGGATGATCGTCTTGTCCGTGGGCATGACCTCCCGCAGAAAGGCATACAGCGGCGGTGCCATGGTGGACCACCAGTTGGGCGTGCCGAGGTAGACTGTGTCATAGGCGCTCCAATCAACAGAGACGGGCAGCAGGGGCGGCTCATATCTGCGCTGGATCTCCTGCTTCGCCTGGGCGACTACCGTGTTATAATTGTCGGGATAAGGGGTTTTCGGCTGGAGTTCAAACAGATCCGCGCCCGTTTTCTGCGCGATGCTTTTCGCGATCCGGCGCGTATTGCCGGACCAGGAGTAGAACAGGACCAAGGTTTTCATTGCCATGCCACATCCTCCTTCAACGGTAAGACTTTTTCAAAATGTCTACACAGTCCTCATGGGTCAGATCGCAGGGATCCGCAAAAAACAGCCCGCCCATCGTCTCCCGGGCATTGGCGGCGATTTTGTCCATCTCGTCAGGCGCGAAGCCGTAGTCGGACATTTTCAGTTCCGCCACACCGCAGGCTCTTTGCAGCTCTACCAGAGCGGTGATGAAATCCTGGGGTTTACCGGCGTCCTTCATTCCCAACGCCTGGGCCATGCGGATAAACCGCTCCGAGCAGTAGCCCTTGTCCACAAAATGCTGATAGTAGGCGGTGGAAATCATAATCAGCCCTGCGCCATGGGGCAGGTTAGGGTGATAGGCGCTCATGGCGTGTTCCAGCGAGTGCTCGCTGGTGCAGCAGCCGGTGACCATGGCATAGCCGGACATAGTGTTGGCGAAGGCCACGTGCTCCCTGGCCTCCATATCGGCGCCGTCCGCTACCGCGCGGGCCAGATATGCGCCCACGTTTTCAATGGCAGCGAGGGCCACCATATCGCTCATCAGATTGGACATCTTACTGATATAGACCTCGGTGGAGTGGAATAGGGCGTCGAACCCCTGGTAAGCGGTGTACTGGGGCGGAACGGAGGCCATCAGTTCCGGGTCTACTACCGCCAGCACCGGGAACAGGCTGTCCAGGCCGCCGCAGCCGATCTTTTCCTGGGTCTCCTCATTGTTGATCACGCCCCACTGGTCTACCTCGGAGCCGGTTCCGGCGGTGGTGGTGATGCATACAAGTGGCAGGGGTGTATTAGGCGGGGTCTGCCCCTTCCCGGTGCCGCCATTGACATAGTCCCACAGATCCCCTTCATTGGGGGCCATCATATGCCGGACGAGTGGAAGCCCGCCATTGACGCGGCGGCGCTGGGGAAACACATCGCCGGACTGGAACAGGGGGCCTTTACCGAGTACGGCTATATCGTCAAAAGCGGCGACCAGTGGAAGCAGGTCTACGAGGGCCAGATCATCCCGGAGGAATACCGGGTGCTGTCCTTTCCGCCTCCGCAGGTGGAGCGGGACGAGGCCAGCCGCCCCCAGCCCCAGCCGGAGCAGGCCGCCCCGGCCTCCCAGCCCGTCATTCCCATTGTGCTGACCGGCAGAAACAACGCTGAGCGCATGAAAGAGATCACCGACAGGCTGGAAGCCGGTATTCAGGCCCTTTTTGAGAGCGAACAGTATAAAAACTACCTCACCGCCATGTCCAAGTTCCACAATTACAGCTTCAACAACACCCTCCTGATCGCCATGCAGAAGCCGGACGCCTCCCTGGTGGCGGGCTACAACAAGTGGAAGGACGACTTTGAACGCCAAGTGAAGCGGGGCGAAAAGGCTATTAAAATCCTTGCCCCGGCCCCCTACAAGGTGCGGCGGCAGGTGGAAAAGCTGGATGCCAGCGGCAAGGCCATCCCCGGCCCGGACGGGAAGCCGCTGACCGAGGAAAAGGAGATCACTGTACCGGCGTTCAAGGTGGTATCCGTGTTCGACGTGTCCCAGACCGAGGGCCGGGAGATACCCGACATCGCTGTGGACGAGCTGACCGGCAGCGTGGAGCGGTATCAGGACTTCTTCACCGCCTTGGAGCGGACTTCTCCCGTCCCCATCGCCTTTGAGAACATTGAGAGCGGGGCGCACGGCTACTACCACCTGGAGGAAAAGCGTATCGCCATTGACGAGGGCATGAGCGAATTGCAGACCTTGAAAACCGCTATCCATGAGATTGCCCACGCCACCCTACACGCCGTTGATGCGGACGCCACGCCGGAGGAACTTGCCAGCCGCCCTGACCGCCGTACCCGCGAGGTGCAGGCCGAGAGCGTGGCCTATACCGTCTGCCAGCACTACGGGCTGGACACATCGGATTATTCTTTCGGCTATGTGGCCGGTTGGAGTTCCGGCAAGGAGCTGTCCGAGCTGAAAGCCTCCCTTGAAACCATCCGGGCCACGGCCAACGACCTGATTACCAAGATCGACGGCCACCTTGCCCAGCTTCAGCAGGAGCGGGAGGCCCGGCAGGAGCAGGCCCCGCCCATCTGGAACGGGCTGGACGGGCTTATCAACGACAAGCCTTTCATGCCGGGGGCCACCCCGGAGCAGCAGGCCAACGCCCTGATCGACTTTGCCGAGCGTGACGGCCAGCGGTTGGGCAACGGGGAACGCCGCCTGATCGTGGACTACGCCAATGTTATCCGGGACTATCAATTGATTTATATTTGAGGGGTAGCATAGCGGCAGGAATTTCTTGCCGCTATGTTTTATGTAATATGCAAATTCACCCATACACCATAGAGATAGCTAAAAAATTTTCAATATTGTTGACGAATTTAGACCGACACGGTATAATAAGTTGACCGAAAGAAATGGGGTGTTGAGTTGTCTGATTTCTTTATGAACGATAAGTATAAGGTTTTGGTATGTATGGCAAAGTGCCAAGTGTTAGTAGGAAATAATATGATAGTAAAGCTGTCCCAACAGGAAATTGCGGATACGTTGAGTTTTACTAAAGCAAAAGTAAACTCTATTGTAAGAGAACTTAAGGAAAATGGATATATTCAGCAGCTCAGTCCTCGGGGGAAATATGTATTGACCTCAAAGGCAAATACCGAACTCATTGAAATTCGGGAAATGGGGGTAGCACAATGAACATGAATACAATGCCACTTGAGGCAGATACCAGGTTGCTTATTGACAGAAGCCTTGAAAACCTCGGCTGGAAATTTGATGGAGCAGAGAGAAATGTGTTCTTTGAGCAGCCCAAAAAGGAAACTGAACGTAAGAAGCTGGGGGGAAAACGGCCTGACTACGTTCTATATTCCGGCGAACAACCTCTTATTGTGATTGAGGCAAAGAGGCCAGGGTCACGTATTGATAATGCTTTAGAGCCTGTTTAAAATCTTCTAATGAGGATGGCAATGAGGGCAAACGTGAGAA
>CAOKLO010000090.1 GCA_948469375.1 uncultured bacterium | reverse complement strand
CCGGCCCGCAGGCCGTTGACCTTATCCTGCTCTGTAATCCGCGCCGTCAGGAACAGGATGGGGCAGACAATATGATTCCGAATGACCTTGCACAGCTCCAGCCCGTCCATCCCCGGCATATTGATGTCCAGAAGAATAAGATTCGGCTTTGTATTCAGCTTTGCCAGGGCTTCATCGCTGCTGTTGGCAACGGAAACCGTATAGCCGTGGTCCTGCAAATGGGTGGAAAGCAATTCGGTCAGGATTGGCTCATCATCAACAATTAGAATTCTATATGCCATGCGGACACCTCCAGTCTTTTTCATCATATAGGGAGAAAGTCAAAATTCCGTCAAGATCAAAACTCAATGGAATATTCCCAATTATACACTATGGAGCGGCAAGCATCCAGTATACAAATGAAGCCCTTTCGCGTATAATAGGCTAAAAGGCTGTTCTGAGGAAAACGAAGTTTGGAGAAACGGGCAATGCGCCGGTATATACCGGCGCCTGCTTGTACTCTGGATACCGCTTGCTGGTTCGGTGGGACATCTCCTCACGTACCTGATAGAAGATCTCTTTCGGAATGATGGGCGGGATATTCTGGATCACCTGCCGTGACCAGCCCTGGATGCCCTCCGCCGTTGAATTTTGTGGTGTTGCACAAACTTTTGCCTGAAATTTTGTTGAGAAATTTTTGCCTCCTTCCGAGCTATCCACGCAAAAAGGCCGCTTGCGGAGCGCCCGCAAACGGCCTTTTGCGTAATGTGATAGCTTTCATTTTATTTTCCAGACTTCTCAGGGACCGGAAACCCTTGTATCTGCGTAGGAGCGAATCATATCGACTGTCTCTGCTGCATTTTTTGAAACCAGCGTTACGGAACCTTATCAGCTGGGGCGCCCCCTTATTATACCGTAAGCTTAGAATTCCGCGTTGCCCACGGTGCGGGGATGGAGCTCCACGTCCCGGATGTTGGACACGCCGGTGAGGTACATGACCATCCGTTCAAAGCCCAGGCCAAAGCCGGCGTGGCGGCAGGAGCCGTAGCGGCGCAGATCGCAGTACCACCAGTAGTCCTCAGGATCCATGCCCAGCTCCTTTATGCGGGCCTCCAGCACGTCGATGCGCTCCTCGCGCTGGGAGCCGCCGATGATCTCCCCGATGCCGGGCACCAGGCAGTCGGCGGCGGCCACGGTCTTGCCGTCGTCATTCTGACGCATATAGAATGCCTTGATTTCCTTGGGGTAGTCGGTGACAAACACCGGCTTTTGGAACACCTGCTCGGTGAGATACCGTTCGTGCTCGGTCTGGAGGTCGCTGCCCCACTCCACCTTGTAGTCGAATTTGTCGTTGTTCTTCTTCAAAATCTCGATGGCGTCGGTGTAGCTTACCCGGCCAAAGTCGGAGGAGGCCACATGCTTCAGCCGCTCCACCAGCCCCTTGTCCACGAAGGAATTGAAGAAGGCCATCTCGTCCGGGCACTTCTCCATCACGTAGTTGATGATGTGCTTAATCATGGCCTCGGCCACGTCCATGTCATCGGCCAGGTCGGCAAAGGCCATCTCCGGCTCAATCATCCAGAATTCGGCGGCGTGGCGCTGGGTGTTGGAGTTCTCTGCCCGGAAGGTGGGGCCAAAGGTATAAACGCTGCCGAAAGCCATGGCGAAGTTTTCCGCGTTAAGCTGGCCGGACACAGTGAGATTGGCCCGCTTGCCGAAAAAGTCGCGGGACCAGTCCACCGAGCCATCCTCCAGCCGGGGCGGGTTGTTCACATCCAGCGTGGTGATCTGGAACATCTCGCCCGCGCCCTCACAGTCGGAGGCGGTGATGATGGGGGTGTGAATGTACACAAACCCCCGGTCCTGAAAAAAGCAGTGGATGGCATGGGCGGCCACGCTGCGCACCCGGAAGGCGGCGGAAAACAGGTTGGTGCGGGGCCGCAGGTGCTGGATGGTGCGCAGATACTCCACGCTGTGGCGCTTTTTTTGCAGGGGGTAGTCCGGAGAGGACGGACCCTCCACGGCAATGGAGGCGGCCTTGACCTCTAAGGGCTGTTTGGCCTGGGGCGTGAGCACCACCGTACCGGTGACGATGAGGGCCGCGCCCACGTTCTGCCCGGCGATCTCCTTATAGTTGTCCAGCACGTTGGCGTCCATGACGATTTGAAGGTTCTTGAAGCAGGAGCCGTCGTTCAGCTCAATAAAGCCGAAGGTTTTCATGTCCCGGATGGTGCGGGCCCAGCCCATGACAGTGACAATCTGGCCGTCTAAGCGCTCGCCGTCGGCAAAGACGGAGGCGATGGTGATGCGATCCATATGCGTTTCCCTCTATTCATGTGGTTTGGTAGGAACAGTATATCATTTTTTCCGGCTTTTGCAAGGGGGTGTGTCAATAATCATCCAGGCGCAGCATTTCCCGGGGAATCATAGCCAGGGCATCCTCGTCTACGTGGAGTGTCTTCCGGACTTCTTCGGGCAGATTGGGGTAGTAAGTGCGCCATGCGTACTGATTGGCCTGCCGGCCCCAGAGGTTCCCTGTGCGGTCCAGATAGGTGCAAGGGTCCTCGTCGTAGTAGATGTGCCAGCACAGCTCCTTGATGGCGCGCAGGTTCAGCGTTTGCTCCGCCGTCAGCGGGCCTTGGCTGAGGAGCGCGTCATATTCCGCGTCCAGCAGGAGCCGGGCCAGCTCAGGCGGGTTGGCTTGGAGAAAAATGTCCATGCACTTGTCCAAAAATGAGCGGTAAGGCTCCTTTGCCACCGTGTTTTCCAGCGGCAGGTCCACTACGCCGCCTTCTTCGCGGCGCAGGATGGTGCGCATGAAGTAGCATATGATCTGGTCCAAATCCGGGTTGTCACGCCCCGAGCTGCGGATGCTCATACATTTTCCTCCTTTTGCGTGGTCAAATCCAGCGCCGCTGTGCCCCCTACTACAATGACCGCCGGGGGCTGGACGTTGGCAGCGCGTGCCTGTTCCGCGATGTCCGCCAGCGTTCCCCGCACCGAGGCGGGATGGGGGGCATTCCCGCCGGACAGGACGGCGGCGGGGGTATCCGGAGGCTTGCCGGCTTGTGTCAGCCGCCGGACGATGACCTCCAGACGGGATAGGCCCATGAGAAGCACCAGCGTCCCCGGCAGGCGGGCCAGCTCGTCGAAACAGGCGGGCAGGCCGTCCGGGGTGTCCGCCGTGTGGGCGGTGATGATATGGACGCTCTGGCTCAGCCCTCGGTGGGTGACGGGGATGCCCGCCAAAGCGGGGATGGACACCGCGGAGGTGACGCCGGGGACCACCTCGAAGGGGATGCCTGCCGCCTGGAGCGCCTGAGCCTCCTCCCCGCCCCGGCCAAAGACGAAGGGGTCGCCGCCCTTGAGACGGACCACGGTTTTGCCCGCCCGGGCCAGCTCCACCAGCTTGGCGCAGATTTCCTCCTGGGGGGCGCTGTGGTGTTCCTGACGCTTGCCCATGTAAAGGCGCTGGGCTTGCGCCGGGGCCGCGTCCAGCAGTTCCCGGTCAATGAGGTCGTCGTATACCACCGCGTCACAGCGCTCCAGCAGGCGCAGGCCCCGCACAGTGATGAGGTCCGCTTGTCCGCAGCCCGCGCCCACCAGGTAGACGGTTCCGGGCGCAGCGCTCATGGCAATTCCTCCTTTACCCCGCCTGGCTTCAGCCCGCCCAGCAGGCTGTCCAGCCACTCATCGCTCAGTGGCCAGCCGTTCTCCAGACAGGTGTGAAATAGGGTGGAGAACACCGCCGCCCGCGCCATCCCATCGGGAACGGCCTCTTTGACCGTCCCCCGCAGACCGTCCAGGTAGTCCAGCAGGTCCCCCGCGTCCTGGGGGATGAGCTCAGAAATACGGTTTTTCCAATAGACGGCCCCGCTGGGGCTGGCCCCGCCGGTGGAGATCCCCACGGACAGCGCCCCCCGCTTCACCAGCGCCGGGAACAGGAAGGTGCAGTTTTCCCGGTCGTCCACCGCGTTCACCGGAATATGCCGTTCCCGGCACAGGGCGGAAATCCGGCAATTCAGAGCGTTATCACCGGTGGCGGCGATAACAAACAGTTTTCCCTCCAGCATGGGCGGCTCGAAGGGACGGCGCAGAAGGGTCAGCCCGGGAACGGCTTCGATGTCCGGCAAAAGCTCCGGTGCGCACACCGTCAGCCGGGGAGCGTAGGGAAGGAGCTTTTCAATTTTCCGCAGGGCCACCGTCCCGCCGCCCACAATCAGCCCCTCTCCGGCGGAGACGTCCATAAAAAAAGGAAACCAGGCCATACCGCCCCTCCTAATGATAATAGTATTGCCATCCGCTGTCTGTTTCCATCCGGCCCAGAGCTACGCCGAATGCCCGGTCCAGTTCTCCGGAGGCGTAGACCTCCTCCGTCGTGCCGTGAACAGCCAGCCTGCCCCCGCACAGCAGGGCCGCGTCATCCGCTCCCCGCAGAGCCAGGGGCAGGTCGTGGAGCACTATCACCACCGCCCGGCTCTCAGCCGCCAGGCGGCGGGCCGCAGCCATGACCTCCAGCTGGTGGCCCACGTCCAGGAAGGTGGTGGGCTCGTCCATGAGAAGGGTGGGGGCCTCCTGGGCCAGGGCCATGGCAAGATAGACCTTTTGCCGCTGTCCCCCGCTGAGCTCCCCCATGGGGCAGTGGGCCACGTCCCGAGCGTCCGCCCAGTCCAGGGCTCGGTCCGCCGCCTCGTAGTCCTCCCTGCGGTAGCGCCGGGGGTAGGACAGGTAGGGGAACCGCCCATGCAGCACCATTTTTCGGGCGGTAATGTTGGGTGTGGAGCGGGATTGGGGCAGATAGGCGGCCTTCAGCGCCCGCTGGCGGGGGGAAAGGGACTCCAGCGGCACGCCGTCCATAAGCACCTCTCCGCCGCTTTTGCCGCCCAGGCCCAGCGCGGCCCGCAGCAAGGTGCTTTTGCCGCACCCATTGGGGCCCAGCAGCGCCAGCACCCGCCCCGGCGGAAAGGAGAGCGTCACATCATGGATCACGTCCCGGCCGCCGTATCCGGCGGACAGGCTTTGAAGCTCAATCATGGACCCGTCCTCCCCTCTGCCGCAGGAGCAGCCAGATGAAAAAGGGCCCGCCCGCCAAGGACAGCACAATACCCACCGGAAGCTCATAGGGGGCGAACAGCAGCCTTGCCAACAGGTCGCACAGGGTGAGCGCGGCCGCGCCGCCCAGGGCGCATCCCGCCAGCAGAGGAAGGCTGTCCTCGCCTAAAAGCCGCCGCATGATGTGGGGTACGATGAGTCCTACGAAGCCCAGCAGTCCGGAAAAGCTGACGGCGGCCCCGGCCAGAGCGGCGGCCAGGGCCAGCAGGGCCAGCCGCAGAGGCTTGGCCCGTAGGCCCAGGCTCTGGGCGGCGTCCGTGCCCAGCAGGAGGATATCCAGTTCCCCGGACAGGGAGAAAATGAGGACCATGGCGATTAAGATCACCCAAAAAGCGGGGATGATACGGTGCATTGCCACATTGTCCAGCCCGCCGATGCGAAAATCGGAGTAGCCGGTCAGGGCGTCCGGCACAAAGGTGACCACCGCGTCGGTGGCGGCGCTGAACATACCCGACACCGCTACCCCCGCCAGCACCAGGGTGAGCTTGGACGCGCCGGTCTTTTCCGCAATGAGCAGCACCAGCAGCACCGCCGCCAGCGCCCCGCCGAAGGCGGCGATGGGCGCGGCCATGACCACGGTGGGAGCCAGCGCTCCGCACAGCGCCGCCCCCAGCCCCGCGCCCGAGCTGACGCCGATGATGTTGGGCGCGGCCAGGGGGTTGCCCAGCACGCTCTGGATCACCGCGCCCGATACCGCCAGCGCCGCCCCCGCCAGCAGACAGGCGCAGGTGCGGGGCAGGCGGGCGTAGCGCACGATCCGCGCCGCAGCGCTTCCCTGCTCCCCCGCCAGGGCGGGAATGATTTCTCCCGGGGCCACGGACACCGCTCCCAGGCACATGCTCAGCACGGCGGCCAGCGCCGTGAGAACGCACAGCGCCGCCAGCACCGCAGAGACGTTATCGGGCCGGATAGAGGATATCCGCCAGCTTTTCATAGGCTTCCCCCCAGCGCGCGTTGGGCTTCAAGTTGTAAAGGGTCTGGTCCAGGGTGTAAAACCGCCCCTCTCGCACCGCCCGCAGGGTGGACCAGGCGGGGTTGGACAGCAGGGCGGCGTCCAGCGCGGCCTGAGCCTTGGACTGGTCCGCCGCCTGGAGAACGGCAAAAATATAGTCCGGATCGGCAGCGATGACGCCCTCCATGCTCAGGTTTTCCAGCAAAGCGCCGTCATTGTCCGCCACGTTGACACAGCCCAAGGCGGCCAGCATCTCCCCCAGCACGCTGCCCTGACTGCCTTTCACCTTGCATCTGGACCCGGAGGCCCGAACATACAGCACTGTGGGGGCGGAGCCGTCCTGACGGGCTACGGCCCGGTCCACCTGGTCTTGTACGCCCGCGCCGTAGGTCTCGTAATGCTCGGGATGGCCGGTGAGCTGGGCACAGATATTCAGCATCCGCAGATAGTCCTCAAAGCCGGACACCTCAAAATAAGCGGCGGGTATCCCGGCGCTTTCAAAGGTTTCCAGCAGCTCCACATCCGCCGCCGTGCTGCAGCTGGCCAGGATCAGGTCGGGCTCGGAGGCCAGCAGAACCTCCAGGCTGGGGTCCTTCACCGAGCCCAGGTTCGCCACGGAATCGTCCAGCTCCAGGTCAAAATAGGTCCAGGTGTCCCCAGCGGCGGCCACCAGAACGTCCTTGCCCCCGGCCAGACACCAGATGTCGGCAAAACTGCCGATGAGGGCGGCCACCCGTTTGGGCCGGGTAATCTCCAGCTCCCGGCCCAGGTCGTCGGTGAAGGACACGGCCTCCGCCGCCTGACCGGGGCCGGAGGAGGGCTGGGAAGCCTCCCCGGCGCAGCCGCTGAGGAGCAGGGCCAGCAGAAGGAGGATGGAACAGCTTCGCCTCATAGCGGTTCCCACCCTATTCGCCCGCCCCGGCGACGGGCACGCCCTTCAGCCGCACGGCATAGGGTCCGTCATACCGGGCGGTCAGGTAGCGCTCGGCGGAGAAGGTAAAATCCTTCTGTACATCTAAAATGCTGCCGTTCACAGAGCCGCCGGTGACAGGGATCGCTTTGCCGTCCTCAATCAGGTAGGCCAGTCGGATCTCCCCGCCGAAATGGCCGCTCATCTCGTCCATCTGGAAGTCGGAGAAGGTCACCGCCCACAGGCAGGGGCCCTGTTTCAGCTCCTCAAAGGGAACCGTGCCGTTGGCACAGGAAAATTTCTCATATGATCCGGTGGGCTTCACGTCCAAATAGCGGCAGAAACGGTTGGGGCCGTGGAGGGCCTTCAGCGTCCCGCCCTCCAGCAGGGGCAGGTCCGCCATGGGAATCCCCTCCGCGCTGTAGGGTGCGGTGGCCCGGAGGGCCAGGTCCAGCCGCTCACCCTGGGTCCCGCCCTGGACGTCGTCCTCCTGCCGCCAGGTGGAGTAGCGGGCGTACACCATGGAGGCCGCGGAGCGGCTCACATAGTAGGACAGCACCGACGCTACGGCATTCCCGCTGAGCACCAGGTCATATTTGCCGCTTTTCAGCACCTTTTGGGCATGGGCCCGGTCCCGGACGAAGGCAAGCGCTTCCGACACCTTGGCGGACAGGGCAGCCGTTTCCAGCCCATCATATTCAAAGGTGCTGTGCATCTCCACGTCCTCCGGTTCCCGGCACTGGACCACAAATTCGCCGCACACCTTGGCGTCGGTATAGGACACGTCCGTCCCCTCAGAGGAGACAATGCGGTGGGAGCTGCGGCTGACAAACAGCTCGGCGGAGTTGAGGAAAGCGTCCTGATGGACGTCGGGGGCGAAAAGGGCCGCCGTCATTTTCCCGGCGCTCTGGTCCGGCGGGGCCTCGGCCAGCTCCCCGGTTTTGTGGACCGGCGGGGCCTGCACCGGGTCGGGCAGGTCGAAATAGGGGTTGGCGGCGAACTGAGCGGCGTAGTACGCGTCCTTCAGCTCCTGGTCCAGGCGGCTGTCGTCCATGGAGGCGGTGAGCTGCACGGAAGTAAAGCCCCGGGCGGGTTTTTCTTCCCCGGCACGCTCCACATCCCGGAACACGGTGACCTCATACTTGCGCACGTCCTTGCTCCGCCGGGTATCCAGCTGCTTTTTGACAAAGAACAGCTCGGCGGTCTCCTCCACATGCTCATGGATGCGCCACATGGTCACGCCGCAGCGGCCCAAGGCGCTTTTGATGCGTTCAATCATGATTTCACCTCCCTTAACCGAGCCGGATGCGGGCCTTCATATAGGGCCCGCCGTCCGACACCTTGACCCACTCCTTGTACCCCTTGCCACAGAAGCCGCTGCCAGACAGCACCGGGCTCCTGCTCATCATGGACACGGATTTGAGAAGGTCTGGCACATAGCCTGTCAGGACGATGGGGGAGTAAATATTCCCCGTCAGCTTTCCGTCCCTGATCTCCTTGGCCGTGGTCACCATGCACTGTATGCCCCAGTTTTTCGGGTCCTCCATGCCGCTGGAGGGGGTCTCCAGCAAAAAGCCGTGGGCAATGGAGGCAATCATCTCTTCCGGTGTGGAGTCCCCGCCCTGGAAATAGGTGTTGGTCATGCGGGTGTAGGCCTTGCGCTCGTAGCTCTCCCGGCGGCCGTTGCCGGTGGGCTCCACCCCCAGCCGGGCTGCGGAGAGGGCGTCACACATCCCCGTTTTCAGAACGCCCCGGTCAATGATGACGGTATCCCCGGTGAGGGTGCCCTCGTCGTCAAAAAAGGCGGTGGCGGACTCGGCCACTGCGCTTCCGTCGTGCATGGTGACCAGGGGGCTGGCCACATATTCGCCAATAAACTGCCTGGCCTGGGCCCGGTCCTTGACGAACATGTCCATCTCCACCCCGTGGCCGAAGGCCTCGTGGACGATCATGCCGGTGGTGGCGGGATCACATACGCAGTCGTACTCTCCGGGCGGGATAGGCCGGCTGTCCAGCAGGTCCAGGGCGTCCTGAGCGGCCTGCTCCACGCCGCTGTCCATCTGGTCCAGCAGCTCCGCGCCGCCCAGCAGGGAGAAGGGGTGGTAGGACATTTTGATCTCCTGCCCCCGGGAGGCCATTACCGCCACCATGGCGTTGGTCCACATGACGGTCTGGTCCAGGTCCCGGTGCTCGGAGAGGAACAGCTTGCGGTACACCCGGTAGGTCACCGCCGCCTGGGCGTCCAAAATACGCTGGTCCACCGCCATAGCCTTTTCCCGGATGGCGTTGATCTTGTTGACGACGGCCTCGTCCCCCAGCTCCCGGGGGTGGACCTTCCATGTGGTTTCTTTCTTCAAAACCGCTGGCTTGTCCGCCGGGATGGGGGTGGGCAGCGGGGCGACTCCCTCCAGGGCCTGATTCTGCCGGGCCAGACGCTGGGCCAAAAGGGCGCATATATCGGGAATTCTCTCCTGAGAAAACTCGTTGAAGGAGTACTCGGCGCAACCGGTGCCGTCAAACACCCGGACCACAAATCCGGCGCCGCCGCCGTGGCCAGAGGCGGCGATGTTCACGCCGGCGCGGCTGACCCGCCAGGCGCGGCTGTCGTCCTCTACCGCCAGCACGGAGGCGTAGGGGTAGGTCTCCCGCAGAGCGGCGATGAGCTTTTGCAGGCCGGGCTTGGCCCGGTCGATGGATGGGAACACAGGAATACCTCCTTTTCGCAGTCGAGCAGGAAAAAGAACAGCTTTTCCCCGGAGCTCGGTTTCATACTGAGTTGCTGGGATATGATACCATAAATATACGCGAAAGGGAAGCCCCTTTGCGCAAAAAAAACGCCCCGCCGCAGGCCGGACCGCATTTCTTGACAGGGTCCGCCAAACATACTATAATGGAACGGAAAAAGTGGAATCCGTTTTGGATGGTTTCTGTCAGGAGAACTTAGAAAAGGAGCGTGCCCGATATGTCTCAGCCCATGACTCCCGCCGCCGTCCACAAGCAGTACGACGAGGGGATGACCGCCTTTCGCCGTCAGCTTGCGGACGCCGCCGCCCGGGTGGCCTTTGGCCGGGAGGCCGACGGCTTTATGCGTCAGTGCGCCTGCGGCGTGTGGCGCGCCGACCAGGGGATGACCCCCCGCCATGTGGAGTATTACAACGCCATCTACTCCAAGGGGAACCCAGTGCCCACGGTGCTGTACTGGGAGCTGGCCTCGGCGGTGGAAAATTACGACCGCTTTGTGCTGCCCAACTTCTTCCGCCGGATGATTCAGGCCGACCTGGAGCGGGGAAGCAGTCAGAGCCGCCGGTTTGTAGATACGTTTACCTTGATGCTTTTGCTGTTTGCCGCTGTGGACGGCAAGGTCAGCGAGGCGGAGGCGGGGTTTGTCAACGCCTGCGCCGACTCCCTGTCCTCCTACTGCGACCATTGCGGGGTGGAGGGCGGCAAGTCCGGGCTGGACGTGAACGAGTTTGTGGCCCGCCGTACCGATGGGGAGCCTGTCAAGACAGGCCGTCCGGAGGACGAGGTGGTGTTCCCCGCCCCCACTGAGACCGGAGCGCCGAAAAAAGAGGAGGCCCCGGCCGAGCCGGAGCCCACGCTGGAGGAGCTGCTGGCCCAGCTGGATGAGCTGTGTGGACTGGACAAGGTAAAAGAGGACGTGAAGGGGCTCATCAACCTGGTGAAGGTGCGCAAGTTGCGCCAGGAGGCGGGGCTGCCGGTGCCGCCCATGTCGCTGCACCTGGTGTTTATGGGCAATCCGGGCACCGGTAAAACCACGGTGGCCCGGCTGCTGGCCAAAATTTACCACGCCGTGGGCGTGCTGTCCAAGGGCCAGCTGGTGGAGGTGGACCGGTCCGGGTTGGTGGCGGGCTTTGTGGGGCAGACCGCCCTCAAAACCCAGGAGGCCGTGGACAAGGCCCTGGGCGGGGTGCTGTTTATCGACGAGGCCTACGCCTTGGCCAACCAGGACAACGCCAACGATTTCGGCCGGGAGGCCATCGAGGTGCTGCTGAAGGGGATGGAGGACCACCGGGATGACCTGATCGTCATTGTGGCGGGGTACACCGACCTGATGGGGGACTTTATCCATGCCAATCCCGGTCTGGAGAGCCGGTTCAACAAATACTTTTATTTTGAGGACTACGACGGGGGACAGCTGGCGGAGATTTTCCGGTCGGTGTGCAAAAAGAACGGCTACGAGCTGGATGAAGCGGCGGACAAGGCGGCGGCGGAGGCCTTCCAGGTGATGTACGACCGCCGGGATGAGAACTTCGGCAACGCCCGGGATGTGCGCAATGTGTTTGAACATGCCGTGGCCCGTCAGGCCAACCGGGTGGCGGCTATGGACGCGCCCAGGAAAGAGGACCTGATGGCATTGACGGTGAGCGACCTGGACCTGGAGGACGGGGAGAGCGGAGAAAATTTGGAAAAAACAGCGGAATGACCCTTGCGTTTGGGAGGCAAACGTGATATAATACCTCCTGCGCACGCCGGTGTGATGGAATTGGTAGACGTGACGGACTCAAAATCCGTTGGGCTAATCCCCCGTGTGGGTTCGAGTCCCACCACCGGCACCAAGTTCATGTGGTGAAAATGCTATATCGCCCTCAAAGCCAGTGTTTTCAACACATTCAAGGCCCTCGGATAGCGAAATCCGAGGGCCTTGAAATTTTGCTATTTGCAAGCGATTTCCCCAAACTGGCGGGACTCGAACTCACGCATCTGCCATTTCCACCCCCAGCCCCTGCAACCCCCATCTCACTAGGGCTTGTTTGAAAAATAAATATTGCACAAATCGATGATAAGTGCGAAAA
>CAOKLO010000089.1 GCA_948469375.1 uncultured bacterium | reverse complement strand
ATTGAAAACCCACGGCGAACGATAATCGCTCATAAAATCGTAGTATTCAAATTCCGATTTGCCGATTTATCACAAGTTCAGTATACCACAAAAGCGAATGACATTCAACTTTCGTTTATAGGCACTAATAGTAGTAGCAAGCAATGCACCGGTATATACCCGGCGCAGCTTGTTGGTGGCCGACGGCCCCCAAGCCCTCAGTGCATCGGGCAACTCCGCCCGATGCACAAGCCGCCGTTGGCGTCTACTGGTATATTCCGGCAGGGGATGGACACCCCCGGCGGAGCCGCCCCCGGAGAGCACACAGCTGCCGCCAGGCAGTACCACCATCGGCCCTTGGCCGGTGGTGAGTAAGTGCGCCTTAGTAGAGGGCCGGCAAAGAGAACGGAGCGCCCAGGTCATCCCCGGACGCTCCCGTCTCTGATCTTCTCTTGCTGGTTGATCACCATCTTTCTGGTCTGTGCCATTCTGCCACAAATGAACCGTCAGCCAATGTGTATTTGGATAGTGAAATCACCCTTTACACAATACATCGCGCTTCAAGGAGGAGGCAGAGAAGTGGGGCCTGCTGATTGACTATGCCCCCAAATTGGCTACTCCATCATCCAACCAGCCCCTGTCCTCAGGACCTTTTGTACCGCCCAGCATTGGCGCAATAAGCTGACCATCTCCCGCGCCGGAGCCTTCGGTGACGATAAAGAGCCGAAGGCCAAGAAGCCCAGCAGTACCCGCAAGTACGTCTGCCCCTGCTGTGGTCACTCCATCCAGGCCACGAAGGAGGTCAACATCATGTGCATGATGTGCATGGACTGCCTCAAACAGATGACTGCCGGGGGAGGCTAGCTCAGTTGTTGAAAGCGATATCAATCCGCAAACTGCCATACCTACTGCTCTTCCGATAATCGAGCCTACAAACGGCACCTTGATTATTTTTTCTCCGGCCTTTGCGAAGGCACAACAGCACGAAACATCAAAGCTTCTGCATTCTACTCGAAACACTTATCTCACCACAAGTTCTGCCTGACTGCCGCCGGTACGGTTCTTGGTGACCACAATCTGCTGGTCAATTTTCTCTTTCAGCTCCGTTACATGGGAGATGATACCCACCAACCGGTTTCCCTCTGTAAGCCCGGTAAGTACCCGGATGGCCTGTTGAAGGGACTCTTCATCCAGGGAACCAAACCCCTCGTCTACAAACATGGTGTCCAGGCGGATACCTCCGGCAGTGGACTGGATTTCATCAGAGAGGCCCAAGGCCAGGGAAAGCGATGCTTTGAACGACTCGCCGCCTGACAGAGAACGCACACTGCGCTCTGAGCCATTGTAGTGGTCTATCACGTCCAGCTCCAGGCCGCTCTGACTGCGGTTGTCCTCCGCCTGGGCCCGGCGTTTGAGCTCATACTGTCCGCCGGACATGACCATAAAGCGCAGGTTGGCCCGCTGGATAATGCGCTCGAAGAAGTTCCGCTGGATATAGGTCTCCAGGGATATGCGCTCCTTGCCGGAGAGCGCGCCGTTAGCCGTGTTGGACAGGGCGCGTATCCAGGTATACTGCTTCTCCAACCGCTCCAGATCATCAGCTCCCCCTTGGATATTCTTCAGCGCGGTCTGATTAGTGATCAAACGGGTATGGACGTTCCGCTGCCTCTCCGCCGCCTGGGCCCGTTCCCCAGATAGTTCCTCTCCCCGGGCCCGCTGGCTCTCCACGTCCACCTGCTCCCCATTCTCCAGAAGCTGGGAGAGGCTCCGGATGGTGGAATCCGTGCCGGCCAGCGCACTTTTGCACGCCCCATAAGCGTCCTCCGCCCCCTTGAGGGCATCCGCCAGCCGATCCCGCTCTGCCCGAAGGGCGGACAGTCTGGCTTCCGCCGACTGAATGTCCGGGTGCTTCAGCTCCCTGCGCATGTCATCAATCTGCCGCCGGAGTTCTTTCTCCCGGCTTCCGGCCCCGGCCAGCCTTAGCCGGAGGGCAGAAAGGGCCTCCTCCAGCTCCCGGTTGGCCTGTTCCCGCTGGGGGAGAATATCCGCCAACTCGTTTTTCCGGGCCAGACGGTCCTCTGCCGCCGTCAACTGCTCTGTCAGCCAAGTCAGGGTTTTTTCTGCCTGCCGCAGCTCCGCCTCAATATGGGCCGGGGCATCCTCCATGGAACAGCCCCGCTCCTCCAGCTGGGGCTGAAGCTTTCCCTCCAGCTGCTTCTGACTGCCCTGTAACATACTCTGGTCCCGTTCCGCCTGACCGATTTGCCCCCGCAGTTCTTCCTGTTGCGCGGTCAGCTGGATGATAGCCTGTTCCAGGTCTTCGATCTCCCGGCCCAGTTCCTCCCGGCGGATCAACAGGGCCTCCGTGTCCAGCAGTTCTCTGTGGACCCGGTCCCGGGCCTGTTCCGCCTCCGCCTGGCAGGCGGCAAGCTGTGCGTCCGCTTCGGAGAGGGAGGGCGTCTCCACGCAGACCGCCATCCGGCTCAGCAGCTGGCCCTCCCGTTCCTCCAGGGCGGTCCTGCGCTGTCCCGCCTGGAGGCTCTTTTCGCTGGTCTTCTGCTGGGCGGCCTCGAAGGCCGCCTTTGCCTCGTTAAGCTTCGCCTCTGTGGGGGCCTGGTCGGACACCTGGGCAGGGGCGGGGTGATGGGTGGCTCCGCACACGGGGCAGGGCTCCCCCTCGGTGAGGGACTGGGCCAGGATGCCCGCCTGCTCGTCCAGGAAAGCCCGGTTCTTCTGCCGGTAGTCCGCCCCCGCCCGTTCCTCCTCGCGCCGGGCCGCCTGGTAATCTCCCTGCGCCTTTTCCAGGGACTGGCCGGCCTCCTGACAGTCCCGGGAGAGGGCGATCAGCTCCAGGATAAGCTCCAGCCGCTTCTGGACCTCCGTCTGCCGGCTGAGCAGCTTTTCCTTCTCGGAGGCCAGCCCCCCGGAGGCAAGCCAAAGGTCCCGCTTCTCTTTCAGGAGCCCGTTCCGCTCCTCCAGACCGGCGGCCATGGCGTCCCGCCGGGCGTAGAGGGCCTCGCAGGCCGCCTGCCCCTCCCGGAGCTGCCTGTTCTGGTCCTGCCATGTCTGGAGGTCCCGCGCCAGGGTGGTCAGGACGGCCTGACTGTCTTGGGTGCGTTTCCGCTCTCCCTCCAGCCGTTCCCGCTCCGTCCCCACCTCCGACAGGGCGGCGTATTCCCTCCTCAGGGCGTCCAGCCGGACTGCCTGCTCCTCACGCTGCCGGTCTTTGGCGGACTGGTCCTCCCGTATCTGCGCGATCTGTTCCGTCAGGGCCTGGAGCTCCTCCTGTCGGGTGGCCAGGCTTTGATACCGCGGGGCATCCTCCTCCAGCGCGGCCATCTCCCGGGCCAACATTTCCTGCTGTGGGGCCTTGCCCTGCTCCTCCTCCAGTCGAGATCGGGCCTCCTCCATGGCGGCCTGCTCCGCCCCCCTCCGTTCCACGGCCTGAGAGAGCTGTCTTCGGGTTTTTTCTGCCTCCTCCGCCTTGGCCAGCTTGGCTGTTACCGTCTCCTGCTCTTTGTCCAGCCGGTCCAAAACGGCCTGGGACTCCTCATAGGCTGTTTGGTCCCTGCAGATCAGGGTCTGGATCAGCTCCAGTGTCTCCTGAAAAGACCCAGCTCCCGTCCGTGCCCCCTCCAGGACATCCCGCAAGGGGTGATCCTCGGGACAGGCTACCCCGGCGATGTACTGCTGCACGCTGGCCCGGAGGGTATCCCAGTCTCGCTGCAACTCGCCGGCCTTTCCCTTGAGCCGTTCCTGAAAAACCATGTAGTACCGGGTTTGGAAAATCTCCCGAAAAATCTCCTGTCGGGCTTTGGTGTCCGCCAGGAGGAGCTTGAGAAAGTCTCCTTGGGCAATCATGGCGATTTGGGTGAACTGTTTTCGGTCCAAGCCGATGATTTTGACGATCTCGCTGTTCACGTCCTTCATCCGGGTCACTAGGTGTCCGTCAGGAAGCTCCAGCTCTGCGTCCGCCTTCTGGGTGGTGGTGCCCCCGCCCCGCTTGGCGGGGCGCTCATACTCGGGATTGCGCCGGACGGTGTAGGTCTTGCCCCTGTAGGCAAAGACCAGCTCCACCTGGGTAGGGGTATCTGGCAGGGCGTATTTGGAGCGGAACATGGCGGCGCTTCGGGTGTCTCCGCTGGGCTCGCCGTAGAGAGCATAGGTGATGGCATCGAAGATGGTGGTCTTCCCCGCCCCTGTGTCCCCGGTAATCAGGTACAGGCCCTGGGACCCCAGCTTCTCCAGCTCCAGCTCCACCTGGCCGGCATAGGGCCCAAAGGCGGACATAGTCAATTTCAGCGGTCTCATGCCTCTCCCTCCCATATCTGCTCCATCAGCTCCCGGGCAAAGTCCCGCTGGATCTGGTCCATGGGGCGCCCGTTCTGCTGCTCGTAAAATTCCTCCAACAGCTCCATAGGCGATTTCCGCTCCAGGTCCTCCACCCTGCCGGCGACACCTCCCGCCCGAGTGCGCTGGTTGTCATAGTCCAGCTTCATCAGGTTGTGGTAGATGGTACGCAGCTTACCCACCGCGTTGGGCACATCCTCTTCGTCCGTAAGCGTGATGTGGACGTAGTCCTGCTGGTAGGTGGTCCCTTGATAAAACTCCAGGAGGGTCAACTCCTTGTAGGTCCCCCGCAGTTCCACCATATCCCGCATCGGCATCAGGGGGATCGTGCGTACCGCTACGTCTCCTTTTGGACCCAGCTCCACAACAGTGACCGACTTGTGATGGCTTGCCTCGGAAAAGGAATATTTCAAGGGGGTCCCGCAGTAACGCACCGTCTCCCGCCCCACCTGCTGGGGACCGTGGAGGTGCCCCAGAGCCACATAGTCAAAGGGGTCAAAGGCCGATACATCTACGTTGTCGGTCCCGCCCACCGAAAGCTCCTCCGACTCGCACCGCTCAGCTCCAGTGACAAACTGATGGGTCACCAGCACATTCCGGAGGGCGGTGTCCACGGCCATTTCCTCAACTGCCGCGGATAGTGCGCCGGTGTAGGAGGAAATCTCCCGCTCCGGGAAAAAGCGCCGGATGTGGGCGGGCTTTAAAAAGGGGAGCAGGTAGAGATTTACCGGGCCGTATTCATCCTCCAAAGTGAAGAGAACCGCCTTCCCGTTGTAGACAGGGGCCATGTGGACCCCGCTCTCCTCCATCAGCCGCCCGCCAAAGGCCATACGCTCCGGGGAGTCGTGATTGCCGCTGATGACAAAAACCTGGACCTTCCGCCGGGACAGCCGTACCAGGAAATCGTCCAGCAAGGTCACTGCCTCGGCAGAGGGTACCGACTTGTCATAGACATCCCCAGCGATGATTACAGCCTGGGGCCGCTCCCGGTCCATGATTTGAAGAATCTCCTTTAGGATATACTGCTGATCTTCCAGCATAGAGAACTCGTTGACCCGCTTGCCCAGGTGCAGGTCAGAAAGATGGATCAACTTCATACAAAATCACCTTTCCTTCGTTTTGTTTCGGCTACGCCCCGGGCCGTTGGCTTCCTGCTTGGGCGGGTCCAGGCCGTAAAGCTCGTCGATGGTGCACCCCAGTTCAGCAGACAGCCGCGGGAGAATCTCGCTCTTAGGCACTCGCTCCCCCGATTCCCACATAGTTACGGTCGAGGAAGAGCGCAACCCTACCCTTCTCGCTAGTTCTCCCTGTGTTAGTCCTGCTTTTTGCCGCAATTCACGTATTCTGAAACAAGTTTTCATTGGTTCACCCCGTTTCTAACAGAACGTGAGATAACTATATAACAGATGTCGTTCATATCCTTAGTGAGATTTGCCAAAAGAGATATTAGCCTTTTGTGAGAATTCTTTTTACATAATGCGATATTTTGGCAATATGTAATCCCAGGCGGTGATAGCTTGTTTTCAGATAGGTTGAAGCAACTTAGACGGGAAAAAGAACTTACCCAGGCACAGCTTGCCGCGGAGCTAAACGTTGCGAGCAGCACAATTGCAATGTGGGAAACAGGAAAGCGCGAACCAAATTTTGCGATCACTATGGGGATTGCAGATTTCTTTAGTACATCTACGGACTTTCTGCTGGGATATTCGTCCTCGCCTCCTCAAGAAACCTTACCGCCGATGGAGATGACACCTGCTGAAGATGCACTTCTCTATACTTATCGAGCGGCGTCCCCAGATGACCGCGAGATCATTGATAATATCATCCGACGTTATTCGCCTGCCGAACAGGCTAAAAACCCAGCGCAAGGTCATACACTTTTCGGAAATAGAAAAACCTAAGAGAAAAAATAAACGTGTCCAACTTGGATACGCAAAAAAGAAAGAGAGGGTACATAAATAATTTGTCCGGAGTGCCAAAGCGAAAATGTAACGATTTTGATGGAAGAAACTGGGAGTAAAACGAAAAAGCACGGCAACGGGATCGGCGGGCATCTGAACAACACCGCCCGGGCGCTTACTGCCGTCTCCACTTTGGGGCTGTCAAATCTGGTCTGGAAGAAGTCCAAGGGGAGCGAAAAGACCAAGGCAATCATGCAGAAAGTATGCCTCTGTCAGAACTGCGGCCATAGCTGGATTCTGGATAAAAAATAGGCGCCCAACACAGGCGAATGGAAGGTCATTGACCTAGCCCTGTACATACGTGAGCCGTCAAAATAACCCCCGCCCCCGGCAAATTGTAAGCAACGGAATGATATCTATCTTGCCATATGTAAGGGAGGAATGCACTATGCAAAGCTGGACGATAGAGCTATTATCAGGATAAAGACTGCCGTCCATGGTCTGACGCAGACCCCGCCCGTTGGAGATATCAAGCCTCTGCGAGGTTATCATGATGGCCGTAAACGTCTCCGCGTTGGGAGTTGGCGCGTAATATACAAGTATGGAGTTGAAGACCTGATCGAGGTCCTGCTGGTCCTTGACATCGGAAATCGAGGAGATATCTACAAGTGAGGAGGGTATTTGTATGTCTGATATAGCGATGGATGCCGCTCGTCTTTTGGAAATGCTGCCTGAAAGTGAACAGCATTTTGCCTATGAGTTGATCAAAAAACTGGTCCGTGCCTGGGACCCTGATTTTACTCGTCTCACCCCGGAAGAAGCTAATCGGCTTGCAGTAGCGGAGAAGAGTGGATTTGTGGATGAGCAAGATATCGACTGGGAGAATTTGAGGCGGACATACCAATGACGGCGTCTCCGGCGTTCACCCCCTTTCCGTTTGCTTTGGCTGATTGCTTGGGGTTAGCTTGCCTGTAGCTATATTCTAGTTTTGTAATCGTCAAAAGTCAATTTTCGACGTTCCCTATTCCGTTTTCCAGGACCTTTCCAACCGGCGGATCCTTCCTGACGATATTATAGAGCTGACCGGGATCACAGACGATATGCTCCGGGACGCGCCAGCGATCGACGAAGTGATGCCGAAGTTTTGGGAATTTGCAGGAGCCACATTTTAGTCGGCCACAACGCGGTCTTTGATGTGAGCTTTTTGTGCCTTGCCTGCCAGACTTGCGGCCGCCTGTTAAAAAACGACTCTGTGGACACACTGCGGCTCGCCCGGGGCCTGCTGCCGGAGCTGTCCAGCTATAAATTGTCCAGCCTGGCAGAGCATTTCAACATTACGAACGAGACCGCGCACCGTGCCGGATCGGACGCCCTCACAACGGTGAAATGCCTGGAGGCGATGAAAGCGCTTGTTTTGCAGACGACAACGATCTCTGAATTCAGAAGGGATTTTTCGGACCCCGCCTGGAAGCCCTCGGTCAGATCATTGAAGAAACTCTATAAACCCGCCCCCGACAATCGGGGCGGATATCCAGCAAAGCACATCAGCAAACAAAAAGGCAGCCGCGAACGGCTGCCCCCATCTGAACTGGCGTACTTCAAAGTACGCTTAATACGCAAGTATCAGTTATCAGACGTATACAGTGCATCTCTGCCTGTATCTATAGTATATGCGCATTTCAGGGAAATGTCAAGCCCATATGATTGGAAATTTCCCTCAGTTCGGGACGGGCAATGCGGTAAGAAGTCCATATCCTGTTTGCGAGAATGTCGCTTGCCTGGATCAGATAGTTATGCTTTGATTCACAGTACTCGATAGAGACCTGCACAGCGCTGCGAAAGACTTTTGGATGGACAACGCCATAATTCCAGCTTACGATACCATGTTGCAACTCTTCCCTAATTGAATCGCGTAAATCGTAATAGCCGTTGGTAGCCGTCAGCTGCTCATCAATGTAAACACGGATATCCACATCGTCAGAGCTGTCCAAAACGCCATTTTGGATAAATTCCACCAGTTTGGTTTTGATACATATCTTGAGAATATAGTCTTTGTACCGGCAAATAGACTTCTTTTCTGCAAGGATGTGGCCGTATACTTTGCTAATGTCTACAGATGCTGATAAACTTTCGTATTCTCTTACGGAATTGAAGAGCGAGCGTTTATGGACTGGCTTTAATCCTGCTGCCTTTAATTCTCCTGACATCCCAGTCGACTTTTTGATCTCCTTGTTTGCGTGGATATATTTGCGCTTTGCAGAGTCCAGCTCCTCTCTGCTCAAAAAAACGTATCCAGCATAAACGAAGCGTCCGCTCTGCTCGTTTTTATGCAATACACCGGAATCATCAAAGAAAAAGTATATCTGTCTTCCCATGATACCCACCCGTCCTGCAATGTTTATCCTTATGGAAGCATCATATCATACTTACCAACAAATTTCAACAAAAAACCGCCCCGGTGCGCCAACACCGGAGACGGCTCAAAGGAAGTGATAAATTTGACCACCCTATCACTTCCTCCATATTATCACAAAAAGAGGAGGAAATCAAGATGCCGCGACGCGCCGAATTCTATTTTGACGGTACATATTACCGCAAGCGGATCAAACTCCCCGACGGCCGCTGGAAGGACGTGCGGGCGAGGACGAAGGAGGAGCTCCGCTCCAAGCTCTACGACATGGAGACGGCCCAGCGCATGGGGCTGGTGCTGGACGGCGAGGCAACAGTTGCAGAATTGGCGGTGGAGTGGTATACGAACCGCAGCGCGGGCCTCTCGGCGGCCCGGCAGGGGGACTACCGCATCGCGATCAACCACCACATCTGCCCGGTCATCGGGGCCATGCGGGTCCGGGACGTGAAGCCGGAGCACTGCCAGCGGGTGATGGCCCAGGCGCTCCGGGATGAGAAGAAGCGAACCAACAGTGAGTTTGTCCTGCATACCTCCGATGGGAGCCATCTCACCTACCAGAGCGCGCGGAACATCGTAAGCGTCATTAACCGCCGCTGTCCCATGACGGAGGGGCAGCGGCGGGAGCGCATCGAACAGGAGCGCGGCAGGCCGATCGCCTCCAGGAAGCCGCAGAAGAACATCACGAAGCTGACCTTTCGCGTCACGCCCCACCAGCTTCGCCACACCTACGCCACCCGCCTGGTAGAGAGCGGTATGAACATCAAGCAGATCCAGTATCTTCTGGGGCATGACGACGTACATCTCACATTGAGCATCTACAGCCATGTCACGCAGAACCGTCCCGAGGAGCTCATCGGCGCGGTGTCCGCCGCTTTCTCCGCGCCGCAAGAGCCTGCATTGGAAAGCGTCTGACAAGCGGAGAGCGCAAGGGTCCGGGGCAGATTTCGGGGCAAACAAACTGGAAGGGGAGAGAAAAACCATTGCTATCAGTATATTTTCGGGCTTTTTGCGCCATGCCTTTTAAGCAGTGGGCCCGGGGTTCGAATCCCCGACGGGTCACCAGCTCTGAAATTCCCGCCACCGTTCGTTTCCGCCTTGCGGCGAAAACTGCACTATGGCGGGGATTTCTTTGCTTTCCGCCCGTAAACGCTCCGCTGGTTTGCGGGCGGAGGAGACGGGGGGCGGGCCCGGAGCCGGTCCTCTCCGGCGGAGGCCGCTTCTTAATGCCGCAAAAATACCTGGAACCGCCCGGTTTCAGGTATTTTTGTGTTGAAACTGCCCGAGAAAACTGCAAGGGCCCCTCCCCTCGACTCCTTTTTACAAATTTTGTCACAAAATCAGTATTAATTCAATACAACATTCGCCTCAAACCGATATTTTTCCGGTACAATACCCATGAGGTGATCTGTTATGGTCGTGAAATTTACACTGCCATTGGCCGACGATGTCGCCGCTAAAATGACCTTTATCGGCAAATATTACGGCCGCTCCCGTGTCAGAGAGATCGAATGGGCTTGCAAAGAGTGGGTCCGCAGATTTGAAGCGGAACAAGGTGAGATCAAGCAGGAGGATTTGCAAGCGCTGAAGGAGGCAGGGAGATGATCCCGGCCTCCCTCATTTTACCGATATCTTGGTACGCTCATCCAACATAATGGAATTTATTTTCCCTGTCGAATCCTGTAGAATCAAGTCGAAGGGGGGAATGATATGAGTTTACAAGAAAATATGGCCGCTTCCATCCGCGCAATTATGAAGAACCGGCACAAATCCTTGTCCGAATTTTCGGCTGAGCTGGGCATCTCTCGCAATGCGCTCTACAACTACCTCAGGGGCAGGGGAAACCCCAGTATCGCCACCCTGGAGCATATGGCAAAGAACCTGGGCGTCAGCCCCGCCGCACTCATGCTGGGCGTTTTCGACACGGACCGGCGGCAGGTCATGCTCACACTCCTGGGTACCATCGGAGGCATGGCGGACCTGCCCGAGGACAAGCGCCTTCGCATCGCGGAGCTGCTCCTGGAAGTGGTGAAGATATGGAACGAGGAGTGAGCCGTCAGACAGCCCTGGACTTTC
This sequence comes from uncultured bacterium, assembly GCA_948469375.1. Taxonomy (GTDB): domain Bacteria; phylum Bacillota; class Clostridia; order Oscillospirales; family Oscillospiraceae; genus Enterenecus. Next base: position 1,693 of record CAOKLO010000089.1, on the reverse strand, counting down.
GCAGGCCCATGCAGGTCACGCGGATCATCCGCTACCCCGCGGGCGGCGCCTTCCCGGTCTGTCCCCAGTGCAGCTCCACCCTGGAGCGGGAGTACCAGAATTTTTGTGACCGGTGCGGACAGCGGCTGGGTTGGAGGAAGCTCCACCACGCGGAGGTTATCATAAGGCGCTGAGAGCGCCTCCATCTGTCTCCAAATCATTTTTGAGAAAAAGGCTTGCTCCATCCATATTTTTGCCTTCTCAGGATCGAGATTCCATGATATAATAGAGGAAAACCGGCAGGGTCCTGTCAAAAAACGTTTGGTGGTGGCGCAATGTACTTTTTAATCGATTACGAAAATGTCCATACTCCGGGAATGCGCGGAACGGAGTACCTTCTGCCTTCGGACCATGTCCTGGTGTTCTACAGCGCGCTGGTGCCTAATATGGAGGCTCAGTATCTCACAGCCATCAGGGACTCCGCCTGCGAGGAGAGCCGGAAGCTCCGGCAGATGCTGGAGGACGCCTTCGAGGGTACGGCCTTTGCCGTCCGGACAGGCAAGAAGGAGGAGATCCTCAAGTCCGGGAAGACGCCGAAGGTCATCTGCCTGGACACCCGCCGCCGCTTTGGCCGCAGGGACGGGCTGGAGGTCTATAAGCGCCTGAAGTCCTGGGCAGAATTTTGACGCCCCGGCTGTTGTACGCTCCAACCAAGCGCATTTCCGGTAAATCGTCTGATTTGGGGATTGCAGGCCCCGGCAGGACGTGTTAAAATAGGGACGATATCTTTAAAAAATAAGGAGGACTCCCATGAAAAAATTAGGATTCGGCCTGATGCGCCTGCCCCTGAGCGACCCCAAGGAGCAGTCCCGGGTGGACCTGGAGCAGGTCTGCGCCATGGCGGACACCTTCCTGGACCGGGGCTTCACCTACTTTGACACCGCCTACGTCTACCACAAAGGGGAGAGCGAACGGGTGGCCAAGGAGGCCATCGTCAAGCGCCACGACCGAAACAGCTTCACCCTGGCCACCAAGATGCCCATCTTCAACTTCAAGAGCGGGGACGGCCCGGAGAAGCTGGACGCCTATTTCGCCGAACAGCTGGAGAAGTGCGGCGTGGACTACTTCGATTACTACCTGCTCCACTCCCTGGACGCCGGGAGTTATGAGACCGTCCAGCGCCTGGACGCCTTCGGCTGGGGCATGAAGGAGAAGGCGGCCGGGCGCATCAAGCGCCTGGGCTTCTCCTTCCACGACAAGGCGGAGGTCCTCGACCGCATCCTCACCGACCACCCGGAGGCGGAGTTCGTCCAGCTCCAGATCAACTACTTAGACTGGGAGGACGAGCGCGTCCAGTCCCGCAAGTGCTACGAGACCGCCCGCCGCCACGGCAAGGAGGTGGTCATCATGGAGCCCGTGAAGGGCGGCAAACTGGCCAACCTCCCCGAGGAGGCCGCCGCCCTCCTCCGGCAGGCCCACCCCGACTGGTCCCCCGCCTCCTGGGCCGTCCGCTTCGCCGCAAGCCTGGAGGGCGTCCTGGTGGTCCTCAGCGGCATGAGCAATCAGGAGCAGATGGAGGACAACAGCGCTTACATGCAGGACTTCCAGCCCCTGAACGCCCAGGAGACCGGCCTTCTGGAGCAGGCTGCAAAGATTTTGAGCGCCCTGCCCGCCATCCCCTGCACCGCCTGCCGCTACTGCGTGGACGGCTGCC
>CAOKLO010000088.1 GCA_948469375.1 uncultured bacterium | reverse complement strand
TTTTGTTTGCTTCTATTATACCACCTCTGTCAAACTTGTGTAGACACTATCTAAATGGACCAGGGCCGCTGTGGATAAACTCTTGGCAAATAAAAAGTATGTCCCCATCGTTGGCATGGAGGCATACTTGGATGCTCAATTCGAAAGGGATCACCGGTGTAATGTGGATTATGACAAGGCCGGACATCCAAGAAAAGCGACCAGATATCGGTCACCTGCTCTCAAAACAAGATGAGACTATACAAATCCTGTTTTTTCTGATATACTTGCAGAAAAAGGGAGAATGGGATCATGACAGAGAAAGAAGTTGGTGAACTCTACATACGTTTGGCATTCCAATATGAGTCCGCAATTGGTCGGCTTCTCGACAAGAAGATAATAGACCAGGATTTGGTGGACAGGCACAGGAAGTCTTTTTACGACTCGTTAGATGAAGAAAAACTCCGGGCAGCTCAAAAGATTGGAGATTATACTGAAATCATACGACATTATATGCGAGACATGATCTGTGAGGATATGGTGTCATTGACAGAACTAGCAAAGCAATATTTAGTGGATTTCTCTGGGTATACCATTCAAAGCTGGATGCGTAGCCGCAACACATTGGAGTTTCTTCGTCAATGGGAGAATGACATGAATGCGGAATTTGATGATAGGGCCTGTGAGGAACTGATTCGCCAGGGACATACGACATCACTTACCATTACGCCATCTCTGTGGATCCGAAAGACTCACGCTACTGGGATGCGTGTAAAACAGGGCAAAGGTGGAGGTGTAAAGGCTTATCCTGAAATTGCAGCAGACTTCCGTCTATGGTTAGATCCAAAGACGAGGTTAGCGATTGTTAGAAAACATATGTAATGTGTTTTCTAATCGGTATTATTATTTTGTATGTACGTCCAAATTTGCACAGAGATAGGATGGAGGAGCAAAGTATGAGAGCTCTATGTGCGGAACTGGAAACCGGAACAAAGCGAGGAGAAAAAAACCGCTATGAAGCCTTGCTACAGGACATTCAAAAGTGGTATCTTACGCAGCACAAACAATATGAGACCTTGCTGAAGGGGGATATGCTCAGCAAACTCGGTACTCAGTTCGGAGAGCAGCTGGAGCATTGGGATGAGTTGGCCATGACGGGGTATACAGAAAACTCTGCTGCAAAATCTGACCTCTTTGACCGTACTGAGCAATTGTGCAAGCTGATGCTGTCCGTGTATTCCTACGGACCAGACAACACTTGCCCAGCCACGTTTAAAAATAGCCGGGATTCCTGGCTGAACTCAAAATTAACGTTTCCTCACATAATTGAATTGCTACAGGCACAGCTTCAGACGCACGGTGAGGGTGGAGACATCAATCTCGCTACTTTTACAGAGGAGAAAAAAGTTCGAAATAAACTGACGCACCAGGGCGAGGTTGCTGTATGCGCCTCGGCGATTCGCTGTTACAATATCCTCCGGAGCATGTTAATCTTCTTGAGTCCGGAAAGCAGATCCACACTTCCTCGTTTCACATATCCTTCTAAAGCAACCTGTGACACACAGCAGCTGATTCGGCGACTGAAGGATTTCAAGTTCGACATGGAGCATACGATGCTCGTTGTGGGCCCGCTCCATGATCTTCCCTCCGAAGTCAGGTTGGTTCTTGCCAACCTGCCCTGGAGTGCCGTCATTGACCTGGACGGCTGTTCCTCCTTCGGCGGCCTGCACAGCGAGGTTCAATTTCCTAATATAAACGAGCAGAGGCTGCAATTGGAAACCGCCAGGAACTTCAATCCCAAACGGGGCTTTACAACATGGTTTACCTGCGGTAATTTTGCCAACTACGCATACTGCCAGCCAAGCAGTGAGCCCGAACAGAACAGACACTTGGAAAAGAACGGGATTCTTTTCAGCAGCAAAACTTCCTTCTGCAACAATTATTGGGGCCTGGAGTCGGATATGGAGGACTGCATAAAGGCGCTCATACATCAGTTTGCGGAAAAGCTCCGCCCGCTGAACATTCTGTATATCCACACGATCAACGATGAGTCCCGCCTGGTTTCCAGCATTATTGACAGCTGCGAGAACGAATTTCACCGGAACCAATCCGTGCCGTATACGATAACTGCCATGTACTATGATTCCCCGGAAGACTGGGCGGATGAACTGAAACGGCTGAAGCGGAAATATGAACCGGACGCTTTTTTCCCGCTGGATAACCTGTACTGTGATTTGGACAGCATGGCTTCCGGCCTGATTGAATCTCAGCGTGAGCTCCCTGTCCTTACAGAAAAGGTTGAGCCATTCAGACTTCCTTCCGAGTCGGGGACTCCAACAGGAATCGGGCAGAATCTGGCCATCAATCTCTCCGATGTGTTCGAGGTTTTGTATGAGGATATCGGCGAGGTCTCTTCGGAGCAGGCCACACAGGAGCGGGAAGCCTTTTTCCGCGGTGGAACGGCAGCCTGGTCCGTGTTCCACGACGAGCAGACCGCCTCCCTGCTGAACAGCGAAACCTATATGGCACGCCTGTCCAATATCAAGGACGTGCTGGCTCATATTCCCGACCCGGATTCCGGTGCCAGCAGGATTTTCACCATACTGCACTCCCCCGGCATTGGAGGTTCCACCCTGCTGCGCCAGATTGGCTGGGACTTGCATCTGAAATACCCGGTTCTGCTGGTCAAGCGGTACGACAAGCGCATCCGGGAACTGGTCCGCAATCTGTACGACAAGCAAAAGCAAGGGATACTCCTCCTGGCGGACGATACCATCAGCGACCGGGAACGGCTAAAAGAGGACATCCGTACCTTGGACCGCGCCTGTGCGCTGGTCCTTTCCGCCCGCGAAAACGAGAAAAGCAACGGCAATGTGGAAAAGAGGGGCTGTATCTCGTTCAGCTTCATCTCGCGGGAGGGAGAGACCGTCCTGCGCACCCGGTTCAAGGAGCACAGCACCCTTTCCCCTGCCCAGCTGAACGAAAAGGATTTGGACTACGATAAATTTGTCAAGCCTACCGGAATGCGTTGCCCCTTTATGATCGGCCTTTACTACCAGCAAGAGCACTTCAACGGCGTGACCGGCTACGTAGAACGGATGATGGAACAGGTAAAGGAAAAGCGGGAGGTCAAGATTCTGGCCATGTTGGCCCTGTGCCATTACTATGGAAACATCGGTCTGCCCCAGAACTTTGTGAATCGTTATCTCCAGATTCCTCTCGGCTCCTCCTATCTCAGGAATTATCCCCATGCTGACGCAGTGCTTCTCCCCATCCAGAACGGGCTGGGCGGCGACATCGACACCTATAACCCGAAGCATTATCTTATCAGCAGGGAACTACTGGAGCAATGCTGCCAACGCCTTTATGGCAGTACCATAAGAAACAGCCTTACCGACCTGTCAAAGCTACTCATCGACGCAGTCTTTGACGCCTATCAGACCAAGCCAGCCGATATATATCAGGACATTTTGGAGTTCCTGTTCATCAACAAGGAAGATGCGGAGAATAAGTTCTCCCTTCTAATCTTGGCCGTTGCCTCCCCCAGCGGGCGAAAGGAGATCCTGTTGTATCTGGCAGAAAAGTTCGACGCACTCACGGAGCACGCCCTGCCTGAGGATGCGGACTACCTTTATCGCATGACTGCTCATTTTTACGGACATCTGGGCCGCCTCTGCCACAACCGAGACATCGGACTGGACAATCCTAGCGATGCTAGAATCTACTGTGAAAGAGCTGTGGAATTGATGGAGGCATCCTCCCAAGGTTATCCGGACTCGCGGATCTACCATATGCTGGGAGAGTCCAGAAGTGCGCTTTTCCGCAAGCAGTTGGACGCCGAAAACCTTCGGTTCCAGGGGGCGCCGGACAGTTTTTCCCCACAGCAGGGATATGAGGCATACGAGAAGGAGATTGATGAGATTTGCATCATCTTTGAAAAGGCAGCAAGCTACGGCTCCGAAGAGTACGCGATCTCGTCACTGATCGATCTGTACCTACAATATTTGATCAAAGTATATCACTGGAAACATATCCAGAACCCAGCACAGCTATCCGAGCAGCAGATGGGATACAAAACTGAGATCGAACGTCTGCTGGACTGGTCCTACACTAGGGAGATGAGCGAAAGGAGCCGGGGTATTTTCCAGAACCTGGAGGACAACTATCACAAGGCATTGAACCCAGACAGCGGCGGCGACATCCAATACTACGAGAACCGCCTGTCAAAGCTCAAAGGGCGCACTGGAGTGGATTCAGAGATACTAAACGCGCGCAGAGGGCTAATCTGGGCTCGCCTTTCCAAGCACTATGCACAGGTCAAGGAAAATCCGGGCAAATATATCACCCTGAAGGACAGCGAGCTCCTCTCAGTTCTGGGACAGCTGGAGGAAATTCTGGGCGGACAGTGCGATCCCTCTGACTACCGGCAGCGATCCACGCGCATCAGCTGCTTTGATAAGTGGTTTTATCTGGCAAAAATGCCAGGGTCCGCGCGCTCCCTGGAAAAGGCCATCAGCTACAGTGACCGCTGGATTGAGTTGTGTGACTATGGCGGAAATGACCCGCGCCCGTTCTATTATTATGCGGTATGCTCCACGCTGTATGTGCTGGCGGGCAACTCGGTCGACACAGCCCGGATTGCGTTCTGCTGGAAAAAGTGCGAGAATCTTGGCCGGAATTATGTAGATAGGCTGCGGGATGTTATTGTAAGGGGCTCTGGCATGGAACAGCTCCTAGATATGCGCTACGCTGGGAGGATTCCTACTGAATATGTGGAAGGAGCCGGAAGGACGCCCCTGATCCTGGGCGGGATCTTTAATCGTATTGAGGCAGACCGCGGGTATATTCGTTTGTCTACTCCCAGTGAATGGAACGGGAAGGAAGTCAAGTTCACCCGTGGAAGGGGAAATACCCTGGGCGAAAACCAGCGGACCCATAATCTGGAGACATTTGCCGGTTTCTCCTACGAGGGTTTCCGTGCTATCGACCAGTATGTGCGTGATATTTCTGCCAGCGAAGTCTCGCCCCAACTCAAGAAGCATGACCCAGCGGAGCAGATAAAACAGTCAGAACCGTCACCAAGAAAAGAAGTCAAATCGTGGACTGGTCGGAAGGCAGTGGGAAAACAGTTCTCCAAATTCATTCCGGATCCCAGAGGTCTACATATTACACAGGGAGATGGAGGAAGATGTTCGGGGTGGATTAACGGAAAAATCGAAGGAATCCCTGCCGGAATCTCCATCGAAAAGGATATTTACCGCTTTGACAACGACAGCATTGAACGTTGCGGAGGGCTTAGAGAGATTGCTCAGGTACTCTCACGCAAAGAGCACCTTCCCTGCATCATAATAAAGAGCCAAGAAGATGGGCATTATATTGCGTCTTTGTTTCAAACCGGCAAAACTTTAAGTGAGCTACTGAATACCATTTCAGAGCCTCAGGAAAAAGCTTTGGTCCAGAATCAGGAAACCGAACCAGAGAAAAAAGCGACACTCAACAGCGGTACCTCGGTCTCTGTGTTACTGAGCAGCGTGGAATCTGGAATGGCCTTTGGCTCCTTTGATCACAATGGTGCCACCTGCCAGATTAAAATCCCGCTGAAAGGAAAGAAGATGGTCGACGCTATGAAAAAAGCATATAGTCAGAAAAAAGCCGTCAATATTCTAATCACAGGCTATACCAACGGCCTGTATTCGGGGCGGAAGCGGTAATCGGTGATTTACATCTGGATTTCGATGGAACACTGGGCGCTTGGCTCGGTGCTCCGTCTTACTCTTTCTAATTTTGTACCGCAATAGCGTAGGTGTGAGTGTTCAGTATATAGTGGGCATAGTTCAAAAGAGGTAAAGTTTAGGGCCGCCCTTTTCAAAGGGCGGTGGGGTCTGGGGCAAAGCCCCAGCAGGTTTGGGCGGAGCCCAACATGAACTTGTTCTCAACTGGTTTCACTATAATTGAAAATCCCACTTCGCGCCCCAATAGTCCATTTGGTATAACATTGGCCTGTGACATACCAAGGTTTAAATTGCATCACCCGCTTTACGAAAAATACATAGAAGGAAGAGCCATTAACTCTGTAAGCTGTTTTGCTGCAACGGTTATGTGCTGCATCTCTTTTGTCAACGAGAGACACGAAATCCCCTAGAGCCACAACGGTTCTAGGGGATTTCTGTTTCTCAGAAAAAATCTTTTGCTAGTAACGCGGAAGTAACACCGGCGGAAGGTCAGCACCCCCAGCATCGGCAGGTCTCCGGTAGATGGTGAAGCCGCAGATCCCGCAGCACATTTTCCGGGACAGCGGGTAGACCGCGTCCGGGCCTTTGGACTGTTTTTTCATCTGACGCAGGGCCTGGGCCTTGTCATAGAACGGGAGCTGGTGGCGTACACTATCTGATAGTACACGCCACTACACCAGACTCTATTGTATTTTCTCATTTCCTCTGAGCTCTGGCAGGGTGTGGGGAGAATTTGACGCTTACCTCTCCGCGCAAAAAGGGAGGCGCACTTTCCGTACGCCTCCCCCACATTATTCTCTTAAAACGCCCAGTCTCTAACTGCGGAGCCTCTGCAGCCCCAGCTCCCGTTTTTTCGCCTGGAACTCCTCCTCGGAGATGATATTCCCTCGCATAGACAGGTAGGGCTGCAGGTCGTCCTCTGCGGAGACGGCCACCCACCGGCCCACCATCAGGACTGCCAGCGCGTCGGTCATGGGGCAGCAGAAGAGATTGCTTGCCGACAGGATCCACGTCCGCAGGGAGAAATAATCCTGCTCCAGGTACGCCTGCGTAGAGACACTGCACCACACAAAAGCCGCCAGCATGACCACGCTGGGCAGGAACCACAGCCGGTTCACGGCATACCGGAACCGCCGGAGGAGATAGACGCTGTTGGTCAAAACGAAGACCAGCAGCAGCGCCGTCCCCGCCAGGTAGGCCGCGGAGAGCACAGTCCACGCCTGCGGCAGGGACTCCATCTCCCGCAGGGTGTTGAAGGACCACACACGCGCCAGCATCATCAGCCCCAGAGCCATCGCCAGCAGCCCGCCCCTGTGCCGCCGGAAGAGCATCACTGCCAGAAAGAGATAGATGGGGATCATGAAAAAGGCAAACACCAACATGCTCAAGTGGTACCAGAACATCCAGTAGGTGTGGACGATGAACAGCAGGCCCGCCAGCACAGGGAGGAGTTTCTTTTCCATCTTTCTCATCGTACTGCTCCTTTCTCACAGAAAGCGGTACCGGACCGCAGGACCATTTTGGTAGCAACAGCATACCATATTCCCCGGGAAATTGCAAGAGATTGGCAGAAGGCTCCTGCGAAAATTTCTCACAGCCGGACAGGCCGGTCCCGGAAGTAGAACTGCCGGTCCCGCTCCCCCACCGGGCGCAGGACCCGGCAGGGGTTCCCCACCGCCACCACGCCCTCCGGCAGGTCCCGTGGGACCACGCTCCCCGCGCCCACCACCGTGTCGTCTCCGATGGTGACGCCGGGGAGGATGATGGCCCCCGCGCCGATCCAGCAGTTGCGCCCGATGCGCACGGGCATGTTGTACTGGTACTGTTTCTCCCGCAGTTCCGGCAGGATGGGGTGTCCCGCCGTGGCCACGGTCACATGGGGGCCGAACATGGTGTAGTCCCCCACGTAAATATGGGTGTCGTCCACCAGGGTCAGGCCGTAGTTGGCGTAGACCCCCTTGCCGAAGTGGACATGGCGCCCGCCCCAGTTGGCGTGGAAGGGCGGCTCGATCCAGCACTCCTCCCCCACCTCCGCAAGCATCCGCCGGAGCAGGGCCTGCCGCCGCTCCTGCTCCCGGGGGCGGGTCTGGTTGTAGTCATAGAGCAGCTCCATGTACCCCAGCTGTTCCTCGATCACATCCGGGTCGTTGGGCAGGTACAGGTCCCCGGTGTGCAGCTTGTCTCGTTCACCCATGGCGCGCGCCTCAGCCCGGAGGCCACGTCATGTCCCGTCCGGCCAAGACGTGGAAGTGCAGGTGGGGCACGGACTGCTGTCCGGCCTCGCCGATGTTGGAGACCACCCGGTAGCCCGCCCCGGCGAACCCCAATTCCTGGGAAAGCTTCGCGATGACGGCGAAGATGTGGCCCACCACGGGGGCGCTCTCCTCTGTGACGGCGGAGACGGACTGGATGTGCTCCTTGGGCACCACCAGGAAGTGGGTGGGGGCCTGGGGGTCGATGTCGTAGAAGGCGTAGCAGAGGTCGTCCTCGTAGACCTTCTTGCTGGGGATGTCCCCGGCGATGATCTTGCAGAACAGGCAGTCGTTCATGGAAGTTCCTCCTTTTCACTGCGTTACTGGTTGGGCACCACGGCGAAAAACGTCAAAGCGCCCTGGCTGTCGTTGATAAGGCTGTGGGCGTGGCCCTTGGGGCAGTAGTGGCAGCTCCCGGCGGCGAGGGGCTCGTACACGCCGTCGCAGAGCACCCGCCCCGTGCCGGAGAGGATGTAGATGATCTCGCTGCTGGACTCGTGGGTGTGGAGTCCGATGGAGCACCCGGGCTCAAGGACGCCCTGGAGGATCTTTCCCAGGCCGTCGGCGTGCATCCTGGCCCGGAAGTCCCCCTCCCCGCCCTGGAACCTGGGGAGGACGGTCTCCCCCATCTTTTCAAATTCGATCAGCATTGCAGTCTCCTTTCTCTGCGGGCTTGCGCCCGCAGACCAGATACACGTTGATCCCGCGGAGGACGCTTGCGGGACCGGTCCTCCGCGCCCCGGCGGTGCGGCGGAAGAGGGCGCGGTACGTCTCCGCCTCTTCCTCGGAGAGGAGGCCCAGGGCGATGCCCTGCTCCAGCTCCGCCTCCCGGGCGGCGAGGTAGGCGGCGGGGTCCTCCGTCCCCGGGTCCTCCCGCAGGCCGCCCCAGAGCCACGGGACAAGCCGTATCTCCTCCAGGCCGCACCGGGCCATGGCCTCCGGCAGCTCCACCCCCGCGCCGAAGGCGCGCCCCGCCTGCATCCAGTCGATCCAGAGCCGGTTGTCCTCGCTCGTGAGCCGGGGGTCGTGGTACACGGCGCTGCGGTAGTTGGGCTCCATGCACAGCACCCGCCCGCCGGGGCGGCAGACCCGGCAGAGCTCCCCGATGGGCACGGTCTTGTCCGGGAAGATCTCCAGCAGGATGTCGCTCGCCGCCGCGTCAAAGGACCCGTCCGGGAAGGGCAGGCAGGTGATGTCCCCCTGGACGAAGGGGATGTCCAGCCCCTCCGCCGCCGCGATGTCCCGGGCGGCGGCGAGGAGCGTCTCGTCCATATCCAGCCCGGTGGCCGAGATCCCCGGCAGGCGGGCGTACTGCCGGGTAAAGAACCCGGTGCCGCACCCGCAGTCCAGGAGGGCCGCAGGCGCCTCCGCGAATCCCAGCAGCTCACCCAGCACGGCCCGCAGGACCGGCAGGGGCTGGAAGCCCTCCGCCCGGGAGGTCTCCAGGTGTTCCACAGTGTATCCCATAACTTCCTCCTTCTGCGGCCTTCAGACCGCGCGTTCTGTTGCTGCGGGGCCCGGCGGCCCCTTTCTCCAGACGGGGATGCCGCAGACCACCTCCGCCACGGCCACGGCCCGCCGGGCCAAGTCCTGGTGGAGCTCCCCAAGGGTGCGGATATAGCGCAAAGTCTCCGGGTCATAGCGGCAGCCGTCAGAGAAGACCTCCACGCTGACCGCCACCAGCGTCTCCGCCCGGTCCAGGACCCGGTCCACGCCGGAGAGGATGCGCTCCCGGGCCCCCTCCCCCGCGCCCCCGGGAGACCAAATTTCGTTGGCCAGGAGGTTCCCCAGGTCCTCCAGAAGCACCGCGTCCCCAGGGCGGATGTCCGCGCCGCCGAGGTCCACCGGGCGCTCCAGGGTGGTAAAGTGGAGCCCCGCCGCGTCGCCGTGAGCCCGCCGCATATCCCGGTGGCGGCGGATGCGGCGTAGACTCTCGGCGTCAGCGCCGGACATAGTGGCGAGGTACACTGCCCTCCCCCGGGCCCGTGAGAGAAGGGTCCGCTCGGCAAAGGCGGACTTGCCGCTCCCGCTGCCGCCGGTGACGAGGATGAGCTCCCCGCTCACAGGGGCTTGTAGGCTTCGATGCCGGTGGCGTCGAAGGAGGGCATATCGAAGTACACCCGCAGGGCCATGTCGATGAGGGGCATAGCGGACACCGCGCCGGTGCCCTCCCCCAGGGCCATGCCCAGCTTCAGCAGGGGCGTGAGGCCCAGGGCGTCCATGACATACCCCGCCCCCGGCTCGGCGGAGAGGTGGGAGGCGGTGAGGGCGTCCGCCGCCGCCGGGCACAGCCGCACCGCCGCCAGAGCCGCCACCGTGGAGATGAACCCGTCCATGATAGCGGGGACCCGGCTTTTCGCACAGCCCAGGTAGAATCCGGTCATGGCGGCGATGTCGTACCCGCCCACCTTGCTGAGGACGTCCACGGGGTCGTCAGGGTCCGGGCGGTGGAGGGCGATGGCCCGGTCGATGACGGCGATCTTCTTTTGCAGGCCCGCGTTGGAGAGGCCCGCGCCCTTGCCGGTCATCTCCGCCGCCGGACGGCCCAGCAGTGCCGCCGCCACGGCGCTGGAGGTTGTGGTGTTGCCGATGCCCATCTCCCCGGCGGCGAGGAGGGTATAGCCCTGCTGTGCCAGCTCCCCGGCCAGGTCCGCCCCAGCCAGGAGCACGCTCAGGCACTGCTGCCGGGTCATGGCGGGGGTGCGGGCGAGGTTCTCCGTGCCCCGGGCGGCCTTGATGGAGCGCAGGCCCTCCACCTCCGTGAGCATCCCCGCGTCCACGGGGACCACGTCCGCGCCGGTGACCCGGCCCATACAGCAGACGCTCGCCTGTCCGGCGCGCATGTTCCCCGCCACCACGGCGGTGACGGAGCTGTCGGTCTGGGTGACGCCCTCGGCCACCACGCCGTTGTCCGCGCAGAAGGCGGCAACGCACTTTTTATACTCCCGGCGCAGGGGAGCCACCCCCGCCATCCGGGCGACGGCCCGCTCCAGCTCCCCCAGGCCGTGGAGGGGCTTGGCCACCGCGTCCCAGTGGACGAGGGCGCTCTGTACCCGCTCCCGGTCCCCTGGCTTGACGGCCGCGAGGAGCGCTTGCAGCTTCGCTTCCAGTTGTTCCATGGGTTCCATATGTAGAGGCTTCTCCTTTGCAGTAGTTTCCTGGGAAATTATACCCCTTGAACGGGAAAAAATCAACCGCCGGGGAGGGAAATTTGCGCCCCGCCCTCCTTGAGCTCCGCGATTTTCTGATAGAGCAGGGTAAATTTTTCCCCCACGCGCCGGTCGCCGTGGTAGTGGCCGAAGAACCAGTGCCGGAAGCGGCAGTTTCGGGCCGCCTCCTCCAGGAAGTCCGTCAGCGCGTCGGGGCGGCAGCTCTCCACCCCCAGCGTCTCCTGCACGGACGTGGGACAGCAGTGGGTGATGATAAAGTCCACCGCCCAGCCCCATTTTTCCAGATTTTCCCGGGCCTCCCGGTATTCCGCCTCTCCGGGGAGCTCCTCCTTCCACCAGGAGAGGTGCTCGATGCGGTACAGCGCGCCCCGCTCATCCAGCCGGCGGCACTTCTGCTTGAGCTGGGGGTCCGCCGGGTCCAGGATGCCGTCCCCGATGTCGTGGCTGGAGGCCCCGCCCATGGTGAAGAACCGCCTGCCGCCGATCTCGTAGACCTGTCCCCGCATCAGGTGGACCACCGAGGGCCGCACCCGCTGGACCTTGCCGCCGTTCCAGGTCTCCACCGGGAGAGCCGAGAGCAGATCGTAGTTCTCGTGGTTTCCGGAGACGAAGAGGGTGGTGAAGGGCTTCGCCTCCAGCCAGTCCAGCCAGTTTCGCTCCCTGGGCGTGCCGTCCCAGACGCCGCCGAAGTCGCCGCAGATGATGACATAGTCGTCCTTGGTCAGCCCCGCCTGTTGGGGGAAGGTCTTTTTTCGGAAGCGCCGGAAACCGGCGTGGGTGTCGCCTGTGATAAAAATTGACATAGCTTCATTCCTCCGGTGGTATCATACCACGATTTCCCCGATACCGCCACCTTTTTATTGACATCCGCCCCGTCCCTTGGTATACTTTGCCGGACAATGCGGGGGCGCACGCGCTCCCGCCGGCGACATGACAGGGAGAGATGACGCATATGGAACCCAAACGCCCCAGAGGCCTGGAGAAAAACGTGACCGGACCGGCCAAGGCAGGACCTGAACCTCTTCTACGACGGCGGAGAGGGCGGACTCCTGGGGGGACAGCGGCCGTTCCTGGTTAGCCCTCAACGGACAGCCCGGCGACACCCTGGAGCTTCTCTGCGACTACTACTCCTACGACGGCGCATATCAGGACAGCTGCCGCATGGGCGAGCCCATCACCGTCTACGAGGAGGGGCTGACCATCAGCGACGTGCCCCTGGACGGCGCCACCCGGGCCGTCTGCCGCTTCACCGGCCTCTTCGGACAGCACCACTGGACGCCGGTGGTGCCCTCCGCCCGGTAGGGCGCGGAAAATGCCCGGAGCAGTCCCTTTGGAACTGCTCCGGGCATTCTGCGTGTCAAAAAACCTATCCAAAATCCTGGAGAAGTGGTATAATAAAGAC
>CAOKLO010000087.1 GCA_948469375.1 uncultured bacterium | reverse complement strand
AGCGGTGGAAGTACACCAAATACACATGGGACCCGGCCTACAAGGGGGTGGACGACTACCTCCTCAGCCGGGTGGCTGCTATGTAATAGAAGGGAGTAAAAATTTTGAACAACAGAACATTGGTCAAGCTCACTGCTACCGAAAAGGGCATCAGCCTTAAAACGATAAGCAGAGAACGCAAATCACCATGGAGCTTTTTTGCATCACGAGGCGATCTAATTGCACTGGAGAGGGACGGTCATGTTGTTGCGAGTGACATGTTCTCCTTTGCCGAATTTCAAAAAAATAAAGCCAACAATACCGTCGCCATATACTTTACTTGGCTAAACAATCACGGCTATAAGTTTGTAGGCTGGAAACAGAGCATAGTGCTGCCCTATGATACGCTAATGACTTTTGCACTGGACACCAATAGTCGTTACCGTATATGGAGCACCTTATCCATAGAGCCAAAGAACAGTCCCAAATTTGTATTTGAGTGTCCAGAACAGCTCCGGAAGTGTGTGGAACATAAAATTATCCGCCGCAAATTGGTGCGTTTCCTGCGCGACAATTTCAAGTGGTGGGGAGCCGCTAAAATTTGCTTTTACAGCGATTTTGAGGCTTACTCGTTCTTCTTTCGGGAATTTCGCAACGGAATACCCGGAACCGCCGGCGGGCTGATTTATCACACTGGTGGAGATTTATCCAAAGGTTATTATTCCATTCATACATAGGAGGTCACTATGGATAACGTATTTGATATGAAGGATTTCATCGGTACATCTGCTGGCGATAAGGAACATATGCTGGGCAAGTTCCTCTATTTCTCCCTGAGCAATCTTTTGGTGGAGAAGGAGGCCCTGTCCCAACTCTGTGAGGAGATGGATATTCCCTACACCGGCGGCAAGCGGCTGTCGGTGGCGGATGCCTTCCGCTCCGCTACCGGGGACATTCGAGAACGGTATCCTATTACCTCCGGGGGTGAAACCCACATTTACCTGGCTTACTGTCGGGATAACAAGCACACGGCGGATATGCTTTCCCGGGAGCTGGTAAAGGAGACACTGAACCAGAATACCAACCAGTATGAGAAACTGGCTAACATCAGCTTTGATAAGCGGGACCATGTATTTCGCTGTGATAACCTGATGATGGATGATGTGGTGGATGTGCGGGACTGCTGCCGCCGGGCAGAGGAGTTGTTTGAGCTCTACCAGCGGTGCGCCAACCGAAAACAGATCGAGACCATCTGCACCAATTTTCTCCTCAGCTTGGATGCCACCAAACTGAGCATTGCTGGACATATGTATTTCGTTCCCAAAACCTATATGGAGAAGGTAGATGTCTTTGAGGACTTCATTACGCTACTGGGTAACTTAAACCGCAACAACACCCCGCTGATGGTGAACAGCTTCTATATCATTGACGATGAAAAGCAGCGGGGCAAAATGACCGAGGAATTCTATGCGGCAGTAAAAAAAAGAAATTGCCACATACCAGGAGCGCTGTGACTACCTCATTCAATCCGGGAGCCAGAGCCCAGCGGTCATGGACCGCTGGGTGCTGAAGGTCCAGGGCCTGGAGGAGAAGAAAAAACATTATGAGCAGGTACTCCAGCGGGAGCTGGATGGGCTGGACGATGAGTTCAATACTCTGAAATTCCTTGCTCAGGAGCTCCAGGTGAGAGCGAACAGCATCCGATTTCAAAAGGCGGCGTAAGATATAAAGATGGGGGAAAGAATTTCAACACGAAGTTCTTTCCCTTCATCCTGTCAAAAAAGAGGCCTGTCTGGTTGTTGCCAGACAGGCCTCATCATATTGTAGAGAAAATATAGGAAGGAAGGGGGAAAGGAAAATGGAAAGTGCCAATCAAGCTTTGCATGTGCTTCCCTGTTGATACACCGTCCGAATGATATCGTCGATCTTCGCCTCCTCCAAGCCTACTTCTTTAATAGGTGCTGTATGGGAAATATCCTCGATCAATCGGGCGGCCGTGATCTCATCCTTGCGGAAGCGGTAAACAGAACGGGCCTCACGGACAGAGACAAGCTCCGCATGAGGGTGCGGGATGGTGACAGGGTGATAGAAATCGATGATAAGATGGCGGTAAGGGGCGATCTTGTCAATCAAATCATCCAGTGAACCGTCTTCAATAATCGCTCCCTCGTTAATGATAATGACCCGCTGGCACAGCTCTTGGATATCACCTAAATCGTGTGTAGTCAGGATAATAGTGGTTTTGCCGCGCTGGTTGATTTCCTTGATGAACTTCCGGACGGAATATTTCGCCTCCACATCCAAACCGATGGTGGGCTCGTCCAAAAACAAGACCTCTGGCGAGTGAAGCATGGCTGCCACCAGGTCACCCCGCATTCGCTGCCCAAGGGAGAGTTGGCGCACCGGAGTGTCAATAAAGCGGTCGATTTGAAAAATCTCGTTGAGCGTTCCCAGGTTTTCAGTATAGGTTTTATCTTCGATTTGATAAATTCGTTTCAGCAGCTCAAAGGTCTCGCCCAGCCGCAGGTCCCAGTTCAACTGGCTGCGTTGTCCAAACACCACCCCCAGGTTCCGCACCACCCGTTTGCGGTCCTCCTGGGGAGATATACCATCAATCAGGATCTCGCCACTGGTGGGCCGCATGATGCCGGAGAGCATCTTCACGGTAGTGCTTTTTCCTGCGCCGTTGGGGCCTATGTAGCCTACAATGTCCCCTTTTTCAATGGAAAAAGAGATGTCATCCACCGCCCGTACAGTTTCTGTGTTCTGTACAAAGAGGTTTTTTACCGCCCCCCGCAGGCCGCGCTCCTTTTTGATTTTTTTGTATTCCTTTACCAGATGGCTCACTTCAATGATGTTCATGGCCGGGCCTCCATTATCCCCTCAAAATCAATGCCGCGCGTCTGCTCATTCTCGATCCAGTCCAGGATCTTTCCCACCTTCGCCGGATCGTTCTGATCCCGTTTCAGCGCATGAAGGGGACGCCACCAGAAGGGCCGCAGATACCGGTAGAGCAGCGGCGCGGCTTTCTTTTCCGCCTGGGTAAAGTGATAGCTGTCTTTTATCAGAAGAAGGTTCTCAAGGAAGGACTGGAGCGCCTTTTCGTTGTTCTTCTCCACATAATACATGTTGTTTTCCCTCTTGTCGGGAATATCCTCGTCAAAATTGATCCACAGCTCCCGGAACAAAACATTCAGCGCGGTATCCCTGCCGGAAAGGTTGAAATCCAGCACGCCGGCAAAGCGCATATCAGCGTCCAGCAGAATATTGCCCGGGTTCAGATCGGCCTGAAAGACAGAGACTGGGAGTTGGCTGTACAGCCGCTCCAAAGAACTGCGATTCGCGAGAAAGCGGGACCATATTCCCTGAAACCGTTGTGTATATTGGGGGAGCTGTTCCTCTATGACCCCCTTGAACTCCAGGGCGCACTCCATGATTTCGTCACAGGGGTCAGAGGGGCAGAACCGCTCCAAAATACACAGACCAGAGGGAAAATCCCCGAAATCCAGTCCCGCCGAACCAACCTCGCAGAGGAACCGGAGGGCGTCGTCATGGTAAATATACCGTCCGTTTTGCAGGATCACCCTTTCTCCAAGCTGGTCTGCCGTCTGAAATCGGGACCGCTCTTCCGCGTACACAACGCAGGCTCTGCCCTCATATTCCACGGTCTCCGCCAGATTCCCATTTTTACCGGCGATGATCTGGGGACAGTAATACCCCATAGCGCTGTAAGCCGCCGCCGTTTTCTGCCAGATCTGTACGCGGCGCGGGGAAGTAAAATCATTACAGGCAATTTTAATGACCAGCCTCTGATCCGCCCACTCCGCGAAGACCGTGCGGCGGAAATCCTCCTCCCCCCGGCTGGTGTCTTTGTATTCCCAGCTGTATGGCGGATCCTTGTGATAAAGCTGAAATATCTCTGTAAAGTCCATAAAACAGATACACCTCTTTCGTGCTGCGATCGCTTTCCTAGCTCCCGGCACTCTCGTACCTCCCCATCCCGGCCCGGAATACCACGCAGCTCCCCGCGAACAGGAGCAGCCCCACCGCCAGGGTGACGGCTGCCATAGGCACAGGAAGGATGCCGGGTTCCGGTTCCAAAATATCCTTGACGGGCCAAAAGGTGATCCACGCCAGAGGCAGGAGGAAGGTAAACAGGGCCTGAACCCACCGGGGGTAGATGGTAAGGGGGTATATGGACACCCGCTCGAACAGTTCCCCCACCATGTCGGTGAAATTGGCGGGACTCCTGGTCCAGAAGGACATGGAGCCGCAGAACATCCACACCGCCCCCCGGATCAGCGTTCCGCCCGCCAGGGTGCAGAGGATCAGCAGAATATTGCCGCAGCTCGGGGTCAGGTGTACCTTGACACACCCGTAGACGAATACCATCAGGCCGGGGATGATGTCCGTGAAGCCGATGAGATTGAAGTCATCGAACAGAAACTGGAAAATCAGGTTCATAGGCCGCAGCAGAAACCGGTCAAACTCCCCATCAATCATCCAGTAGCCCATGCCCCAGGTCTGGATGAAGAACACCACCGCCAGGCCATGGCTCAGCACCGACATGCCGTACAAAAACGCCAGACTTTCGTAGCCCCAGCCGCCGATGCTGCCAAACTGGTCCACCACGAACTTGATCGTGGCAAAGCCTATCACCCACTGGATGCAGTTGGCCAGCACATGGCCGATGAGCATAAAGGGGTACTCCAGCCGGGATTGGATGGACTGCCGGATGGATATAGCGGCCACGGAGATGTAATATCTTATCGTTTTCATGCGCTCAGCCTCCTTGAATCAGTATGGCTGCCGCCATTTTCTTTTGCAGTACGTCAAACAGGACCCACAGCGCCGCGCACCAGAACAGCTGGAGCGCTGTGCGGAGCATGATCTCATCCATCGCGTACTGCCCGATGTAGATGCCCAGGGGGAGCTGGTAGATGTTCATGAAGGGCAGCGCCTCCAGTACCCGGCGAAACCCGGCGGGGAAAAACCACAGGGGAAAAATACTGCCGGAGAGCAGCTTCATGATGAAGCCCTTGGCGTTGACCAACGGGCCAAGGGTCAGCGTCTTAA
The DNA here is from genome assembly GCA_948469375.1 of uncultured bacterium. Lineage (GTDB taxonomy): Bacteria > Bacillota > Clostridia > Oscillospirales > Oscillospiraceae > Enterenecus. The sequence goes on along the minus strand of CAOKLO010000087.1, from coordinate 7,590 downwards.
AGGCGCACAGCCCCAGCAGGGCCGCCAGAATCCAGTTGATGAGGTAGCCGATGGCAAAGCTGAACAGAAACAGCAGGAGGTGAACGGCTGACGCGGGCATGGGGAACCCGAACAGGACCGTCCCCACCAGAAGCAGGGGGACGGCCTTCTGGAAGAAGGCGGCGGCGCAGTCACCCAGGTCCTCCGCCAGATAGATTCCGTAGATATTGACCGGCTTGAGCAGGTCCAGGGCCACGCTGCCCGTCCGGACGCTTCGAGCGATCCGGTTCTGGACGCCCATGGTCAGCAGGTTTCCCATAATGACAGAGATGGTGGTGTAGGTGATCATGTCCCGCTGGCTCGCGCCGGACACCGTCTCGGCGCCACTATAGGCGGCGGCCCAGAAGCAGGACATGGCGTACATGATTAGGCACTGGATCAGAATGGTGGAGATCACGTTGAACCGGTAGGCCAGCGCGGTTTGTATTCTGATTTTTGAGACAAATAAGTAGGATTTCATTTTGTGACCTCATACGGCATTAAAATTTTCTTCTCGTGTTGTCAAAGCTCTGCGGCTCTGTTATAGTAAACGCACAGTACTCGCAAGAGAAGCTGTAATCCATTTGCGGCAGACGAAAGGAGCGCATGGCTATGATTTGGAAATTCAAGTACGGGCATCCCTTTGAGACGGAGGCCGTGGCCGAACATATAAAAGAGACGGAAGAAGCCCCTCCCCTCGGAACGGTCAGCCTTCAAAACGGCTTTCGCTGGCGGTATGAGCTGGCCAAGGATGATAGCGTCTATGGGCTGGGCGAGGCAGTCAGGGGGATCAACAAGCGGGGGTATTGCTACATCAGCCATGCCTCGGACGACCCGCACCATATGGAGAGCACACAGTCCCTGTACGGCGCCCACAACTTCATCGTGATAGCGGGAGAACAAAATTTTGGCCTGTTTGTGGATTATCCCGCCAAGGCCGCCTTTGATATCGGCTATACATGTTCCGATATTTTGGAGATCAGCTGCCAGGAGGCAGATCTGTACTTCTATATGATAGAAGGGGAAACGCCCTATGAGGTGGTGAAGCAGTTCCGGAAGATCATCGGGAGGAGCTATATCCCGCCTAAATTCGCCTTTGGATTCGGCCAAAGCCGGTGGGGCTACCGGACAAAGGAGGATTTCCGGCGGGTCGCGGACGGATACCGCGCAAATCACATTCCCATTGATATGCTCTACATGGATATCGACTATATGCAGGATTTTAAGGATTTCACCATAAACGGAGAGGAATTTGTGGATTTTCCCGCGTTTGTCAAGGAAATGAAGGAGCGAAACATCAGACTGATCCCCATTATCGACGCGGGAGTCAAGGTAGAGAAAGGTTATCCGGTCTATGAGGAGGGGGTCAAAAACGGATATTTCTGCAAAAGGGCGGACGGCAGTGATTTTGTGGCGGCGGTATGGCCGGGAGATACTCACTTTCCGGACGTCTTGAATCCGGAGGCCAGGCGCTGGTTCGGCAGTTGCTACCGTTCCCTCATTGAACAGGGTATCGAGGGCTTCTGGAACGATATGAACGAGCCCGCAATCTTTTATACGCCGGAGGGGCTGGAGGCGGCATCCCGGCTGATGCGGGAATATATGGAGGATGAGACGGGCGCGGTATCCATGTTTCAGGTCCGAGAGGCGTTGACAGGGCTTCAGAATCATCAGGATTATTACAAGGCTTTCTATCATCAGGTAGACGGCCGCATGGTCCGCCATGATAAGGTACATAATCTGTTTGGCTATAATATGACCCGGGCGGCGGACGAGGGCTTTGAGCGGATTGCTCCAGACAAGCGGTTTCTGCTGTTTTCCCGCTCCTCCTACATTGGAATGCACCGCTGCGGTGGGATCTGGACCGGAGACAACAAGTCCTGGTGGAGCCATATCCTGCTGAATCTGCAAATGATGCCAGCTCTGAATATGTGCGGCTTTTTGTACACAGGAGCGGATCTGGGCGGCTTTGGCGACCACACGACCCGGGACCTTCTGCTGCGCTGGCTGGCTTTCGGTGTGTTCACGCCGCTGATGCGGAATCACTCCGCCATCGACACAAGGGAGCAGGAGTGCTATCAATTTGAGGGTGTGGAGGATTTCCGCCATATTGTGGGGGTCCGCTACCGTTTGCTGCCCTATCTTTACAGCGAATATATGAAAGCGGCCCTCTCGGACGATCTGTATTTCAAGCCGCTGGCCTTTGAGTATCCACGGGACACGTTCGCTCCCCGGGTGGAGGACCAGCTGATGCTGGGCGGGGAGATCATGATCACCCCCGTCTATACCCAGAACGCGAAGGGACGGTATGTCTATCTGCCAGAAGAAATGCGGTTCGTCAAGTTCATGCCCGACGGCTCCATCCATCAAGAGACGTTGTCTCCGGGGCACCACTACGTGGAAATTGCCTTGAATGAAGTGCCTCTGTTTATTCGCTCCGGGAAATGTATCCCAGTTGCCAAGGCGGCCGAATGCGTGGCGGAGCTTCAGACAGACGCCCTTGAACTGCTGGGGTATCCAGGTGCTGAATATCTGCTGTATGACGATGACGGAACGTATAAGGACTATGATGATCCGGCAAACAGAAGGCTGTTGAAAAAAATGTCATAAAAAGGGCTGCTCCGATCAGAGCGGGACAAGCGGATCTCACCGCCTGTCCCGCTCCCCGTTTGGGCAGATTACGATGCCAAATACGCAATATACTGGACAACGGCGGGAAGCCGGGGGCTGTTGCCCACCACGCCCAGATATACAGGCTCCGAGAAGCCGGCACCCTGAAACAGGGGGAACTGGGAGAGGTCGAGCCCGTTTACGACCTCCTCCGTCACCGCCCTGTACTGCTCCGCCTGGTTGAGGGTGTATTCAATGGAGTTGTCCTCCAGGATCACTGTGTTCACGGCCAGGTGAGGCTCCAGACGGCGGTACAGGGCGCCGTCCGAAGTGAGCAGGCCGGACAGGTCAAGGAGATAGCCCCTCTGGGAAAAAATATCATACCCCTCCTGGTTCATCAGGACGACGTCCATCTGCTCCGCATTGATGGCGGCCATGAGCTTCAGGCTGGATGCGTACTGATATTCGTGGTCCTCGGGAGCGGGGTCGTCCGACAAATAGAGCCCCCGGGACAGGTCGATCTCAGCCCGTTTGGGATCGGCCCCGCTGGTGGAGAGAAATCCCCCGGTCAGCCGGGCTTCCAGCTCATCCCCAACAGAAATATTGATGTGGGCCGTGTACAAAATAACTTCTTTTTTTGTGATTTGCCGGTACGCCGCGGAGCATACCAGATACAGTGCAATCAGCCCCAACAGGATGGGAAGCTTAAAGTAGGTAAAGATATACTCCGTTTTGCCAGCCAGGCTCATTTTTTGAAAGGCCGCCCTCTGGGCGGCCGTTTCCTCTGTTGTAAGACTCATATGTCCCCACCAGTCTCCGGGGCGCCCTCCTCCTCCGGATCATAGGCGCAGGCGCGCAGCACGTTGTTCATCAGATAGGCGCTGAGCAGGGCGCACAGGCCCTCGCCGAAGATGATCAGCGGGGTAAATACGCTGACCACCAGAAAGAACATGGCAAAATGTACCGCGAACACCAGAATGGTGCAGAAGAGATAGTGGGTCCCAATGAAAAAGGAATTTTTCAGCATGGCCCAGTTGGTGTTGGAGACGCTGGCCACCAGGGGAAAGACAAACAGCAAAACGATGGTGTAAGCCACCGCTGCGGCGATCACCAGGGCCAGGATCAAGGTCCACAGAACGGCGGCGGCGCCGGTGGAGGAGGCGCGGAGATGGTACACGATGTATCCGTCGCTGGCCAGCAGCCCGCCAACGGCCAGCAGGATCAGCCACAGGACGGTGGACTGGCGGAAATTTTCCCGGAAGGAGCGGAAGAACATGCGGGTCAAGGCGTGGTCCTCCCCCCGGACGATTTTCAGGGAGGTGTAGTACAGCGCCGTGGTGGACGCCCCAATGGTAACGATGGGGATGCAGCAGAGGAACCAGAGGATATTCAGACAGCAGCTGTAGCACAGCTTCATCATCAGCTGGCCAAAGGGACTGTCGTAGGAAAGAAATTTCATTTCACTTCCTCCTTCACGGTCAGCTTTGTGGAATCCCGGCAGATCAGCTCAGTAGCCGTATAGACGGTCCGGTAGTCCAGATAGGGCTCTTTCATTCTGGACAGCAAGAGATGGAGGGCGGTAAAGGCCATGATCTGGGTGTGGATGTGGACGGTGGTCAGCGCCGGGGTCATGATCCTGGATTCCGGGGCGTCGTCGAACCCGCATAAAAGGATATCGCCTGGGACCGATTTGCCCAGCTTGCGCAGCGCCTGCATGGTGTCCACGGCGATAAAGTCGTTGGCGCAGAGAAACACCTCCGGCAGCTCCGGCAGGGCGGAGAGGGGGACATCCATATCCGTGGAATGCCGCTTGATACAGAACGCCTCGTCCACGGGGACGCCGGCCAGGGTCATAGCGGAACGGAAGGCGACATAGCGCTCAAAAAAGGACTGGCAGTGCTCATAATCGCCAATAAAGCCGATTTTCCGGATGCCCTTCCCCAATAAATCATGGACCAGCTTGGTAATCCCGGTGGTATTGTCCATCAGCAGCTGGTCGGCGGGGAGAGAATCGCCATACCGCTTATGGGGGCCGTCCACGAACAGCACAGGCAGTCCCAGCGTGCAGACCATCTCGTCATAGGCCCGGTCAAACATCTCTATGCACATGATGGCGCTGGCCCGTTCCGGGTCGAATGTGGCCGGGAGGGTGTGCTGGGCCAGATTCTCCCGGTCCACCTTATAAATATTTAACGAATAGCCCAGCTGAGACAGCTCCTGCTTGAACCGGTCCAGCATGGGAATGGCGAAGTGGTTGGACAGCAGGGAGAGGTTTGCGGTGAACACGGCAATTTCGCTGGCCGCGGCGGGGGGCTCAGAGTCCCCGGAGGGAACAAACCTGCTGTTTCCTGAGAGGGCGGCCACATAGGAGAATTGCTTATAGCCCATTTCCACCGCTTTCTGGAGAATTTTTTCCCTTGTCGCCTCCGCCAGACCGTCAGAGTTGTTGATTGCCTTAGACACGGTGTTTCGTGAAACACCCAGGGCGTCCGCAATATCTTGAATGGTGACCCGTTTCACGGAATGCCTCCTCACTTTTGTGCCTTTTCAAGGAACCTCTGATGGAATCGATTCTCACTGTTTTAAGCCCTGAATGTTCAGGCGCTTCCCCCGCCGGAAACGGGGGAAACACGAATCAATCAGAGGTTCCTCAATTTTGTTTTGCACATCGTACCACAAATAGGTGCAAATGTCAAGTTTGAGGTTGTGCGAATGACAACATCAATTGTCACAATATTTGCTTCAAAAATTCTACACTGCAAATATAATAATACAGTTGACATATGTAAAGTATCGTGCTAATGTAAACTTACCAAATCCAAGAAATGTGCAAATACATGTATTCAAATTATAATGGTGCATTTGCTCATTTTTGGGAGAGGAAAAAACAGAAGGAGGAAGATCTATGAGCAAGCCCCAGACAAGCGCTGTTGTCCCAAAGGGCGGAAACACCAAGCTGCACAACTCTCTGGTGTACATCCGGCAGCACTGGCAGCTGTACGCATTCTTTATCATGCCTGCCTTTGTGCTGACGATCGTTTTCCGCTACATCCCCATGGGCGGCATCGCCATCGCGTTCATGGACTACAACCCCTTCGCTGGCATCTTTGGCAGCGAATTTGTGGGGATGTATCACTTTGAGCGCTTCCTGACGTCCCCGGATTTCCTAAGCTACCTGGCCAATACCCTGAAGCTGAGCGTGTTCGGCCTGCTGTGGGGGTTTCCGGCCCCCATTCTGCTGGCCTTCCTGCTCAACCGCATTCTGAGCAAGAGCAGAAAGCAAAAGATCCAGCTGGTGCTGTATATGCCCAACTTCATCTCTGTCATCGTGCTGTGCGGTATTGTGCGGATTCTTCTGTCCCCCACGGGCATGATCAACATGCTTTTGGGTACCAACTATAACTTTATGACCATGCCGGAGGCATTCCGAACCATCTATATTGCCAGCGGAATCTGGCAGGGCGCAGGCTGGGCCTCCATTATTTATACAGCCGCCCTCTCCAACGCCAGCAAGGACCTGAAGGAGGCCGCCATCCTGGACGGCGCCAACATCATCCAGCAGATCAAGGCGGTGGAGTGGCCCGCCATCAAGGACACGGTGCTCATCCAGTTCATCATGTCGGTGGGCAACATCATGAGCATCGGCTTTGAGAAGGCCTACGCCCTCCAGACCGACCTGAATATGGCCTCCTCCGAGATCATCTCCACCTATGTGTATAAGCAGGGCCTGATCAACGGCGACTACAGCTTCTCCACCGCCGTGGGCCTGTTCAATACCGTCATCAACGTGATCCTCCTGATCTCCATGAATGCCGTTGTCAAGAAAATGAACGACGGCAAGGGCATTTGACAGAAAGGGGAGAGAATGTGTGAAGCATAAAAAAAGCAGCGCCTTTGCCCGGCAGTCCGCCGGCGACAGGGCCCTCCTGATCGTGGCATATACCATCCTTGGCCTGTTTCTGGCTGCCATTATTTTTCCCATTATCTATATCATCCTTTCGTCCTTTATCGACCCCATCACCCTCCAGAACAAGGGTGTGACCTTCGATTTCAGCAAGTGGACGCTGATGGCCTATGAGCGGGTGCTGGGCAACGCCCAGATCTGGGTGGGCTTTAAGAACGCCCTGCTCTACTCCATTGAAGCCACCATCCTGGGCGGGGTCGTCACCCTGCTGGCCGCCTACCCCATGTCCCGGCCCGATTTCCGGGGCAGAGGCTTCTTCAATGTGATCTTTGTCATCACCATGTTCTTCGGCGGCGGCCTGATCCCCACCTACCTGCTGATCAACGACCTCAACCTGCTGGACAACCCCTTGGCCATCCTGCTGCCCTGCGCCTTCAACGTGTGGAACATGATTATTGCCCGCACCTACTACCAGGGCATCCCCCGGGACCTCCAGGAGGCGGCGGACATTGACGGAGCCACCGAAATGGCCTACTTCTTCAAGATCCTGATCCCCGTCTGCACCCCCATCATCGCCACCATCTCCATGTGGAACTTCGTGGGCATGTGGAACAGCTACTTTGACGCCATGATCTACCTGAAGGACCCCGCTAAGCAGCCTTTGCAGCTGGTCCTCCGTTCCATCCTGATCCAGAGCCAGCCTGAGGCCGGTATGGTCTCCGATATCCAGAGCACCGCCGAGCGGGCCCAGCTGGCCGAGCTGCTCAAGTACGCCACCATCATTATTTCCAGCATTCCCCTGATGATCATGTATCCCTTCTTCCAAAAGTACTTCGATAACGGCATTATGGCCGGCGCCGTGAAGGGATAAGGCCCCTTTTTCAAGAAACGTAAAGCGTGCCAACCACAACTATCATAAAAAGGAGAATCGATATGAAAAAGTTCTTTCGCAGGAGCATCTCCCTCGCCCTGGCACTGGTCATGGCTACAGGTCTGCTGGCAAGCTGCGGCGGCGGCAACAAGCTGGGCGGAAACAGCAAGGGCCTGGAGGTAGACCC
>CAOKLO010000086.1 GCA_948469375.1 uncultured bacterium | reverse complement strand
TATTTCCCTTGAAATTTTCTTGCATCACCTACTTGACTTCATACCATTAGACTCCAAATATTTGAGATGTGTTAACTTTAGTTGGGCGACGATTACTCAACGATGGCAAGAATATCGTTCTGGCGGACGATGGTGTACTTCTCGCCGTCCACCTTGACCTCGGTGCCGGAATACTTGCTGGTCAGCACCTTGTCGCCCACCTTCACGGTCATGACGACCTCCTTGCCGTCCACCGTGCCGCCGGGACCCACGGCCACCACCTCGGCCATTTCGGGCTTCTCCTTGGCGTCGCCGGTGAGGATGATGCCGCCCTTAGTCTTCTCCTCGGCCTCCATAGCCTTGAGAATCACGCGGTCAGACAGGGGTTTGAGATTCATAGTCGGTTCCTCCTTATATATTGATATACGTAAAAACGGTTTTGTCTGATTAGCACTCTTTTTCTTTGAGTGCTAACCACGAGTATGATAATACCCCGTCCGCAGGAAAAAATCAACCCCCTATTTCAAAAATTTTGGGTTTCTCCGTAAAAATTCACTCTCCGTTCACAATCAGCCAAAAGGAGTGCTAATTTTCGACTGCCCCCGACCGTCTCCCATCGTGAAAATAGACAAAGAGCCCATCCGTCAAAATCCCACCGCAGGTTATACTTTTTGCCTAACAGATGCAGTCTGGTGCACATCGAATCGCACTTTTCTGTCAATTTTGCATTTCTGCTCTTGTCAAGTTTCATTTTTTACAGTATACTATGTTATAAAAATTCATTCTATCCCTGCGCAGAAGCACATCGGGTCCCCCAGGCTTCTCTTTTTTCGTTCCAGGAGTTTCACCACGCTAAACCGCTACTGCTTTACAGTAAATATCCCCGGAGGAGGCCGCCCAAATGGTCAAATATATTGCCAAACGCCTGGTCATGATGCTGGTCGCCATGCTGGCCATCATCGTCATCACCTTCTGCCTGATGCACGCGGTGCCCGGCGGGCCCTTCACCAGCGACCGGAAGGCCACCCCCGAGGTAGAGGCCGCGCTCAACGAAAAATTCGGCCTGAACGACCCCTTGCCCCTCCAGCTGCTCCACTACATGGAAGGCCTGCTCCGGTTTGATTTCGGGCCCTCCTACAAATATACCGGCCAGACGGTGAACGACGTCATCGAAAGCGGCTTCCCCGTCTCCGGCAAGGTGGGTATCATCACCGTGGTGTTTGTTCTGCTGGCCGCCCTGCCTATGGGCATATTCGCCGCGGTGAAAAACAACAAGTGGCAGGACATGCTGATTATGGCCGTCGCCACCATCGGCGTGACCATCCCCTCCTTTGTTATCGCCTCCCTGCTCATCTATGTCTTTTCCTACCAGCTGGGCTGGACGCCCACCTATTGGGACTGGTCGGCGGTGGGATACATACTGCCTGTGGTGGCCCTGGGGGGCTACTCGGTGAGCTATATGGCCCGGCTGATGCGCTCCAGCCTGTTGGAGGTCATGGGCCAGGACTACATACGCACCGCCCGGGCCAAGGGCCTGTCCGAGTTCAAGGTCATCACCCGCCACGCTCTGCGCAACGCCCTGCTTCCCATCGTCACCGTGCTGGGCCCCACCATCGCGGGACTGCTCACCGGCAGCTTTGTCATTGAGAGCATTTTCGCCATCCCCGGCCTGGGCAAGTGGTTCGTCAACAGCGTATCCCAGCGGGACTACACCACCATCATGGGGGTCACCATCTTCTACGCCGCCTTCCTCATGGCGATGACCCTGATCGTGGACGTCTTTTACTGCCTCATCGACCCCCGCATCAAATACGACGACTAAGGAGGGGCGTACCTTATGACCACACAGGAAAAATGGGCCCCTCTGGAGCAATCCAGCCAGGACCGGGAAAAAATCTGGAGCAAAAACCGCACCTTTGCCGGAGACGTCTGGTTCCGCTTCCGCCGCAAGCCCACCGCCATCGCGGGCTTTGTACTCATTGTGCTGCTGCTCGTGTTCTCTCTCTTCGGCCCGCTGTTCACCCCCTATTCCTATTTCACCCAGGACCTGACCATTGTCAACGTCCCGCCGCTGATGAAGGTGTTCAAGCTGCCCGACGGCTCCGGCGCTTTCATCTCACCCGCCCTCACCCTTGTGGGGGTAGACGCTAACGGCTCCCTCACCGGCACCCTGCCCATGGTGCGGGACGAGTCCGGCAAGCGTATGACCATTTTCGACGCCAACGGCGCCGAGGTGGCCCTCTACTACGGCAGTAAAACCTACGTGGTGGCCGACGAGGAGACGGGCAACATCTATCCTTCCGGCTACCAGTGGAACCGGGACCACCTACTGGGCACCGACGCCCTGGGCCGCGACATTCTGGCCCGGCTGATGTACGGCACCCGGGTATCCCTGATGGTGGCCTTTGTGGCGGTGCTGGTGAATCTGGTGATCGGCATTGTATACGGCGGCATTTCCGGCTATGCGGGCGGCATGGTAGACAATGTGATGATGCGTATCGTGGACGTCATCAGCACCATCCCCCTGACCCTGTACGTCATTCTCATCATGCAGATTTTCGGCCAGGACCTCCAGAGCATCATCATCGCCCTGGGCTGCGTGTACTGGGTGGACATGGCCCGGGTGGTCCGGGGACAGGTGCTGGGCCTGAAGCAGCAGGAGTTTGTGCTGGCGGCCCAGACCATCGGCTCGTCCACCGGCACCATTTTGAAAAGCCATCTGATCCCCAACGCCATGGGGCCCATTCTGGTCACCGTCACCATGCTGATCCCCTCCGCCATCTTTATGGAGGCATTCCTGGGCTATCTGGGCATTGGCCTCAAGCCGCCCCTGGCCAGCTTGGGCACCATGTGCAACGACGCCAACGCCAACCTGCGCACCAGTCCCCACGAACTGCTCATCCCGGCGGTGGTCATCTGCCTGATTATGTTCGCGTTCAACTTCGTGGGCGACGGCCTGCGGGACGCGCTGGACCCAAAGCTGAAAAAGTAAGGAGGCGGCCCAATGGAACCCATTCTCACCGTTGACAAGTTAAAGACCTCCTTCCTCACCAGCGCCGGCGCTGTTCAGGCGGTGCGGGGCGTCAGCTTTACCGTGGGACGGGGGGAGATCGTGGGCATCGTGGGGGAGTCCGGCTCGGGCAAGAGCGTCACCTCCATGTCCCTTCTGCGCCTGCTGCCCGACACCGCCCGCATCGACCGGGACAGCTCCGTGCTGTTTGAGGGCCAGGAGCTGTCCAAGCTGTCCCTGAAGGAGCTGCGGGAAATTCGCGGCCAGAAAATCGCTATGATTTTCCAGGACCCCATGTCCTCCCTAAATCCTCTCATCCCTGTGGGCAAGCAGGTCATGGAGATGATGAAAATCCACCACAGGGAGCTTTCCAGGGACGAGCTGAAGCAGCGTGCCCTGGAGCTGTTCCAGGCCGTGCGCATCCCAGAGCCGGAAAAGCGGTTCAGCTCCTACCCCCACCAGTTTTCCGGCGGTATGCGCCAGCGGGTGATGATCGCTATGGCCCTGGCCAACCGCCCGGATCTGCTCATTGCCGACGAGCCCACTACCGCCCTGGACGTCACCATTCAGGACCAGATTTTGAAGCAGCTGCGCACCCTCCAGCAGGAGTGGGGCACCAGCATCATCTTCATCACCCACGATTTGGGTGTGGTGGCCGAGCTGTGCCAGCGGGTACTGGTGATGTACGGCGGGCTCATCATGGAGGAGGCCGCCATCGACGACCTGTTTGAAGCGCCCAGCCATCCCTATACCCTGGGACTGCTGGCCTCCATCCCGGCGCTGAACCAGGACAAGGACGCCCGGCTGGCCTCCATCCCCGGCTCTCCGCCGGATATGACCAACCCCCCCAAGGGCTGTCCCTTCGCGCCCCGCTGCCCCCACGCCCGGCGGGTCTGTGCCGAGGAGCTTCCGCCCTACGTGTCCGTTGGGGAGGGACACCGGTCCATGTGCTGGCTGCTCCAGCCCGACGCCCCGGCCAATGACAACCCCTTCCGAAAGGAGGCGGCGGTATGAGCGGCAATATCCTTGAAGTCACCGGCCTGACCCAGCATTTTAAGGTGGGGCGGCACGCTGTGGTCCACGCGGTGGACGGCGTCTCCTTCTCCATTCGCCGGGGACAGACCCTGGGCCTGGTGGGTGAGTCCGGCTGCGGCAAGTCCAGCTGCGCCCGGTCCATCATCCGGGTGTACGACCCCACCGGCGGAACGATCGTGCTGGACGGCGAGGACATCACCCACATGTCCCAGAAGGAGCTCCAGCCCCGGCGGCGCAAAATGCAAATGATTTTTCAGGACCCCTACGCCTCCCTCAACGCCCGCATGACCGTGCGGGACATCATCGCCGAGCCGCTGCTGGCCCACCGCGTGGTGAAAACCAAGAAGGAGGCCAACGACTACGTCTATCCCATGCTGGAGCGGGTGGGCCTGACGGCGGAGCACGCCGGACGGTACGCCCACGAGTTCTCCGGCGGCCAGCGCCAGCGGGTGGGCATCGCCCGGGCGCTGATCCTCCAGCCCGACCTGGTCATCTGCGACGAGCCCATCTCTGCCCTGGACGTGTCCATTCAGGCCCAGGTGGTCAACCTGCTCCGGGACTATCAGCAGGAGCAGGGGCTGGCTTATCTGTTTATCGCCCACGATTTGTCCATGGTGCGCTATGTCTCCGACGTGGTGGGGGTGATGTACCTGGGCCAGCTGGTGGAGCTGTGCGCGGCGGAGGAGATCTACGACAACCCAGTCCACCCCTATACCCAGGGCCTGCTGTCCTCCATCCCGGTGGCCGACCCCAAGCTGGCCCGCCAGAAGGATAAAAGCGGCATCGAGGGCGATCTGCCCAGCCCGGTGGAGCCGCCCTCCGGCTGCCGGTTCCACACCCGCTGCCCCTTCGCCAAGGACGTATGCTCCCAGCAGACGCCCCCCATGCGGGAGGCCGCCCCCGGCCATCAGGTGGCCTGCCATCTCTGCGGTTGACCTGGCGGCCCTTTGCCGCTTTGTCATCATAAACTGCCACTCAAATTACAGGAAAGGAAGCCACACAATGAAAAAATTGATTTCTCTTGCATTGGCCGGCGCTCTTATTTTGAGTCTGGCCGCCTGCGGCGCCAACAACAACCCGGGCAACATCAACGACCAGCCCACGCCCGACCCCACCCCCTCCGCCGAGCAGCCCAGCAGCGAGCCCTCCGGCGCTCAAGAGCTGACCATCGTGCTGGGCAACGAGCCCGACGGCATCGACCCCGGCATCACCAACAACTCCTTCGCCAAGTATGTGATCGTGGGCTGCTTTGAGGGCCTGGTTACCTATGACGAAACCGGCACCCTGATCCCCGGCAACGCCGAGAGCTGGGACATCAGCGAGGACGGCACCGTGTACACCTTCCACCTCCGTGAAGGCCTGAAGTGGAGCGACGGCTCTCCCCTCACCGCCGAGGACTATGTGTACGCCTACCAGCGGGTGCTCACCCCCTCTACCACCGCCCAATATGTCAGCATGTTCACCGACTACATCGTCAACGCCAAGGAATTCTATGACGGCACGGCCACCGCGGACGAGCTGGGCATCAAGGCTCTGGACGAAACCACCCTGGAGATCACCCTGATGAATCCCGCCGCCTTCTTCATTGACCTGGCCAGCATGTGGTGCTTTGACCCCGTGCAGAAGGCCACCATTGAGGCCAACGGCGACCGCTGGACCACCAGCGCCGACACCTATGTCGGCAACGGCCCCTTCAAGATGTCCGCCATCAACATGGGCGAGGGCTACGTCCTGGAGAAGAATGAGAATTACTGGGACGCCGACAACGTCACCCTGGATAAGCTGACCTTCCGCATCATCACCGATACCGCCACCGCCCTGACCGCCTACGAGTCCGGCGAGGTGGACGGCACCCTGACCTATCCCACCGCCGATTACTCCCGGCTGAAGGCCAACGACAGCGGCTTTAACAGCGTGGCCTCCTACTCCTCCACCTATTACAACATCAACTGCGCCAAGGCTCCCTATAACAACCCCCTGGTCCGCAAGGCCTTGAACCTGGCCATCGACCGTCAGGCCATCATCGACAGCGTCCTCCAGGGCCGTGCCACCCCCGCCTTCAGCTATCTGGCTCCGGGCTACAGCGTGGACGGTAAGGACATCACCGAGGGCCGCAGCGACAATGAGCTGACCGCCAGCGCCAATGTGGAGGCCGCCCAGGCCGCTCTGGCCGAGGCCGGCTATCCCAACGGCGAGGGCTTCCCCACCCTCCAGCTGTCCTACTACTCCAACGACAACGTGAAGCTGATCGCCGAGGCCATTGCCGAAATGCTCCAGACCAACCTGGGTATCACTGTGAGCATCTCCTCCTCCGACTGGGCCGTGTTCTACGACGACGTCCAGGCCGGCAACTACGAGGTGGCCGCCATGGGCTGGGGCGCCGACTATCAGCACCCCATGACCTTCCTGCCCCTGTTCAAAACCGGCGACTCCAGCAACAACTCCGGCTACTCCAACAGCGAGTATGATTCCCTGGTGGAGCAGGTGATGGCGGAGACCGACCCCGCCCAGGCCGCCGACCTCATCATGCAGGCCGAGGCCATTGCCGCAGGCGACTACTGCTGTCTGCCCCTGTACTACGGCGTTACCACCTATCTGGTCAAGGACTATGTCTCCGGCTGCTACATGACCTCTTTGGACTTCATTTACTTCCATCATGCCGTGGTCAACAAGTGATGGAGTGCAGAATCATCACCCGGGGCTTTGGGGAGATGGTGTTCACCCTCTATCCCCAGCACGCGCCCCTGACGGTGGAGAGCTTTGTCAAGGTGGCCCGCAGCGGCTTTTATGACGGGCTGGGCTGGTGCCGGATCGTGAAGGACTATGTTATCCAGTCCGGCTCCCCGGACAACGACATTATGACCGACAGCGATTTCCACCTGAAGGGCGAGTTCCGGGAAAACGGCGTGGACAATCCCGTCCCCCACATCCGCGGGGCTCTGTCCATGGCCCGGGACGACGCTCCGGACACCGCCGGGACCCAATTCTTCGTGGTCCATCAGGACGCACATAAGCTGGACGGGCGGTATGCCGCCTTTGGCCAGCTCACCGTCGGCTTTGACGTACTGGATGCCATCGCCTCCGTGGAGACCTCCGGACCGGAAAGCTGGAACAAGCCCCTGGATATGCCCATCATCGAACGAGTCGAGATCATCGACTGAGTGAAATAAGCAAGGCCGTGACGGTAAAAGGTCACGGCCTTGCTTGTTTCAAATGATTGGACTATATTGCTCACACACCCGTCTCTCCGCAGTGCACCCGCAGCGCTTCCCAGTCCGGCACGGCTGAGCGCAGGGCGTCCCCCGGAGCCTCCCCTTCCACACCGCCCAGGGACATGGAGCCCTTGCCAAAGCGGACGCACACTGCTTTGCCGTCCTCCCTGCGCCCGCCGGTCCCCTGAAAGCCGAACAGGACGGTTTTCGGCATCTGCGTACGCGTCTGAATGGCGCGCTCCATCTCTCCCGCCGCCGGATTGTTGCCCACCAGCACCACAAGGGGACTGTTGATTTGGGCCGGCTCGCCTAGAATCCTCTCCATCTGCTGGTACTGCATTACGGCAAACACCACATGATAGGGCGCGTTGTCCGCCTCGCCCACAATGCGGGGACGGTCGCGGGTGGTCTTTTTTGCAAATGGTGTACAATGGTCAGTCCGTCCCGCTCCAGCGTTTCCCGCAGCCGTCCCCGGCCGGCACAGTCACATCATTGCCCGCCGTACACAGCATATGAGCCAGATAACTGCCGATGACTCCGGCTCCATAGACTAAAACCCTCATCTCAGGACGCCTCTTTTACTGGAATGGTCTTGACGCCCAGGCAGAAATACAGGATGTGGAGCACCCACACGCACCCCAGCACGATTCGTCCCACCAGCACCTGGTGCATCATGGCAAAGCCGATGGACATGAGGATGGTGACCGTAACCATGATTTTGATTTTTGTGTTCCGCGTCATGCCTTTACCTTGGACGTAGCTCTCCAAATTTTCCTTGTAGAGCTTTGTGCTGGTGAACCAGCTGTGCAGCCGCTCCGAGCTGCGGGCGAAGCAGAACGCCGCCAGCAGCAAAAACGGAACAGAGGGCAGCAGGGGCAGCACAGCCCCCACCGCGCCCAGACCCACGCCCATACAGCCCAGAATGATATACAAAACCTTTTTAGCGCTCATACCTGACACTCCAATCTTTTCTCGCTCCCGTTTCGCGACGGTATTTTGTTTCATCAGCTTATCTCCCCGTTCTCTACGGAGTAGACCCGCTGGGCGATCCGCATGGTGGACTGCCGGTGGGACACCAGAATCACCGTCCTGTCCTCCCGCTCCTCCCCCAGGGAGCGAAGAATCACCGCCTCGTTCAGGCTGTCCAGATTGCTGGTGGGTTCGTCCAGCAGCATCAGCGGCGCGCCGTGGAGAAATGCCCGGGCCAGCCCCAGCCGCTGGCGCTCCCCGCCGGACAGGGTGCCGCCCAGCTCGCCCACCGACGTGTCGTAGCCCTGGGGCAGGGTCATGATGAAATCGTGGACGGACGCCTTTTTGCATGCGGCCACAATCTCCTCATCGGTGGCGTCCAGCTTGGCAATGCGCAGGTTGTTTTTAATGCTGTCGTGGAACAGGTGGGTGTCCTGGGTGACAAAGCTCTCCATATCCCGGAGGTTGGCCGTATTGATCTGCGATACATTTGTGCCCGACAGCTTGACCGCGCCCTTCCGCACCTCCCAGAACCGCATAAGCAACTTCAGCAGCGTGGATTTTCCGCTTCCGCTGCGGCCCACGATGCCCACCACGGAATTTTGGGGTACGTCCAGGGAAACGCCGTCCAAAATCGTCTTGCCGCCGTAGGAGAAGGTCACATCCCGGACCTCAGCCCCAGTGAAGGAAATCGCGGGCCGCCCGGTCACCTTGCTCACCACCGGGGTTTCATCCAGGATGTCCAGCACCCGGTTTCCCGCCGCAAAGGTGCTTTGCAGGGTGCTGCCCAGATTGGCCAGGGCAATACAGGGACCAAAGGAGCTCATGAGGGCGACGGTGGGGAGCAGCACCCCCTCAAACCCCACCGCTCCGGCCTGACACAGCCTCGCGGAGGCGAACAGCATGGCCAGGTCAAGGGCCAGGATCACGGTATTGGCTGAGGCCAGGCTCCGGCCCGCGGTGCGCTTCATCCGGGCCTCGTAAGAGGACAACGCGTCGGTGCGGGTGTTCATCTCCTCCAAACGCTGCCGTCCCCGGCCATACTGGATGGTCTCGGGCAGACCACGCAGGCTGTCCAGCACAAAGGCGCTGAGCTCGCCGGACTTGGTGCGGAAGCTTAGGCCGGCGTCCCCGCTGAGCCTGGAGGTGACCAGCGGGACGACGACGCCCACCGTCAGATAGGCCGCCAGAGCCAGCAGGCCCAGCGCCCAGTGGAAGGACCCGATAAACAGACACAGAATGAGGGTGAACAGCGCCGCGATGGCAATGGGGGAAATGGTGTGGGCGTAAAACACCTCCAGCAGCTCCACGTCGGAGGTGATGACGGAGATCAGATCGCCCCGGTCCCGGCCCTCCAGCTTGGCGGGGCACAGCCGCCGCAGCGCCCGGAATACCTTGTCTCGGATCAGCGCCAGCAGCTTGAAGGCGATAAAGTGGTTGCAGGCCTGCTCGGCGTACCGCAGCACGCCCCGGAGCAAAGCAAACAGCCCCAGACACACAAACAGCCCCGTCAGCCCCAGCGGCGTGTCAAAGCCCAAAATGCTCAGCGCCGCATACCCGCCGAAAATGGTGATGAAGGCGGCGCACAGGTGGCCCGCCAGCCCCGTGAGGACGGCCAGCGCCATAAAACCGGCCAGCGGCTTCACCAGACCAATGAGCCGCGCCATCACCGCAAATCCGCTTCTTCGTTTCATACGCCCGCTTCCTCCTTTCCGTAGTTCTCCAGGCTCTGCTGGGCGTTCCACAGCCGGGCGTACCGCCCGTTTTTTTCCAAGAGCGCCTCATGGCCGCCGTGCTCCGCCACGGTTCCCTTTTCCATGACATAGATATGATCCGCCTGCGTCACATTGGCCAGGCGGTGGGAAATCAAAATCACTGTTTTCGATTTGGCCAGAGTGCGGATCTGCTCCATGATGTCATTCTCGCTCTCCACATCGATGTTGGAGGTGGCCTCGTCAAAGATATACACCGGGCTGTCGTGGAGCAGCGCCCGGGCCAGGGCCAGCCGCTGACACTGGCCGCCGGACAGGTTCCCGCCCCGCTCGGTCAGGCAGGTGTCCAGGCCGCTTTCCCCCCGGAGGAAGTCCGCCAAATTTACCCGCTCCAGCGCCGGCCACAGCTCCTCATCATCGGCGCCCGGCCTGCCCATGAGCAGGTTGTCCCGAACCGTCCCCTTGAACAAATAGCTTTGGTGGCCGATGTAGGTGACATTTTCCATGAGACTGGCCTCGGAAAGCTGAGACAGCTCCACATCCCCCATGGTCACCGAGCCGCTGTAGCCCTGATTGCGGCCCATGAGAAGATTGGCTATGGTGCTCTTGCCGCAGCCGGACTCGCCCACAATGGCGGTAAAGCCGCCCATGGGAAGGTCAAGGTCAACGCCATGGAGCACTTCCCGGTCGGGCTCATAGGAAAAGCGTACCGTCCGGCACGCGATAGAGCAGTCTGCCGGGACGGATTTCGTTCCCTGGTCCCGCTCAGGCAGGTCCAGCAGGCGGAAAATTTTGTCGCTGGCCGCCATGCCGTTCATGGCGATGTGGAAGAAGCTGCCCAGCTGCCGCATGGGGATGAAAAAATCCGCCGACAGCAGGATGATGAGCAGACAGCCCGCCGGGGTGACCTTTCCCGCCTGAAGCTGGGCGGCCGCCATCACCACCCCAAGGGCCGCGCCGCCGCAGGCGATCAGGTCCATGATGGTGATGGAATTGAGCTGCATAGTGAGCACCTTCATGGTGATCTTGCGGAATTTTTCCGCCTCCCGATTCATCTCGTTCTGCTTGAATTCGTCCGACTGGTAGATTTTCAGGGTGGTCAGACCCTGTAAATTCTCCAAAAAGGTGTCGCCCAGAGCGGTGTACTGTCCCCAGTACTTGGACAGCAGCTTTTTCGCCCAGGTCTGCACCGCCGCAATGGCCACAGGAATCAGCGGCACGCATACCAGCAGGACGGCGGCGGCGGGCAGACTGACAAAGCTGAGATAGACGAACAGCGTCAGCGGCGCCAGCATTGCATAAAAGAATTGGGGCAGGTAGGCGCCAAAATAGGTTTCCAGCTGGCCCACTCCCTCTACCGCCACCTGAACCACCTCGGAGGTGCCGGCCTGCTCTTTGTAGGAGGCGCCCAGCCGAAGCAGCTTGTTGTAGATCTGCTCCCGCAAGGTTCTTTTCACTGCCCGGGAGGATAAAAAACCCATCCGGGACGCGCCTATGGTGCAGGCAAAACGCACCGCCACGGCCAGCGCCGCCACAGCCGCCGTACTCAACAGCAGCTCCGGGCCTGCCGCCCCCTCGTACAGCGCCGCCAACAGGCCGGTGACCGCCGTCATCATGGCAATATTGGTCGCCAGGGAGCACCATTGGAACATCACGCTCCCCGCCACATAGTATTTGCTCCCGCCGACCATGCCGATCAGCCGTTTGTTTATCATCATAGGCCTCACTCCTTTTTTGTCCAGTACATTAGCGATGGCTAACTGCTCCCGCCAAAAAATCGCCCGCCAGACGCAGCAGACGGGCGATTTGCCATCGCTAACCATGTATAAAGTATACTAACTCAAGCTCCGTCTGTCAAGAGGCGCTCCAATAGCGCGAAGGGCCTCCGGATTTTCCGCCTCCATTGTCCCCACGCAGCGGTTGATGGGAATACCCTGCGCGTGAAACTTCTCCTCATAGTCGGTCATCACTCCCTGGACGCCGTGCTCATGGAGGTTGCGGGTCACCTCAGATAGGGCAAACCCCACTTTGGGAAACTGGAACAGCGACCATTCGAACAGGTCGTGGTTGTCGGTCTTAAAATGGATCTGACCGCCCTCCTTGAGCACTTGGCGGTAGCCCCGCAGGAAATTTACATGAGTCAGACGGCGGCGGGAGTGCTTCACTGACGGCCACGGGTCGCAAAAGTTGATGTAGATGAGATCCACCTCACCGGGCGCAAAATACTGGTCCAGCGCGGCGGCATCGCCGTCAATGAAGAACACGTTGGTCAGCCCCAGGGCGCGGCAGCGCTCCATAGCAATGACCATGGCATCCGGAACGCGTTCCACCGCCACATATAGGTCCTCCGGGTGGGCGGCGGCGGTCTCGGCGGTGAAACGTCCTTTGCCGCAGCCAAGCTCCAGGCGCAGACGGGCTGCGGCCGGTTTGCGTTCGCGCCAGCGTCCCTTCTCCAACTGGGGTTCCTGTATCAGCAGCGCTCCGCAGGCTTCCATTCGGGGGAACAGGTTTTTCTTTTTCCTCATCCGCATAGGGTCTCACCTCATTTGTTTTTCCTGCGTATCATATCATAACCCCTTGCAAAGCGCAAGAAAATCAGGTATAATAATTAAGCTCAGCTTGAGAGCACGACGGACGCTTGCCCAGTGGGTATAGTAGGGTCGGAAAAATTTCATATCCGGGTGTTGCGCAGTTGGTAGCGCGCCTGCTTTGGGAGCAGGAGGTCGCACGTTCGAGTCGTGTCACCCGGACCAGAAAAAGAGGTCAAAAAAGATTTTTGGTGAAAAAACCGAGAGATTTCA
>CAOKLO010000085.1 GCA_948469375.1 uncultured bacterium | reverse complement strand
TGGGTTTTTGTGCCCTTTTTGGGTGCACCTCTAATCCGGGTATCTTTCACACTAAGCAGCTCCTTTTACAGATTTTGTTTGATGATGCGGGTGATGATGCCGATGGCGATGCCGTTCTTTTCGTCCAGCCGGGTGACGGTGAAGCTGACGGTATCCTTTCTGCCGGGCATACGCATATCCCGGCACTCATGGGCAAGGGCGTTCACGCCGATGTCGAGCCGGATAAACACTCGGCCCTTATGCACATCCGTCACCTCGCCCACATACCGGCCCTGGAGCTGACACTGGGAGAGGTTGTCCCCGGCTTCGCCGAAAAGCTCCCTGGCGTCCACCCGGATGGCGATGCGGCCCGCGCTGTACCGCTCAATTTTCGTCACCCGGACCGGGATCAGCTCACCTACATAGTGCTTGTCCCGGGCGCTGCTCACCCACATCCAGGAAATGCCCCTGGCGACCACGTTGCACTCCACGCCAAAGACCTCCAGCCGGAGGGCCTTGTCCGTCACGGCCACCACCCGGGCCTGCACCAGACTGCCCTGCTCGATCATGTGGCGGCCCAGCTCATCCGTGTCCAGGTAGAACCGCCTGCGCTTGCGGCGCATGGCGTCCCGCCGGCTTCCCACCACGATGCGGCCGCCGCTCTCGCTGTCGCCGAAGCCGCGCACCATGAAATCCACGTCGGAGTTCTGCCGGGCACTGAGGACGCGGATCACCCCCGCCGCCCAGGGAGCGTAGTCCGGACCGCTGGGAACAGAGCCGGTGTGAACGCCCATCTCTTTCAGCGGAACCAGCACCTTCACGCCCTTGTAGAGGATGATGGCCGTGTCCATGCCGTTCCGCGTCCGCTCCACGCCGCCCAGCTTGCCGGTGAGGAGGTGGCCGGTGCGCTGGGCATTTTCCAGCTCGTGCCAGATGATATCCTCCAGGTCCTGCTGGGTCAGCACCTCGGCCCGGGGATCGACGGTGAGTACGCGCTCCCGCCGGGGGTTGGTACGGCGGTCCACGACTCGGGCGGGGGTGGGGCTGCCCGTGGCGGCGGTGGGGTCCTCCCCGTCAGACGCGGACGGCAAAGCGCCGGCATAGTCCTCCGGGGGCATGGGCGGCATTTCGCCGGGGCTGCTGTCCTGGCCCTCGCCGTCCATGTCCGTCTCACCGCTGCCCTCATCCTCCGGCAGGGGAACAGGCTCCATGCCCCCCTGACTCACCGCAGCCAGCAGGGCGGCGTAGTCCTCGCTGTCAGCATCCCCATCGGGATCGGCGGAGACATCGCCCATGCCGCTCTCTCCATCACTGGGGGAAAGAATGCCCAGGCCGGGCTCCTCACCGGGCGGGACATCTCCATCCGCGGGGGGATCAAAAGATATATCATCGCCCACGGGGAGATCCCCACCGCCGCTGTCCCCGCTCTCGGTGAAATCCCCGCCCGGGGCGCTGCCCTCCATGCCGGGGGGGTCCATGCCGCCGGGCGCATCCTCCGCAGGGCCGGGGTCAAACTCCGCCCCGGAGGTGTCCTCCATGGGAACGGCGGCATCAGGCATCTGCTCCTCCTGGGGTTCGGTCACTGCTTTTTTTCTTGCCAAATGTCAGTCCTCCTTTTTCGGTTTTGGCTTGATAATGGAATCCTTGCTTGTGCTCTTTACTCGCGGCGCGGCCTCATGCGCCGCCTGCTTCGCCGGAGCCGGTTCAGACGCCGGTTCTTTTTTAGGCACAGCGGCAGACTGGGCTGGGGCCGGCTTCACCTCCTTCTTTGCTGCGGCCCGCGTCTGCTTTTGCGCCTCCTGCCACGCCGGAACGTGGGAGGAGGCCTTACCTGCCCGGAGCTTTTTCGCCTCGGGATGCTTGGAATAGTCATATTTGTCTACCTCCAATACTTTTTTGCCCCGGAGGATCACCAGGGCGCGGTCCACATCCATGCGCAGCACCTCATCCATGGTCATGAGCTTGCGTTTGCCTACGCCGCTGGTCTCCCGGTACAAAGGGGTGTAGTTGGTCACCTGCCAGCTACTTAACTGCCGGCCCTTGCTGGTGACGGCGATGCTGGCCTCCCCGGTGCGGTCTGAAATGAACGTAGCCGTGAGGGCGTCGGTGCAGCCCAGGAACAGGGTGATGTCACAGTTGCCCAGGATTTCCTGCCATTGGTTGTCGGGATAGCGGTTCTGGAGGCCGGCGAGATTTTGGAACACGCAGGACATGGAGATGTTTCGGGAGCGGATGACGCTGATTTTTCGGGAAAGGTCAGGGATAACTCCGCAGGCGCACAGTTCTTCCCCCAGCACATGGACTGGGACAGGCAACGCCCCGCCGGGACAGTTCTGGTCGGCATACCGCACCAGCTTGATAAAGATGAAGGACAGGAACAGGGAGGACAGGAAATCGAAGGTGCTGTCCTGGTCGCTGGTGATGCAGAAGTAGGCGCAGGGCTGTTTGCCGGGAAGCTCCAGGTCGATCTCATCATAGCCGGTGATGTTGCGGATATCCTGGTTCTGAAACACCTGGAGCCGGGAGCCCAAACCGATGATGACGCCGCCCCGGACGCTCTCCGAGGACTGCTTGAAAATGCTGTAGGGGGCCTTGGCCGGGTGGGAGATGGGGAGCACGTCGAACAGGGCGTTCAGCTCTTTTTCGCTGCTCATGGCCAGAAGCTGGTAGACCTCCCCGATGGTGCGCCTGCCCTCCGGATAGCCCTGCTCCACATAGAGTACCAGAGCTTTCAGCAGGTTCAGTTCGGCATTGTCCCAGAAATGGTCTCCCCGACCGCTGCCCGTATTCTTAATGATCACATCGCAAAAAAGCTGGGCCATCAGCTCCTGGCCCTCGATCTCTGACAGGCAGTTCCAGGAATCGGAGGCGGCGGGCGTCACCAGGTTGAACACCTTCACGGTGTAGCCCTGATCCCGCAGATACTCGCTGGTCTTTTCGTAAAGCTCCGACTTGGGATCACAGATGACCAGCGAGGACTTCCGGGCCACGCTCTGCAAAATCATGTTGACGCAGAAGGCCCGGGTCTTCTTGGAGCCGCTGGCCCCATAGACGGCCAGATTGCCGTTGAACCGAGTCTTGAGGGGGACGCACACCACCTGGCCGTCCAGCTCCCCCAGGATGATGCCAGGGTGCTTGCGGATATTGGGCACCAGGTCCAGCACGTCCTTCATCTCCCGCTTGGACAGAAAGCCCGCCGTGCCATAGGTGCCCTTATCCGAATACATCAGGTTGCGGGCCTTGTCCAGTTCCCCGCCCTCGCCCTGACCCATGTGCAACACGCCGAATGTCAACGCCGCCAGCGCGGCCACGCACGACCCCAGGCCATACAGCCCGGAGGGCCAGCGGAACACAGCGGCAATGCAGGCAAAGAAATTGGCATTTGGAAATTGAGGCGCGGTGCCGAACGCCGCGCCTCCTGCCTGCCAGACATCGTAGTTGTAGATAAATTGAGCCATGAAGCCCCCGCCGTAGAGCAGGGCGGCCAGGGCGATGGGCAGAATGAGCAGCAGGCTAATCAATTTCTTGCGGTTGATGGAACACACTCCTTTCGTAGGCTTCAAAGTCGATGCACTGGATCTCCACATTCGGCCCGCACAGCTCCCGCAGGGCGGACTCCTGGAAATCAAAGCAGTACAGCAGCCCCGTTCTGTGCTGGATGTGCAGGGCGTAGTCAAAATTTTTGATCCGGGGCATATCACAGGTATAGCCAAACAGCACCGGGCTGTCCCCGTCCATGGCGTCGTTTACCACCGGCCAGCCGGGCCGGGGCGGGTCGAGGCCTTGGGCAAGGGTGCTGTCCAGTGCCGCTTTTTCATCCGGGCTGCAAAGCAGCTCCAGAAGGACGTCGCCATGGTGGTCGTTGGTGAGAAAATAGAAGCGGACATAGCTCCCGTCCTGAATGAAATGGTGCTGTGTCCTGGTGTCGGCGTCTAACAGGGCCGGCAGTTGCTCCATATCAGAACCAAATAAAATTGCACATTGTCCGGCACCTCCAAACTGTCTAGGGAGCCGGTTTTGGCACAGTTCGATTTGCAGCAGGGCTTTGAGCCGCATTTCCGCCTGGTACTCCCACTTCATCAGGGCAGGTCCGGTGTTGTAGACGGTGAAAACATTGCCGTCTGTCAGCAAGACGCCCACAGCGCGGGAATTTCGTATTTTTGTTGCCGCCGCCCCCAGATGCTTGAGCTCGCGGGAGCTGTAATAAGCGGGCCGTTCAATGTACGGGGCCTGGTCGAGCGGCGTGGGAGTAAACACGACAGGCTTTTGCCAGGGGAAAGACGATATGCCCGCGTTGAGCATAGACACCAGCGTCTCAGCCATACGATGGAGGCGCAGACGGTGGAGGACGGTATACTTGGGTGCGTTGGTCATGGTGTCGCCGGTAAAGAGTGGGACAAACCGATCCGGCCAGTCAGCGGCCAGCTGTTTCTTAGCCGCAGCCGTCAGCCGCAGACCGCGCAGGCCATCATGGTAGTAAGTGCGGATGAGGCCGTCATTTTTGAGCGACTTGATGACTTTCTCTTTATATGCGCCTGTACTCGGCAGACGTATGATCTGCTCAGTAGGGAACTCGCCGGACAGGGCAATGAGGGTCAGCAGCAGGGTGGAGAAGCTGTCCAGGCTATGTACTTTTTCTTTGCTTTTCTTCATTGAGCGCATAACCCCCTCCATAGCCTGATTTACGCCCAAGCTCGCCTTGACTTGGGCGTTTTTTGGTGTTTTGAAAACGGCGCAACCCGTGTCGTATCAACACTTTTAGAAGCAACGCACAGGGTCCAAAAACAGGAGCGCAAAAAAATGCTAAAATAGGACCCCTATTTTCAATGGTTTTGGGCTATAGATCCCTGATGGAATCCAGCACTTTTTCCCGCTCTTTCAGCCAGTCCGCAAAACGCCCGCTGTCCATGATGGAGATGCGGGTGCAGTCCGCTTCGCCCAGCTCAGTGGTGTGGTAGGCGTCGCACAAAAGGCCGCTGTCATCCACCAGCATGAAGGAGGCGGCCACGTCCAGCAGCCGCTTCAGCTCCAGGTTGTCGTAGTCCCGCACCCGGCGCTCCGGCAGCTCCCGGTCATAGATGTTGGAAAAGCACACCACGCAGTGCTTGAACTGGGGCATGGGGTGCTCCCGGGCGTACTGGCTGAGGGCGGCGTGAAACGGGTCCAGCAGGAACTCCGAGCTGGGCCGCCGCCTCCGTTTGGGCAGCAGGCTGGGCAGGGTGATCTCCATGATTCCGTCATTGTACTGGATGTCAATGCCCTGCATCAGGGCGGCGGACGTGAGGTATTCCTCCTTCTGAACGTTGGTGGAGGCGTAGAGGATGTGCCGAAGCCGGCAGGCGATCTGCTCCGCCCGCAGGGCCGCGTCGGTGGACAGCGTTTCGTAGTTGTCCGGGTATCGCTGGATATCAGTGGTGTTCATGGCGAACAGTGCGCTGTTCAGCCGCTGGATGTCATCCAAAATGGAGGAAATGCGCTGGGATAGGATGGTTCGGTTCAAATTTTCAGTCCTTTCACTCTTTTTGATAATACTCCACCGTCCCATTGGGGGCGACGGTGCAATAGCCGCAGACGTTGGGCAGCTCCAGCCCGTTGATCTGCTCCGGGCTGTCCACCAGCACCAGGTAATGAGACGGCTTTTCCTCCTTCCTGCCCATCACCTGGGACAGCAGGGCTTCCCGCCCCGCCTCCATATGGACCACCTCGTAGACCTCGCTATCCGCGATAAAGATCAATTTGGCCGGGAAATCGCCCACTGAGTGATACTCCACCCGGTCGATGAAGTCCACCAGCACCCACACGGCGGCCAGCAGGCCGAAGTCGATGTGGTCCGGCCTGCCGGGGGCGGGAAAGTAGAGCCCGTCCTCGTATACGATCCTGTGCTGTTTGCTCATGTATGCCAGCAGTTTGCGGATGATGGCCTGTTTTCCAGGGTACAGCTGGAGCAGCTGGCCCTCCCGCAAGGCCCGGTACATGGAGATATCCCGGAGCAGGGCGGCGGTCTCCTAGCTGTAGTTCTGATCCCTTATTTTCATGTCGGTTCCTCCTGTGCGTATTCGTGCGTAATCATACGCATTAACGCCGTAATAGGGTGGCGCTTATACGTACAAAACTCCTGAAAATCATGCTTATACGCATTAGAGTATTCTTGATTGCGTACAAGTTTTGAAGCTGTACGTATTAGGACGTATACGCGCCGTCCAGAAACTGGGGTACGTATTCCAGCGGTCTTGAGACGTATTCGCGCCACTCCAATGCGTACAGCCCATTCACCCGGCCTTCCGGCCTCCGCCGCGGTTCAGCAGCTCCTGAAGCTCCCGGCGGTCGGTAGTGATCAGCTCCTTCTCCATCTGGCTGCATTTGATCTCCACCGTCACATTATTGTTATTGGTGCTAATAAGCCCGCTGCCCCGCTCAAAGTGGGTGATCTCCATGACCTCGGCCTCAGACAGATGGAGCAGGGATTGCACCCGACGGGCCTCCTCGTCCTCCAGGTTCAGCAAAATCTTGGTCTTGGCGTTGTTGATGATGCCCTTCCCGTACTTGCCGTCCTCCAGGGCAAAGAAGTCGTTGATATCCTGGGTGGCGCAGATGGCCGAGCCGCCGTAGCCCCGGATGATTTTGAAAATCTCCAGCACGAACTCCGCCGCCAGACGGTTGCTGTTGGCGCCGATGAGCTGCCAGCACTCGTCGATGAAGATGGCCTTTTCCTCGGTGCGGTTCTCCTTGGCCTTGTCCCAAACGTAGTCCAGGGCCACGAACATCCCCACCGTCAGCAGGTCGCCCGTCAGCTCGGAGATGTCCAGCACCGTGTACTTGTTGTCCAGAGACACGTTGGTCTGTTGGTTAAAGGTCTTGGCGGAGCCGTGGACCAGACGGTTGATGATATTGGCCAGCCGTTTGGTGTCCGGCACTTCCTTCAAGGTGTCGTAGAGGTCGCCCAACACCGGCATGGTGCGGTACTGCCCCGGCCGCTTCGGGTCCTCCAGGGTGGCGTTGTCATGGGTGATGCCCAGGTTGGCGTAGGTGCGGATGAGGGCGTCGTCCAGAAGCTGCCGCTCCTCGTGGCTCATGTCGGGAATCAGCAGTGAGAAAAAGATGTGCAGCCGCTGGATCTTCGCCGCCAGCAGGGATTTTTCCACCCCAGGGCCGTCCAGCAACTCATCCACGGACTTGTCCACCCTGCGGATCTCCATGACGTTGATGCAGTTGGGGGAGGCGGGGGATATCTGGATGAACTCCCCGCCGATGTTGGAGCAGGCCCGGTGGAACTCATGGCCTTTCAGCGGGGCCACGATAAACACCTGGATACCCTTACGCCTCATGCGGGTGGCCATGAGCTGCATGGTGAAGCTCTTGCCCGCCCCGCTGGTGCCCAGAATGGCGATATTGGCGTTTTTGTAGACGTTGGAATCAAAGATATCCACGATGATGAGGGAGTTGTTGTGCTTGTTCACCCCCAGCAAAATGCCGTTGTCGTCGCACATCTCATAGCTGGTGTAGGGGTAGCAGCTTGCCGCCCCCAGGGTGAGGACGTTGCGTTTGGACCGCTCAAAGAGGTGTTTCTCCAGCGAAACCAGGGGCAGGGAGGACAGAAAAGCCTGCTCCTCACAGAAGGAACAGGGCTGTACGTTCATGTCCTGGGACAGGAGCAGCTTTTTCATTTCGGCGCACTTCCACTCCAGCTCGTCCACGCTGCCCGCTGTCACCGTGACCAGGAGATTCAGGTAGTAGAAATCCTCGTTGTTTCCCAGGCCGTCCTTCAGGAAGTAGCCGCTGCGGATGGCCCCGTCCAGGTCATCGAAGTCGCTGTTGGTGTCGCTGGTCTCCCGGATCTTGCTTCGGTTGATGCGGAGCTGCTGGCCCAGCTTGCGGATCATGCGGTCCTTGGGCTGGCGGGTGAGGAACACGTCCAGGTCGATGCCGTCCCCGGCGTTCACCAGCAGGGACAGCCACCCGGCGGGCACCTGGGTTTTGAAGCCGTCCGAGGGCACCAGCAGATAAGCGTAGTACACGCCGTCGATGCAGATGTAGCGTCCGTGGGTGAAGTCGATCTCACCGGGGGCGTAGAACTCGTTGGCGGGGATGGTGTTCATGTCCCGTCCGGAGGCCAGGTATTCCGCCACCACCCGCTTGGCCTTGTCGGTGAAGGGGTGCTCGTTGCTTTCCCGGCGGCAGAGGATATGGTAAAGAATCTCGGCCACCGCTTCATCCTGTTCCTCCGGCATGAGCACCATGTTGCCGCACTGGCGCAGGTAATTGGCGGCGGTGCGGGCGGCGGTCTGGAGGGAGGCAATGGCCTCGTCCTCCTCCTGGCCCCGTTTCGTTCCGGGGAGCGGTTCATGCTCAAAAATGAGGAAAAAGCGCCGGGTGATGGCCTCCCTGGAGCCCAGGTCCCGAATCAGCCGAAGATAGTCTTCCTGGAGCATCCGGCAGTGGGGGTCCGTTTCCCTCGCCAGCTCTTCCCGGACGCTCTCCATGTGTCGGTCGATGTCCGCCCGCTTGGTGAGCACCTTGAACTGCACCTTCTCCGGCGCGATCTTGAGATAGCTGATGAAGGAATAGATAATGTACCGCAATCCCCAACTGCTCATTGGTGGCATTGATTGTGTCGGCTAAATCTTTTCGCCACATTTTGGCGTTTTCTTTGCTGTTCCAGTCTGTGCTGTCGGCGGTGTGGCATTTCCATTGTTTGCGGTTGCGCTTGTCAACTTTCTGCTGTCCTGTCTTTTTGTCAATGACGGGAATACGCTCCCCGTTTTCGTCAAGGTCATAGATTTTCTTCTGTTTCGCTCCCCATTCCCCCTTTTCCGTAAGAGGGCGCAAGGTATGCTGAACCGGCTGTTGGCTGATGAATAAAGCCCATAGAAAGCCCGTAGAGCGATTAGACCCCCAGGATAGTAGCAACACTACAAACGAGCCAAAACGCCGTGTAGGGGCCTTTACGGGGCAAATAGAGGGGCCGGGGAGTGTCCCCCGGCCCCTGCGCTTAATCTTCCTTTATGTTGCCGCCCTGGTTCTCAATCAGCTTTTGCACCTTTTCTTTGGCTTCGGCCAAATCTTTGCAGCCGTCAAGAATCATGTTCACCATTTCCAGGATTGTCTTGAATTGCTTATCTGTCATAACTTCAACCATTTCCTTTTCTCCTTATTCGTCCGCACGTTCAATTTCCGCTTCAACCGTTTCCACGATAAATTGATTGAGGGACTGACCACGGGCGGCGGCGGCGTCCTTCCACCGCTCCTTTGTTCCTTTCTGTACTCGTATCTGTATACTGTCCGTTTTTTCCCTCAGATACTTGATGGACGCCTTTTTTTGGGCTTCGGTGTACTTAACACCCATGTGCTACCTCCTTTCATGGTTCTATTATAACACGCAAAATATATGATTGCTATATACATAATAGACAATATGCTTGCTATATATTTGTGCAATACTCCACCTTAGATATATAGCAAGCATATACTATAATAGAATTGTCAGGAGGGGAAACCCGAATGACAAAAAAGCGCCGCCCCGGTGTCGCACCACCAGGACGGCAGAAAGGAGGGCAGTATGAAGTACCACAATGGGGTATGGAGCTACAAGGGAAAGACCTACAGCAGTCTGTATGAAGCCTTAGTAGCCAACTGGCCGAAGAAGTAAGGCCAACGGGGCCGGGGAAACCCGGCCCCACCCCATACAAACCCCTGGGGATAGTTTACCACGCCTCCAGGGAGAAATCAAGGAGGAGCATATGGACAAATCTATTGAGCGCAAAATTGCGCACACCGTCAACGGCCACACCTTCCCCGTTGTGGCGTTGCTCCACATTTCTGTGGGCCAGTCTATCCCCCTGCTGAACATCCGCATGATGAGCGATGAGAGGGAGCGGGAGCTTGCCCGGAAGGGGGCGGCGGTATGAGCGCAACAGAGAGGGCGCTTGCCCTGTTCCGCGCCGGGGTGCCCGTGCGGGATATCGGCTCGTTGGTGGGTATGAGCGGGGAACCGCTGCGGGAGCTGCTGACCCGGCAGGGAGAGCGCCCCCAAACAAGCGCCACTGTAACCTATATGGCGCGGGTGTGTCCGTTCCATGACAGTTGCCGGGATTGCAGTTTCCAGACGTGTGCCCTGGACAAGCTGCGGCCGGTGTCAGTGTAGAAAGGGGGTGAAGATCACGGACAGTAAAGAGAAAGGGCGGGATACCCGCATTAAGAACCAGGAGGCCCAGCGGCGGCGCTATGCGGAACAGGCCGAGGGTATCAGAGTGGTGCGGCTGGCCCTCCAGCGCATCATGGAGGCCCAGGAGGCCACCCCCACCGAAATCCTGGAGGCGGCGCGGTTGTTGGTGGAGATTGGGAAGTGGTAATAAGACAGGGCCGGGGTTATGCGCCTCGGCCCGCTTTTTATGCCTGTTGTGCGCCAAATGTGCGCCAAGCCTTTTTGAAGTGGCCCATTTTTGGGCTGTGAAGTTAAATAAAAGCGCATAATGGAGAAAAACAACCATTATTTTTGTGATTATCGTGATAAGTCAACAAGGCCCACGATATAGTGGCGGATAATGGGACGGCAAAAATGATAGTATAGCCGCACCAAAGAAGGGTGGCGGCAAAGATGAGCCAAGAAAAAGGGATGAGCTTCAAGGAGTTCCGGCAGCGATTCCAAACGGAGGAAGCCTGCGAAGCATATTTGTTTGAGCGGCGCTGGCCAGATGGCTTTATCTGCCCGAAATGCGGCGGAACAGGCTGTTACCAGCTACGCGGACGCCGGGAATACGCCTGCAAGCACTGCCGCCGGCAAAGCTCGGTCACGGCGGGGACTGTTCTGCACCGCACCCACCTGCCGCTGACGATCTGGTTTTGGGCAATCTATTTGATGGCTCGTGACAAGAGGGGCATTTCGGCAGCTCAGCTTTCTTCTGAGCTGGAAATAGCCTATAGCAGCGCATGGTACTTATTGCACCGCTTGCGTAAGGCTATGGGGCAAAGAGATCAGGATTACATCCTTTCCGGCATCGTGGAGTTAGACGATGCCTATTTTGGCGCACCCAAATCAAACGGGAAACGGGGCCGTGGAACAGAGAAAACCAGCGCACTGGCCGCAGTGTCCCTCTCAGAGCAGGGGCATCCCCGTTTCTTCAAAATACAGGTTTCCAAACTGGATGTCCCGGCAGTGAGTGCCGTTGCCCGGCGTACCGTTCCTCCTGGCAGCGAAATCCACAGCGATGCCCTCGGGTCTTTTCGCGCCGCGCTGCGTGAGGGGTATGCCCACCATTACCAGGTCTTTGCCAAGGGTAGCGGCGCTTTGCGCTGGGTACACACCCGGATCTCCAATTTAAGGGCTTTTCTCCAAGGAACCTACCATGGCCTGGGCAAAAAGCATCTGCAAGGCTACTTTGATGAGTTCTGCTTCCGCTTCAACCGTCGCTTTTGGCCCAACCTGCTTTTCCCCAGGCTTGTCTGTGCCGTGGCTGCTTCCAACATCTTGGGTTATGATGACTTAACGCGATAACCACAATTATTTTTGTGCAATATTCCATCTTGTAACATTCTGAAGAGCAAAGTCATCTGCAGGTGCTGTGATGGAAAGATGCAACGCAAGCGGGGCACCAATCACGCTGATTGGTATTTTTTCACTTGCATCACCAAAAATCGGTTGGGAGTTGGTAAATGTACTGGGATGTACGCCCAAGAGGAAGATATTTTTAATGCGGTCTACCGGCATTTAAAAGTTTATGTGAGCAAGCATTATATTACGGATGTACAGTATAAACAGCAGATTCAGCAATTTAACTATAAAATCTATGAACTCGCCCAGAACAGCGAAAAGGCATGGTCAAATGCGATGGAACACTATGAGCAATATGTCCGGGGAGAAATTAATAAGGCAAAGCTCCGTTCTACATTAGATTCAGCCCATGAAGCAAAAGCGGTGCTTGCTGAAGTTACAGAACGAAAAGCGGCCTACGAAAAGGAATACAGTATATTCCGTAAACTTCTATCTGCGAGTGGCAAACACATTCCGCTTAATGAGATTATGGACTGTGTTGAGAAGATTATAGTAGGCGCGGGCAGAGAAATTGTGGTAAAATGGAATACCCCGTGATAGCAATTCTACATTATAAGATTTGATAATCAAGGAGTTTTATCAGAGAGATGAATCAAAAGGATAGGAAAAAGTTTTTGGATGCATTATTAAATATGCATGATGCTGCACCTGAACAGATTGAGAGGCTACGTACCACCATTAAGATGCTGCATACACTATGTCGCTTTCGCTCCATCACCGAGAGTACATTGACACAACTACAGGAAAATAAGCTATTCTTTTCCACCGCAGATAGATATGATGATCCCTTCGATACATATTTCTACATAAACTATCCCAAACTACAAATCTTGTTGGATCAATTCTACCATATGCTTAGTGATCCTACAAGTAGGGGCTCTTTTGTAGCTGCGGTTTCGGCAATGGGTATACCGGCAAAAGAAATATTAGAAGCGAGTACAGTATCGTCCGTTTTGCCTAATATGCAGCAGCTTAAAGATCGTATCTGCCAGGTTCGTGATACTGTACAAAAGAATTTGTATTCAATCTGCTTTTGTGAAAATCCTCTGAATGAAACCCTTTGGCTTAAATATGGAGATAATCATCGTGGGTTTGTTCTGGTCTATGATTTTTATGATGATGCAACACGTTTGTGTGGCTTTGAAGAGAAATGTAAAAATTGTGGCATTGCACTCAATCCGCCCAACATATATCTGGTATATTATTGCGATAAACGATATGACGCAACAAGGTACACGTTATCACTTTTGCTGTCCAATGCACTCAATATTACACAACTCCCTACTTCACAGGCACTTTTTCAAGCAATGCAGCAATCAACGATATGGGAGATAGAGCGAATTTCCTTAGAGCCTGTTTAAAATCTTCTAATGAGGATGGCAATGAGGGCAAACGTG
>CAOKLO010000084.1 GCA_948469375.1 uncultured bacterium | reverse complement strand
GCTTTTCGCACTTTGTTAAAAAGGCTTTAGCCTATTGGTACAGCTTCTAAATTTAATTTAGAGAAAAGTTGCAAAAACCCGCAGAAATCTTAAATTTCTGCGGGTTTTGGAGCTGGTGGGGTGACTTGAACACCTGACCTGCTGATTACGAATCAGCTGCTCTACCGACTGAGCTACACCAGCGTATCATATTTAATTGAGTTGACTAAGGCGAAGAAGAAATATCCCCTTACAAACAACCAGCGACCTGCTGATTACGAATCAGCTGCTCTACCAACTGAGCTATGCCAGCATGGATACAACCCGTAACAAAAAATATTTTAGCACAGCCACCCGGTCCGCGTCAAGAGCGGAAGGAAAAATATCTGTGAAAATGCGTTATAATCGAAAAATGGCGAGGGGAGAAGAAAGGAGAATCCGTGGATTGCATTTTTTACGGCACTGTGCTAAACTATTATACCATAGTAACACTTAGAAGTATGAAAGGACTTGGGACCATGATCGACAGCTGGAATATTACAATCCCGGAGCTCACTGGAGACGAGCCCCGCCGGGCCTATATCTATTTGCCCGATTCCTGGGAGATGGACCCCGATTTGCGCTACCCGGTGCTTTACATGTTTGACGGGCACAACGTGTTTTTCGACGAGGACGCCACCTACGGCAAAAGCTGGGGCATGGGCGAGTATCTGGACGCCACCCAGACTCAGATTATCGTGGCCGCAGTGGAGTGCAACCACCATCCCGACAATGGCCGCCTGTCGGAGTATTCCCCCTGGTCCTTCTACACCGGCGGCTTTGGACGGATCGTGGGGCGGGGGAGAACCACCATGGAGTGGCTGGTCCATGCGTTCAAGCCGGAGATTGACCGGGAGTTCCCTACGCTCCCAGGCCGGGAGAACACCTTTATTGCCGGCAGCTCCATGGGCGGTCTTATGACCCTGTATGCCGTGCTGGAGTATAACCGTTGGTTCTCCCGGGGGGCGGCGCTGTCTCCGTCTCTGTGGGTGGCCCCAGGGAAAGTGGACACCCTCATCCGCACCGCTAGGGTAAGCCCAGGGACAGTGCTCTATATGGACTATGGCTCCCGGGAGCTGTCCAACCATTCCGAGACCTTCAAGCTTCTGGGCCGGACGGCGGCGGCTTTGTTGAACAAGCACATTTTGCTGGACTTCCGCATGGTCCCCGGCGGCGACCACAGCGAGGCCAGCTGGGAGCGGCAAATCCCGTTCTTCATGAATACCCTGCTCTATGGGCGGGAGGATTAATTGAGGAGAGACTATGGAGACACAATATTTTAAGGACTACAGCCCTGCCTTGGGCCGGGATATGGAGTGTAAGGTGTACGGTCACGCAGGCCGCCCAGTGCTGTTTATTCCCTGTCAGGACGGTCGGTTCTTCGATTTTGAGAACTTTCATATGACCGACGCCTGGGCGCCTTGGATTGAGTCCGGCCAGGTGATGGTATTCTCCATCGACACCATAGACTCAGAGAGCTGGTCGGATAAAGGGGGCGACCCCTATTGGCGCATCCGCCGGTACGAGCAGTGGATCGCCTATATCACCGACGAGCTGGTGCCCTTTATGCGGGCTATGGTGAACGGGCGCAACGGCTGGGACGGCGAGCCCGGCGTGCTGGTGTTTGGGGCCAGCTTGGGGGCCACCCACGCCGCAAATCTGTTTTTCCGCCGCCCGGACCTGTTCGACCGGGTGCTGGCTCTCAGTGGCATTTACAGTGCGGATTACGGCTTTGACAGTTATGTGGACGAGGTGGTATACCGGAATTCTCCCGTCCACTACTTGTCTGATATGCCCAAGGATCATCCCTTTATCAATCTCTACAACCAGAAGAAGGGTGTCATCTGTGTGGGACGCGGCCCCTGGGAGATTCCGGGAACGACAATGTGGCTGGCGGACATTTTCCGGGAGAAGGACATCCATATCTGGGTGGACATCTGGGGCTGGGACGTGGCCCACGATTGGGACTGGTGGTATAAGCAGGTAGCCTATTTTGTACCCTATCTGCTGGATCAGGCTTAAATTTGCCGCAAGGCATAAAAAGAGAGAAGGAGCACCCATGAAAAACGTGATCTTTATTTCCCCCAATTTTCCTACCAACTACTGGCAGTTCTGCCGGGAGCTGAGAAACAACGGCATGAACGTATTGGGCATCGGCGACGCGCCCTATGATGAGTTGACCGGCGAGCTGCGGGACAGCCTCAACGAATATTACAAGGTGAGCAGTCTGGAGAACTACGACGAGGTGTACCGCGCTGTGGCCTATTTCATCTTCAAGCACGGTCGGGTGGATTGGCTGGAGTCCAACAACGAATACTGGCTGGAGCGGGACGCCCAGCTGCGCACCGATTTCCACATCACCTCCGGTTTCCAGACCGGCGACATCCCCCGCATCAAGTACAAGTCCAAGATGAAGGAGTTCTACGAGAAGGCGGGCATCCCCGTGGCCCGTTATCATCTGGTGGACGATCTCAAGGGCTGTCTGGCCTTTATCAAGAAGGTGGGCTGGCCGGTGGTGGTCAAGCCGGACAACGGCGTGGGCGCCTCCGACACCCATAAGCTGTCTAATGAGGAGGAGTTAAAGCGGTTCCTGGAGACCAAGCATGACGTCACCTATATTATGGAGGAGTTCATCCACGCTGAGGTCAACTCCTACGATGCCATCATCGACTCCCAGGGCAAGCCCATCTTTGAGACGGGCAACGTCAGCCCGGTGTCCATCATGGACATTGTGAACGAGGCGGACAACTCCGTCTATTACATCGTCAAGGACCTGCCCGCCGACACCAAAAAGGCGGGCCGGGCCACCGTCAAAAGCTTCGGCGTTAAAAGCCGTTTCGTCCATTTTGAGTTCTTCCGCCTGACCCAGGACCAGGAGGGCATGGGCAAAAAGGGCGACGTGGTGGCCCTGGAGGTCAATATGCGCCCCTGCGGTGGCTTCAGTCCCGACATGATGAACTTTGCCAACTCCACCAACGTGTATAGGATCTGGGCGGATATGATCGCCTTTGACCGTTCCACGCTGGAGACGGGCGACCACTTTTTCTGCGCCTTTGCCGGACGGCGGGACGGCAAGGACTTTGTCCTGGACCATGAGGCTGTTATGGAGAAATACGGCGAGCAGATGAAGATGGTGGACCGCATTCCCGACGTGCTGTCCGACGCCATGGGCAATCAGATGTATGTGGCCAATTTCCGCACCAAGAAGGAGCTGGATGCATTCTATAAGGAAGTTTTGAAGGTAAAGAAGAAGTGATTCCTAAAATCCTGCGTCTGTTGTCCAGACGTGGGATTTTTTTGCATATTTTTCCTCCCCGCGGTCATACTAACGGCACCAATGTAAAGGAGGGACTCACTTATGTCGAACCTGAGTACCAAAGAGCTGTCCGCCCTGGAGGACCAGCTGGGCTTTGAGCGGATGCTGTGCTGCAAGTACCAGGACGCCGCCCAGGCCACACAGGAGACAGAGCTGAAAAACACCTACAATCAATATGCCGCCCAGCACAAGCAGAATTACGATACGCTGCTGGGCTTCCTGCGGTAAGGAGGGCAGACCATGAAGGAAAATGAGATTATCACCGACCTGCTGCTCACTGAGAAGAAGATGAGCACCAACTACAACCTGTTTGCCTCCGAGTGCACCAATGTGCAGCTGCGGGACGCCTTTGTCAACCTGCTCACCCAGGGGCACAAGACCCAGACTCAGCTGTTCGAGACGGCCAAGCAGAAGGGCTGGTACAAGGTGGAGCAAGCCCAGCCCCAGCAGATCGCCCAGGCGGAGCAGAAATTCACCAATCAGGCACCGACGGTTTCCGGCTAAAGCTTAATAATTTCTAAAAAGTACCCCCGGCATATGGAAACGCCGGGGGTACTTGTGGTATACTGTTCCAGACCAATAAGCTGGGAGGAATTGCCATGGAAAACGCCAATATTCTCGTCGTGGAGGACGACGCGGACATTAACCGCCTGCTGTGCACCATCCTGGAGGGTGCAGGCTACACCTGCCGGGCCGCCTTTTCCGGCAGCGAAGCCTTGCTGTGGGCGGAAAAATACGATTACGATCTCATTGTGCTGGACCTGATGCTCCCCGGCGTAACGGGGGAGGAGCTCATCGCCCGCATCCGCCGGGGCAAGACCATGCCCATCGTTGTGGCGTCCGCCAAGGTGGGGGTGTCCGACCGGGTGAATGTGCTTAAACTGGGGGCGGATGACTTCATCCCCAAGCCCTTCGACAATGCGGAGGTGCTGGCAAGGGTGGAGGCCCAGCTACGCCGCAGCAGGGAGTTTTCCGCCCCAAAGGCGGATGTGCTGACAGTAGGTTCGCTGACCCTGGAGCGGGACAGTCACACCGCATCGTTGAACGGGGAGGAGCTGCCCCTCACGGGGCGGGAATTCGATATTTTGGCTCTGCTGATGGAGAACCCCCGCCGGGCCTTCTCCCGGGCGCAGATCTACGAGGCCGTGTGGGGGGAGGACTTTCTGGGGGACGAGAACACGGTGAACGTCCATGTGAGCAATCTGCGCGCCAAGCTGGCTAAGGCGGACCCGGACCGCAGCTATATCAAGACGGTGTGGGGAATCGGGTTCAAGCTGGCGGAAGCGTGAGTTAATGCGTGCCCAAAGCGAGCGCAGCAGCGTCGATATTTAGGATTTCTTTAGACTTCCTTTGAGGAGTTTTGGCCTTTCCAGGCTATGATAGAGCCAGATCGAACAGAAAGGCGGGAAGGTTATGAACGAGAATACAGCGATAATGGCCACCTACGGCCTCCAGAAGGCCTATGGCTCCTGTATGGCCCTGGACGGCATGAATATGCTGGTGCGCCATGGGGATATCTACGGTCTGGTGGGCCGCAATGGAGCGGGGAAGACCACCCTTATGCGGATGATTTCCGGCCAGTCTGAACCCACAGGGGGAGAGATGGAGCTTT
This sequence comes from uncultured bacterium, assembly GCA_948469375.1. GTDB lineage: Bacteria > Bacillota > Clostridia > Oscillospirales > Oscillospiraceae > Enterenecus. The sequence goes on along the minus strand of CAOKLO010000084.1, from coordinate 8,034 downwards.
TTGGGGCATCGGGAAAGGATATGCGGGCTCAGCGGTCCCGCACCGGAGTCATGATCGAGATTCCCTCCTTTTCGCCCTTTCTCACCGCCCGGGAGAACCTGGAGTATTACCGCCTCCAGCGGGGTATCCCCGGCAGGCATGTGGCGGACGAGGTGCTGGAGCAAGTTGACCTGACGGATACGGGGAAAAAGAAGTTCAAATCCTTTTCCCTGGGCATGAAGCAGCGGCTGGGGCTGGCCTTGGCGCTGATGAACCATCCGGACTTTCTCATTTTGGACGAGCCAATCAACGGCCTGGACCCGGAGGGTGTGGCGGAATTCCGGCAGATTCTGCGCCAGCTCAACCAGGAGCGACAGACCACCATTTTGATTTCCAGCCATATTCTGTCGGAGCTGTCCAACGTGGCCACCCGGTACGGCTTTATGGAGAAAGGAAGGCTGCTGGAGGAGATTTCCGCTGAAACGCTCCACGACAAATGCCGCACCTGCCTGCGGCTGGAGGTGGACGACGCTGCCAAGGCTGCCGCCATCCTTCAAACCCAACTGGGGACCGATAAGTTTGAGGTCCTTCCCGGCAATGTGGTTCAGCTTTACGACTGTCTGGACGACCCCAAACGGGCCTCCTACGCCCTGGCCCAGAACGGGGTGGCCCTGCTGGCTATGGAGCAGAAGGGCGCGGACCTGGAAGCCTATTTCCTCGACCTGATCGGAGGTGGACGCCATGTTTAACTATATCCGCGCTGAGATCTACAAGCTGCTCCACCGGCCCTATACCTATATCGCCCTTGGGGTTATGCTGGCATTGGAGGCGCTTTATGCGTCCATGTTTGCCTTCCACAACGCCCATTCCATGGCCACCCCTTTCGGCGGGGCCATCATCACCATCGTAGAGATGGGAGTCATCGGCTTTTGCACCTGCCTGCTCACCGGGGATATCGTGTTCGCGGGGCAGTACAAAAATTCTACGCTGAAAAACGAGGTGTCCTTCGGCTTGAGCCGCACTCAGATTTACCTGGGCAAGTTCCTGGCTCAGACCATGCTGTCCATCGTGTATCTGGTGGTCATGATGGCTTTCTTCCTGGGGCTTTGCGCGGTCTGCCTGCCCATGGAGTCGGAGTCCGCCGCGTTCTATGCCACATCGGAGGCGCTGGCTATCGTGGGCTATTTCCTGTCAGTAGGGCTTCCACTGTGGATCGGCGCTCAGGCGGTGCTGTGTATGTGTCTGTTCTTGGTGAATGGGGAGATGGCCAGCTCCTTCCTCTATGTGGGCATTGTGTTCGTGCTGGAGACTTTTATCGATCTGGTGGGACTGCTTATCGAGGGACCGGTGGGAAATGCGCTGCTCAAGGCGGTCCCGTATTTCCCCGTGCAAATGCTGAATGGCGCCAAAAGCGTGGTGGGCGACGTGAGCTATCTGGGCAGGGCGTGGCTGGTGGGGGCATTCTGGGTCATCGTCTGCACCGCCGTGGGCTTGTATGGATTCAACCGAAAGGAGATCAAATAACCATGAAACGGAGAAAACGAATGGAAGCGGTGCTTTGGGCCGTCATCGCGGCGGCAATGATAGGCGGACTCAGCCTGATTCTTCAAAAGCCGAAAAAATGAGCCGGTTTCCGCCGGGCCGAAAGGCCCGGCAAAAGCCGTTTGATGGGGTGTTCTAATGAAAATTCCTGTAATCGTGTTCTTCCTGCTCCTCATGGTTCTGTTCGGATGGAATGGTTTTTGATCTTCGCGGGAGGGCCGCTGGGCATTTTTGGCCCCATCCTGCTGATCGTGGTGGGGTTGTGGGCGGCACGGGGGGACCGGTCCCCCTGGTATGTAAAGGTGGTCCTGCTGGGACTGCTGTTGGTGCTGTTTCTCATCCTGTTTCGGTTCATATGACGGTTGAAAGGAGTGAGTCGTATGAAGACCGTCCTGATCGTCCTGCTGATCTTGCTGTGCGCCGTCCTCATTGTGCGGCAGGCCACATTGGAAAGGGGGCTGCGCCGGGCCGCCCGGCAGATGAGGGAGCAGATGGCCGACGAGACCACTGTGCGGTTGGCCCTCCCGTGCCCCAGCGCCGGGGCGGAGGAGCTTCTGGTGTGCCTTAACAACCTGCTTGAGCTACGCCAGCGGGAGCGGGCGGAGTACCGTAGGAAGGAGCAGGAGCTGCGCCGGCAGATTGCCAACGTGTCCCACGACCTGCGCACGCCGCTGACCTCCATCCTGGGTTATTTGCAGCTTTTGGAGCAGCAGGAGCTGTCCCCGGAAAAGCGCTTGGAGTACTTCCAGGTGATTGAGGGACGGGCGCGGACTCTCCAGACCTTTATCGCCTCCTTTTATGACCTGTCCCGCATCGAGGGGGGCGAGCTGCCCCTAGAGCGGGAGAAGGTGGACCTAGCCCGGGCGCTGTCAGATCAGCTGGCGGCGGCCTATGAGCAAATTGAAGCCGCGGGACTGGTCATGGAGGTGGAGATCGCTTCCGGTTTGCCTCCGGTGTGGGCAGACAGCGGAGCGGTGACCCGTATATTTTCCAATCTGCTCACCAACGCTTTGCGCCACGGTACGGAAAATCTGTGCGTCAAGCTGTACCAGTCGGGAGGATATATCGTGTCCTCCTTTTCCAACCAAGCGAAGGACCTCACCGCCGAGGACGCCGCCCATGTGTTTGAACGGTTTTACACTGCTGACAAAATGCGTACGGGCCAGTCCACGGGGCTGGGACTGGCCATCGTCAAGGCCTTGGCGGAGCGCATGGGCCACACCGTTTCCGCCCGGTGGGAGGACGGCTGGTTCACCGTGTCGGCGCGGTGGAGCATATAGCCCGTTAAGGCGGCGGCTTTGTCGAAATTTATAAAACGTTAAAGGGTTGGCGCTTTACGCCAACCCTTTCCTATGGTATGATATTCCACAAGCAAACCAAATTTCGACGCAAAGGAGCTTGAATTATGGCTCAGCAGGCACAGTTTCAACAGGCCCCGCCGCCCAGACGGCGGCGGGATGACGGCTCCTCCCGTCGGCGGGAGGAACGTGCGGCCCGTTCCGTCCGGGAGCCGGAGCGGGTGTTTCCAGACCCGAAGATGGGTCTCACCGCCGCCCAGGCGGCGGATTTCATGGCGCAGGGCCTTGGAAATGAAATGGTGGAGAGCAGCGCCAAATCCACTGGGCAGATTATCCGGGAGAATACGCTGACCTTTTTTAACCTGGTATTTGTGGTGCTGGCCGCGCTTTTGGTGCTGGCCGGAGACTTCAAAGATATGATGTTCCTGGGCATCGCCGCCGTCAACTCCGTCATCGGAATCATCCAGCAGCTGCGCTCCCGAGCCACCCTGGAAAAGCTGTCCCTCATCAGCGAGGCCCGGGTCAAGGTGGTGCGGGACGGCCAGCTGGGCACCGTCCCCGTCCACAAGCTGGTGCGGGAGGACATCGTGGAGCTGGGGGCGGGGGATCAGATCCCCGCCGACGGCCCGGTGGTATCCGGCCAGGTGACGGTGAATGAGGCCCTGATCACCGGCGAGGCCGACCCCATCACCAAAGACCCTGGGGACGAGCTGCTCTCCGGCAGCTTTGTGGTGTCCGGCAAGTGCCGGGCCCGGCTGGACCGGGTGGGCAAGTCCAGCTACGCCGCCCGGCTGTCCTTGGAGGCCAAGGCCGACCAGGGGGTGGGCCGGTCGGAGATGATGAAGTCGCTGGACAAGCTGATCCGGTTCATCGGCTTCGCCCTCATCCCCATCGGGGCGGCCCTGTTCTACAACGAGCTGGTGGTGCAGGAAAACGCCTTTGCCGAAGCGGTGCCCTCCGTGGTGGCCGCCCTCATCGGCATGATCCCCGAGGGGCTGTATCTGCTGACCAGCGTGGCGCTGGCGGTGTCCGTCATGCGGCTGGCCCAGCGCAAGACCCTGGTCCACGAGCTGTCCGCCGTGGAGACCCTGGCCCATGTGGACGTGCTGTGTGTGGACAAGACGGGCACCGTCACCCAGCCGGAGATGACCGTGCGGGAGGTGGTGCCGCTGGACGAAGACCGGTACTCGTCGGCAAAGGTTGAGGAAATTTTCAACGCCTATTATCAGGCCATTGACGCGGACAATGACACTGCCCGGGCAATGGCGGAGCGGTTTAACAAGTCCTCCCTCTGGCAGGCGGAGCGCACGGTGCCTTTCACCTCGGCCAACAAGTGGTCGGCGGTGGTGTTCCGCTCTTACGGGGCCTATGTGGTGGGGGCGCCGGAGTTCATCATGAAGGCCCGGTACGCTGATTTGGAGCACATGGTCGCCCCCTATCAGGAGGAGGGCTGCCGGGTGCTGTTGCTAGCAAAGTGCGCCAACGCTCCCACTATGGAAGGCGGTCTAACCGGCGCGGTGGAGCCCCTTGCTTTGGCGGTCATTAACAACTCTATCCGAGAGGAGGCGCCGGAGACCTTCCGGTATTTTGCCCAGCAGGGCGTCACCGTGAAGGTGATTTCCGGCGATAATCCCTCCACCGTGTCCAGTGTGGCCGTCCAGGCGGGTATCGCCGGGGCGGACCGCTTCGTGGACGCCGCCACGCTGAAGGAGCCTGCCGACTATGCCCGCGCCGTGCGGGAGTACAACGTATTTGGCCGGGTGACGCCGGACCAGAAGCGCAAGCTGGTGAAGGCCCTGCAAAAGGCGGGGCACACGGTGGCCATGACCGGCGACGGCGTCAACGATGTGCTGGCGCTGAAGGATGCGGACTGCGGCATTGCCATGGCCTCCGGCTCGGAGGCGGCCTGCCAGGTGGCCCAGGTGGTGCTTTTGGATTCCAACTTTGCTTCTATGCCTGAGGTGGTGCAGGAGGGACGGCGGGTCATCAATAATATCCAGCGGGCGGCGGCGCTCTATCTGGTGAAAAACATCATGTCCCTGTTCCTGTCCCTCATCACCCTGTTTGCCGGGTTCCCTTATCCCTTTGTGCCCATTCAGCTCACCCTCATCAGCGCCCTGACCATCGGTGCGCCCTCCTTTGTGCTGGCGCTGGAGCCCAACCACGAGATCGTCAAGGGCCGGTTTATGACCAACGTCCTGCGGCGGGCGCTGCCGGGGGGACTGACCAACATTGTGCTGATGATCTTCATCGAGCTGTTCACCGCCGCCTTTGACTTTGAGCGAGTCACGCTGTCTACGCTGGCGACCGTCATTATGGGTGAGGTGGGACTGCTGGTGCTGTACTACATCTCTAAGCCGCTGGATTGGAAGCGGCGGACCCTTTTAGGCGTTATGTCGGCGGCTTTTGTGGTTGCAGTGCTGGGCTTTGGCGCCATGTTCGAGCTGACGCCCCTGGATTTCCAGGCGGGGCTGGTGATCGTGGTATTTCTCATGCTCACGCCGTCGGTGATTTTCGTGTTTGAACGGGGACTGGAAATGATCGAGTTGCTGGCTGCCGTGTGCAGAAGGAAATTCAACCGGCCGGTGGCCAGACGAGCCGTAAGGCGGGAGCGGTAAACGCCAAAGAAGCGAAAACGGGACCTCACCGGAATTAGGCGAGGTCCCGTTTTTCAAATGGATGACGTGCTATTCCTCAGGCTCATGGTGGTCGTGCTCGTGGCAGCAAGAGCAGTCCCCGCCGCAGAAGGTGTCGGGCTTGTAGGCGATGCCGTTTTTATCGTAATAGTCCTTGATAGCGGCGCGTACAGCCTCCTCCGCTAGAACGGAACAATGAATTTTGTGGGCGGGCAGGCCGTCCAGGGCCTCCACCACCGCCTGGTTGGTGAGGGAAAGGGCTTCCTCCACCTTCTTGCCCTTGATGAGCTCGGTGGCCATGGAGCTGGTGGCGATGGCGCTGCCGCAGCCAAAGGTCTCGAACTTTACGTCAACGATGATGCCGTCCTCAATCTTGAGGTACATCTTCATGATATCGCCGCATTTGGCGTTGCCCACCTCGCCCACGCCGTCGGCGTTTTCGATCTCGCCCACGTTGCGGGGGTTGCGGAAGTGGTCCATCACCTTTTCACTGTATAACATAATTGCGTTCTCCTCTCTGCAAAGCTTTCCAAACGGGAGACATATCCCGAAGATAGTTGACGACTTCTGTGGTGGCTTTGATGATCTCCTCCACATCCTCCATAGTGTTTTCCCGGTCCAGGGTGAGGCGCAGGGAACCGTGAGCGACTTCGTGGGGCCGTCCGATAGCCAGCAGCACATGGCTGGGGTCCAGGGAACCGGAGGTGCAGGCGGAGCCGGAGGAAGCGGCAATGCCCTTGTCGTCCAGCAGCAACAGCAGAGACTCGCCCTCGATGCCTTCAAAGCAGAAGTTTACGTTGTTGGGTAAGCGGAGCTCCCGGTCGCCGTTGAGGGCGGAGTGGGGGATTTTGGACAGGCCGTCGATGAGGGCGTCCCGGAGCTTTGCTGTGTGGGCGTCGTTTTCCTCCATGTGGGCACAGGAGTCCTCCAGCGCCGCAGCCATGCCCATGATGGCGGGGAGGTTTTCCGTACCCGCCCGGCGACCGGATTCCTGAGCGCCGCCGTGGATGAAGGTGAGCAGAGGAATGCCCCGGCGCACGTAGAGCGCGCCCACGCCCCGGGGACCGTGGAACTTGTGGCCGGACAGGGACAGCATGTCGATATTCTGGGCGTTTACGTCCACAGGCAGATGGCCCACGGCCTGAACGGCATCCACATGGAAGGGGATCTTTTTCTCCCGGCACACAGCGCCGATCTCGGCGATGGGCTGGATGGTGCCGATCTCATTATTGGCAAACATGATGGACACCAGAGCGGTGTCCTCCCGGATGGCGGCGGCCACATCCTCCGCCTTTACAATGCCGCTCTCGTCCACAGGGATCAGCGTGACCTCAAAACCCTCATCGGCCAGCCGGTCCATGGTGTGGAGGACGGCGTGGTGCTCAATGGCGGTGGTGATGAGGTGCTTTTTACCCCTGCGCGCGCCCATTTTAGCGGCGCTGACAATGGCCTGGTTATCCGCCTCGCTACCGCCGGAGGTAAAATAAATCTCTCGGGGCTGAGCGCCGATGGCGCGGGCCACCGTCTCCCGGGCGCTTTGCAGGGCCTCCTTGGCCTGCTGGCCGGGGGAGTGGAGGCTGGAGGGATTGCCCCAGAAGCGCTCCATGGCGTCCAGCATGGCCTTTTGAGCGGCGGCGCTGGTTTTTGTGGTCGCGGCGTTGTCCGCGTATATCATGGTTTGTTCCATCTCCTTGGAGTCCGTGAAAAAGGGACTATTTTTTATTCCGCCCAAATCATACCGTAAAAAGCATACCTTGTCAATAGGAATTATAGAAATTATTCCAAAATCTATCCGGCTGTAAATGAATAATCCCCGTGGCCATACGGTGAAAATGCGAATATTTATCCAAATATGTGGAATATTGCCCAGAACTGTCAGGAGAAAATCGGATAACTATGCAAAAAATCACTTGTCAATTGGGGAGCAGGGGAGTATACTCGTACAAGTGGCACGGAACTGTGCCCTGCAACTAAGGAAAAACGGAGGGAATCACCGTGACTGACGTAAAAAAAGTCGTGCTTGCCTATTCTGGCGGATTGGATACATCAATTATCATTCCCTGGCTGAAGGAGAATTACAACAACCCGGAGATTATCGCCGTGTCTGCGGACGTGGGTCAGGGGGACGAGCTGGAAGGCCTGGAGGAGAAGGCCATCAAGACCGGCGCGTCCAAGCTGTACATCGAGGACCTCACCGACGTAATGGTGGACGAGGTAATTATTCCGTCCATGATGATGGGGGCCAAGTATGAGGACTATCTGCTGGGCACCGCTTTTGCCCGGCCCGTCATCGGTCGCCGCCTGGTGGAGATTGCCAAAGAGGAGGGGGCCGACGCCATCTGTCACGGCTGCACCGGTAAGGGCAACGACCAGGTCCGCTTTGAGCTGGCCATCAAGCGTTTTGCCCCTGAGATGAAGATTATCGCTCCCTGGCGCGAGTGGTCCATCAAGGGCCGTGACGAGGAGATCGACTACGCCGAGGCTCACAATGTACCCCTGAAAATCTCCCGGGAGACCAATTACTCCAAGGACAAGAACCTGTGGCACCTGAGCCACGAGGGCCTGGACCTGGAGGACCC
>CAOKLO010000083.1 GCA_948469375.1 uncultured bacterium | reverse complement strand
GAGTGGATTTTCACATCCAGCTCCAGGGCAGCGGGTTCTTGTGCGGGTGCAGGAGCGGGAGCGGTTTTGGAAGCTGCTTTTTTAGCCATAATCAATTTCTCCTCATGTTTTTATTTGGAGGCGGTGAAGGTCCCAGCGCGGGACTCCAAGCGCCGCAGGTCCCAGTGGGTAAGCTCCATGGTCCTGGGCCCGTCGTCCAGGTGGACGTCCGTCAGGTATTTTAGGACCAGAGGGTATGAAAAAGCGCCGCATTCCTCGGGGAAGCGACGCTTCAGTTCGGTGGGGGAAAGCCAGCCTGTGGCGGCGATATAGGCCCGGCGGACAACCGGCGGCCCGAAGCCGCCCTGCCGCAGTTCCTCCGGCAGCTCCGCGGGCTTGGGGACAAGCCGGTCATGGTCCAGGCAGTAGCGGACCTTCAAGGCGGAGACACATTTCCGTGCCGCCGCCAGCACCTCCGAGGCCCCCTGCCAGGGGGGCTGGGCCAGGCAGTCCGTAACAAGGACGTCTTCAAGGTCCTGTCCGCCGGGGGACAGACCCACCCGGCGAATGAGGGGCAGCTTCCGCGCCCCATTCATCAGTCCAAGCTCCTTCACCGTATCGCCGGGAAGGTTCCGGTAGTGGGTAAGGACGTCTTGGACGGCGTCAAAGCGGGTTTCCGTCCAGAGGTTGGGCCCGAGGCGCAGATCGTCGATGGTGTAAAAAGAAAGATTCATCACGTCATCTCCATTCCGCCGGAGGAAGCCTCCGGCTGTTGCTGCTGGGAATTCTGAATCTCCGCCAGCTTCTCTGCTGCCCAGTCGGGCAGATACTGCTCATCCAGCACGCCTGCAAAATCGCCGCGGGTCAGACGGGTTTTTTCACCGTCACTCAGGCAGACCGCGAATATAGTGGTGCCCAGTTTGGAGGGAGAGCATCCCGCACCTCCGGCTGCCAGCCACAACTGGTCATGGGGGCTCCAGCAGCTCTCCCGAAGCGCGTCGGGACTCAGCACCAGCACCTTTCCCTCATAATCCAGCTTGAACGGATTACCGGCGCAATGTTCCGGGCCAAACAGGCCAAGGGCTTGGTAAGCCTCCCGCGTCTGGCGGATGAACGCTTCCAGCAGCGGGGAGGATGCGTTCACGGCGAAGTGGCGGTTTCGTTTTCCATCCGAGGGCACATAGGGCCTCCGGGCCCACTGGCGGACATCCTTGCTGATTTCACGGGGCAGGGCCATTTCGCTCAGGGAGTTGGAAAGAACGAACCAAACCCGCTTAAAGCCGTAGGCTTCCAAGATGGACTGCGCACAGCCCTCGTCCAGCGCCGGGCTATCGTCGTGGCCATGCTCCCGGAGGGCTTTCTCAATGTCCCGCGCGCATTTGACATTTTCACGAAAACTGTCCTCATGCTTCTGTGTTTCGCCGCAGCGCACGGCCTCGGCGCGGGAGTAAGGATACAAGTAAGGAAAATCAGACGCCATAAATGACAGCCTCCTCAATCATAAGCTCCTCCAGCGTATCCAGGCAGACGCCGGACTGGCGGAGCAAGTCCAGCATCTCCGTCGGCACGTCCCGGAGGTCCGGCGCGTCCGCAACGCTGATGGTCAGTCTGCCGTTCTCGGCGAAGACGTCCAGCTTGGAGCCTTTGGGGATGCCCGCCCGCTCCAGAAGCTTCTCCGGTATCTGGGCCGGCTCCTCCTCCAGCGTGCAGGGGCAGGGAGTCTCGCAGCGCTCGCAGGGGCCGCAGACCTTCGCCAAGTGGACCAGCAGGTCCGACGCCAGGTTCTTCAGGCTATGGATGGATCGGACCAGTTCTCCGGCTGTCATTTTCTCTTCCAGAATGACGATGGTGTGGTCCATGCCGTGGACGTCCAGCGCCTCCTCGTGCTGAAAGCCGCTGGCGTTAAGGATTTCCCTGCGGATTCGCAAGCCTTTTTTGCCGGTCTCCAACGTAAATTTCATAATGTGTTTCTCCTGTTTTTTGTTTGATTGACCGCCCAAAGCTCCACTTGAGGTTTGTGGATCAGGCGGTATTTCCGCTCCGGAGTTTCCGCGGTCTCTGTCTCAAACAGGGACATCTGGGCGGCGCCCCGGTGCTTTTCGGGGTCGTAGTTGGTGATGATCAGCTCCTCGTACCGGCTGCCGGACTTGTGGGACATGCTGTTGGGGCGGTCGGTGCTGTAGATGTAGAAATCCTGGTACAGCTTCCGGATGAAGCGGCAGTTGTTGTAGGAAACCATGACAAAGCCCCGGCAGTTCCGCAGGACTCCGTGGAGGCGGGCGTGGTCCTGCATGGAGAATTCCACCGCGTAGCAGTCCTCGGCCTGGTAATAGGGCGGGTCGCAGTAGAAGGCCACGCCGTCCCCGTCGTACTGCCGGATCAAGGATTGAAAGTCCTTGTTTTCCACTACAACCTTAGCGAACCGCCGGGAGCAGTCCCAGATGAGGTGGAAAAACTGCCGGATGTCGCAGGCCCGCCCGGCGAAGGCGGTTGTGTTGCTGTTGTAGCTGTAGCGAATCAGTTTGTAGTAGTTGGCGGCGCGGGTCACATCGCCAAGGGCCGCCCGCTCCAGCAGCAGGTCGCGGAGCTGCTCGTACTCCGGTGGCTTCAGATGGATTTTCGCCAGCTCCAGGTTTTCCTCCAGATACTCGTCGGTGAACTCCTCCTTTTTGAAGAACTTCAGCAGGACATTGAAGCCGTCGCGGGAGTTCAGGGGAAGGAAGGCCAGCTCCAGAAGCAGGGCCAGGGGGCGGTTCTTGATGCAGTAGAAGAGATTGGTCAGGTTGCTATTGTAATCGTTGTAGATTTCAGCACAGCCTTTTTTCAGGGGGCGGGACAGAAGGACGGTTCCACTGCCGCCGAACACGTCCACAAAGCAGCTGCACAGGGACGGAAACAGCTTGTGGATGAGCCAGAGCAGTTTTCCCTTCCCGCCGACCCAGGGGAAGCAGGGTTTCACACCGTATCCTCACCGCCTTTCCCGTCGTCGCAAGCTCTGTATCCCTCGTCCTGCCGCAAGCGGCAGGACTCGCTCACTTCGCTGTTCCTCCTCTCCCCACCGAGACCGCTTTGCTGGGTCTCGGCGGGGGCCCCGTCAGGCTCCACAAACTTATCCAGCGCCGCCTCCAGGCCGTCCACCGCTGCCTGGAGGCCCTTGATCATGACCTTCAGCTTACGGATGGTACGGAGGATATCCCCGGCGGTTTTGGCATAGAAATAGCCGTCCGCGCCGCTGCAAATGGGTACGGACTTCCGCCGGAGCTTGTTCACCAGCTTCCGTAGGTCCGTGCCGCTCATTTCCATGGCGCGCTCCAGCTCCGCGCTTTTGATTGTGCGCCGCCTGCCCTTGAACGCTCCTTTCAGATAGGCGATCAGCTTTTCTTCTCGCATATGCTTCCTTTCCGGGCCATCTTTCCGAAAAAGGGCATAAAAAAAGAGGGGCCGCTGTCCCTTTCGGAAAAACGGCCCCTTGGTGTTTTAGTCAGGTGGGGTATCTGGTTTATTGACACGAGGATCATTCGTACCGCAGCGAATCAGCTCGAAGAGCTTTTGCGGCGAAGGAGGTTCGCCTCCGGCGGCTTTCCAGCCCGCCAAAAAGGCGGTGCGGACCATGGCAAACAGCGCGCTTTCCGCCTCGTCGTACTCCTTACGCTCCAGAAAACTGCCGAACGCCTTCTCAAAATCGTTGCTCATCATGCCGCATCCCTCCCATCATCTTGTATAATACAGCATTTGCTGTCAAAAAACAAGATATTACTATGTTTTTGCTTTGAGATGGATTGTCTATTTTCCGGCTCCTTTTCGGTACAATACTATGGAGAAGGAGGCATGGAACGATGGATAACAGGCATCAGGCGGCATTGACCAGGATCGGCTTGAATATTCTATACTACCGGAAGGAAAAGGGATACACCCAGCAGCAGCTTGCGGAGCTGACCTCCTACAGCAAGAATCACATCCAGCAGGTGGAGACAGCGAAAACACTGCCCAGCGTGATTGCGCTTCTGGATATTGCCGAGGCGCTGGAAATTCCGCCGGGCAAGTTGTTTGAGATTCGATGAAGCAAACGCCTTCCGGGCGTTTGCTTTTTACATAGCCGGCCCTGTCGGCCCGATCTTCTCCTGCCACTTTGGTAATTGAAAGGACTGGTCCGTTTTGCAGAGCCACATCCCGTTGTTCCTAGAGGGATGGATAAACCCAAAGCCATGAGTAAGCGCCGCGTAGGTCTCATAGTCGAAGCAGCACAGCGCCCGCTCATCTATGCCTTTTGACAAAAGCTCCGCCTTCGCGGCCTCACAGAAGCTATGGATGTCGATGAAGCCATAGCAGTCCAGATGGGTGGCAATCTCTACCGCGTCCTTCAAACAGTCACATTCTTCGTACTCCAGCGCGGTCTGGAGCTGGCGGAGCCCATCCGGGCCGCGCTCGGAAAGCGCTTTTACGATGATCGCGTTGATGCTGAGGGTTTCCGCCGGACTGAAATCAGAGGTGAGACCGGACAGCGCGGGGACGGCGTTCAGAATATTGTCAGGGAGAAGGTTTCCTTTTTGATCCTGGGCGGTTTTGGGCGCTGCCGGTATCTCCGAATCCATGCTGTAGTTGTAAGAGAACGTCCGGTCATTCCGGGTGACATAGGCGCTTCCATCGCCGGTCAGCAGATACCCGGCGTCTCTCAGCAGGGCTTTCGCGTATTGTTTCATATGGATAGCCCCGGAGGCAGTCAGTTCCTTCGATACGCCGCAGGAGCGCAGGTGGTTTACCGTGAACTCCCTCAGCTTCTTGCTGTCTATCCATTCATAGCAGTTAAGGTTTTGGGAAATATCCAGCGCGAGGCGGAGACGGTCACACTCCTCGTACTCCAGCGCGGCGTCAAACCGTTCCCGCCAATGCTCCGCGCCCTGGCCCTGCTCATCCAGGACAAATCCAAGGTTATTTCCATTGCGGACAAGGTCCTCGATGCTGTCATACTGCTCCTGGATAACGCCTGCTTCCGCAAGAGCGCACTGGGCCTCCAGCAAGGTGCATTCGTCCAGACTTTGGACCCGCAGAGCGTCCTTCGCTACGGTAATTTCACCGTCTGAGCCGTCTTCCTGGCCGATGCTCTGATAGTCCGGCAGCCGCAGCCACACGCCTTCGGGCACAGCGGCAGAGGCCAGCTTAAGCCTGACACTCCAGCCCTCATCTTCCGGCAGGGGGGAGTCACGGCCATGGTAAACCGGCGTATTCTCTGAGGGATAGGCCACGAAGCGGTCCTCCACAAACACGCCGGGATGCTGGTCCTCAAACCTCATTCCCAGGGCCTTCAGGTCCACATGAGGCAGGAGTTCGTCCATGGCCATTCCCGCCATACGCCGCAGCGCCCGTTTGCCCAGCCCCTCATAGCCATCCGGCGCAAGATAGACGGCGCAGCTTCGCAGCGCGAGGACGTGGTTGACCATTTCCTCCGCCGAATTGGGCGGGCGGCGCTGAGTCAGGGCTGTGAGGGCCGCGCTTTCCCAAGCGCTCAGCCTTTCCAGCCTGTTCCACAATCCGTCTTCAATTTCCGGCAGGCCAGCGTGATCTCTCCGACGGCACAGCCGCTATCCGGCGCGGTATCCGGCAGCCGCAGCCACACGCCCTTGGGAACTGCGGCGCTGGCCAGCTTCAGCCGGATACACCAGCCGCCGTCCCAGTACCTGTGATACCGGCTGTCCTGGGGGATGATCCGTTTAGGCTGAGGCGAATAAGCAGCATAGCAGCCTTCGATAAACAATCCGGGATATTTAATTCTGTACAGTTGTCCGAGAGAAGCAAGATCTACATGGGGCAGGACGTCCTGCGGAGTGGGGGACATCTGCCGCAGATAGGCTCTGCCCAGGTCCTCGTCGTTTTCGGACAAACACACGGTGTAATTCTCCTGCGCAAAAAGATGATGAATGGCATCCGACACTGTTCGGGGTGGCCGCAGCGTACAAGCTGCGGCGAGGAGATATTGTTCCCTGGTGCTCAGCGTAAACAGCCTGCGTCCCAGATACATCTGAGCCTCCCGCGTACCGGGCAGCTCCAGAAGGGGTTCAAGTTTTTGGAGAATATTCCCATCTCCTTCCCGCCGCAATTCAGGTTTTTTTCGGGGCATGTCACCGTTCATTTCCAATGTGTTACCTCCTTTTGCTTTACAGCAAGCACGAATATCTCAACTTCTTTGAACTTTCTAAGCCATCCCCATAACCCAACCGCAGGGGGGATTCCATCGTCTTGGCGACACAGACTGGAACGCCTTTTCAGGAGGCCGGGGATATTCTCCCAGGTGCGGAAGTCCGCTAGGGTGGCCGGAACGCCGGTCAGCGGTACCGGCAGTTCCAGCTGTTCAAGTACCCTGCCGCTGGATACATTCAGCCTTAGCATGATAGACCTCCCATCTGGCGCGGCGCTTTTTCGTAACTCTTCGGGGCCGCCGAGGGAATATCCCAGCCGAATATACTGCCGTTCACCATAGCTTGCTCCTGGGCGGTGGTGATTCCGCGCTTCTGGTTATGGTAGTCAGCGATGCGGCGATTCCGCTCGGGATCGCCGGTGTTCCACTCAGAGGAGTGATATCCCTGCTCTCCGCGTATGACGCAGATGAGGGTTCCGTCACTGGGGAGGACAGACAGGCACATTTCCGGAAGACGCTCTGAGAAGTGGGGGTCAAAGCGGTCCTGCTCGGTCATGATGCTCCAGTTCTCGCCCTGCCACAGGTGGACGTACAGCTCGGACCGGCCATCCACACAAATTTCCCGTTGTTCAAAACCCTCGCCCCATCCGTCCGACATTTGCCCACCCAGATAGTCCATCAGGGTATCCATCTCCATGGGAGTCAGTGTTCCGGAAACCTGGCATTCCACCACAGCCCAGAGCTGGCCGTCCCTCTGCTCTGTGGTGAACAGGGCGGAGCGTACTTTTTGACCGACAGCGTCATCCTTTTTGTACCAGTGCATGACGCCGCGTTTTTCCTCCTCCGGCGCCCGCGCCTTTATCAGTGCCGCCAGAATTTGATCCTGAAAGCTCCGAAGTTCCTTCCCATCAAGCAGTTCGCTCTCCTCGGGCATTCCGCCGTACTCGTCAGGTTCAAATAAATCCGCCGTCATGGGCGCATATAGCTTCAGCGTCTGGGTGGGCGGGGGCAGGACGGTAAATTGATCCTCTCCCGGCACCAGGCCGAGGCCCCGGCCATTGTCCCAGCGAACATGGAACGTGCCGACGTCGTCGATGCATTGCAGGGTTCCCATGGTCCCCGATTCCACCGGGCAGAAGGAGTCCCTCATCTCCTGGAGCTTGATCCGGCTACCAATCGGAAACTGCCGGCGCAGGAATTCGAGCTGTCCCTTCGATATCTGATTCATTTACATACCGCCTCCCATATTCATTTCCGCGGTGTGAACACCGGCGTCCCGCCGGCCTGCCGCTCTCAGAGCTTGAATTTCCGGATGATCGGGATTCCAGGCTGCCTCCGTTTTGATTTTATGGGCCAGCTCTTCGGCTGTCAGGTATTTGCCGCACAGGCGCGGCAGGTACTCTGCCATCTCCTCCCATTCATACGGATAGCCGATACCCTCTCCATACACGATATCCCTTTTCAATTCCAGCAGCAGTTCCGCGTTTGCCGGGGAGGATTCAGATGTTTCCGTATACCGCCCGGCCAGCTTTACCACGGCGCTGGAAGCGGCGTTGTCCAATTCCTCAAATTCGCAATATCCGTAAGGCTCAACCTCTGCCAGGGAGTCCGGATTTTTCAGCGCCGCCAGATAAACGTCTTGTCCCTGCGCGATCAGCCAGTTGCGGAAACTATGGAAATATTCGTCCTCATCGGCGTCCGGGCGCATGACGGCTGCGGCGCACCAGAGGCCGTACTGGTTTGCGAGCGTCCGGTACCCCCGCAGGATATCCTGGAAATCCATCGCCTGCTGGAGGCCGAGAGCGGTGAGCCGCTCTGTCAGGTGCTGGAGGGATGCGCCCATATTCTGGCCGAATTCCCGCTTTGTCTCCCCGATCAGGCTCCAGAAGGCGGTTTGGTCCATTTCTCTCACAGCTCCATACCTCCCATCCTCATATTTGTCTCCTCTCCGCGGACTTGATCAGGCGGGACGCCGGTCTGCCATTCCACCTTGAGCTGTTCGGAGAGGTCCTCGCACTCCTTGACCCATGGGGCCATATCGCCGCACGCCACCATCTCTTGCGCGTAGAGCTCCAGGCCGTCAAGGATATCCTGCCTGGCCTGATCACTCGTCATGGGCGCTTGGCCGGAGTCTCTGGCGGCGGATACCGCATGGTCAAAGGCGCTGCCGATCTGCTCCGCCATCTCCTGGTATCCCTTGGGCGTGTCATCCTCGGTCAGGCCCCAAAACTCCGCCATTTCAATGCAGAGCCGGCGAAAGCGCGGGTTCTCTTCCTCCTGCCCCTGCGCCGTGAGCTGGGCGGCGTGCGCCCTCAAACCGGCGATGCACTGGCGCATGGTGAGCTTATACATCTGATATTGCGGCTCTATCGCCTTCAGAAGCTCACCCACTGTGTAGGCTCTGCCTGCCCTGGGCTGGGCCGGCTTGGCGTTTTCACTGCTATTCAAATCGCATCCCTCCTGTGTTCTGCGCCGGTCCTTCTGCCTGAACGGGCGCGGCTTCATAGATCATGTTCCTGCCGTATGTGATTCTGACGACATCCTCCGGAGAATAATCCGCGTTTCTGCCAAACAGGCGCTCGAACTCTCTTCGGCCGGGGTCGGCGGCGTCCTTGAGGACTTGGCGGCCCTTCTCGGTCAGCCCCAGCGTCTGCGCCTGTTTGTCGAAGCAGCTGAGGTAGGCTTGGTAATCGCCTGGCGTGGGGTTGCACCGCAGGCGGTAGAGGTACCGCTCTGTCTCCACCACATAGCCATAATTCTGACAACAGACGCCGCCCTCAATTTTCCCGCCGTGCCCGGAGTAGTAGCTATGCATGGAGCCAAGCCCCTTCAGGACGCTGAGGCGCAGTTCATCTACGACCTCGCCCAGCTCCTGTTTGAACGCGGGCGTGTTCAGCTCCTCGGGTCCCCTGGGCCACCAGCTGGGGTGGAACTCGCTCCCGGAGCGCCCGAAGTCGATGCGGACGTGACCAATGGCGCCCTGCTCCGCGTCCTCCTCCGTGGAGAGGGCATAGAAAAGCCCCGCTTCCTCGGGAGGAGCGGGGCGGATATGGAAGTTCTGATTCTTTGCGGGGAAATCTAAGCCATTGTCCCGGCAGTATTCCCGCAGGGTTAAGGCGCTCCCCAACAGGAGAAACTGCCCATTTACCCTGCGGAGTACGGTCCATTCCCGCATCAAGGGAATCGGCGAAAGGATGGAGCCGATCCGATTCACATAAGCGTGGTCAGATATTGCGGTGGGTTTTCCAGCATTGCGGGCGTTGTGGATGCTCCCGCGCAGATCGTAGCGATGCCACCCATCGGGCACATCGTTATCCGGTATCCGCTCGGGCGTAAACAGAACGCTTTTGTGAAACAGGATTGCGGCCCGCATACGATCCGTTTTGATATTGATGCTCATGAACTTCACCTCTTGCGTGACGCACAGACTTCCGAGAGATAGATCAACCTTCAGGAAATCCGCCACCTTTTCTTTGAAAGCCGTTTGCAGCTTCTCTTTTCCGGCCTTGTACGCTTCCCACTCCTCCTCTGTACCGTATGTATTCCGGTGGTTTAATATTTGCGATTTCCACCACTCGTTCAGCGTGAAGGGGTTCAGGCGCAGCACGTAGACCCGCACCGCGTAGGTATCTCCCCCGTGTCCGGGGTTGTCGTCAATGTATTCCCCCGTGGAGATCAGCTGAAGCATAAAGTCGTCCTTGAAAAAGCATCCATCGTGTGTCCCTTCCGGCCTGGCGGCCTGCGTGTTGTTTGGGTTCGCAGCCAACACACATACCACAGAATTTGACGGAAGTCCAGCTTTTTACGAACTTTTCAAACGATTCCCATGACCCAACTGCGGGAGGCGGACTCAGGGGCCCCAACGGACTCCTCTGCGGTCTGGAACGCCTTTTTAGGAGGTTCGGGGCAGGGGACGCCCTCCTCGGCGCAGAAGTCCGCCAGAGTGGCGGGAACGGCGGTCAGCCAGAAATTGTCCTGGACCAGCTTGCTTTGGGTGCGGCCCCGCATCAGCGGCACAGCCGAGAGAATAGAGCCCGCAAAGTTCTGCCCTGTCCGGTCCACCAGCTCACGGGGCCGTTCCGGGTCCGCGGTGGTCCCGCGGAGATCGTAGCAGTACCACCCCTCGGGGACCTCCCCGCGGGGAACAGGCTGCGTTGTGTACAGGACTGACTGGCCGAACAGCCACACATTTTGCAGTTCGGCCTCATAAATATTGACGCTCATCATCTTACCTCTGTTCAACTTATTTTCAGGCCATCGTCCGCCCAGTCTCCTGGATGGGGAAGGGGCTGCTGAGAAGGCGGACCAGGCCGTCCCACGCTGAGAGGAAACAGATGCAGGCAGGATTGATGATTGCGGCTCAGATAGACTTCCATTACACAGGCCCTTCCATCTGTAGGGCCTGCTCCCGCTGGTACTGCTCCGCCGGGTCCTCCCGCATCAACTCCTCCAGCGTCAAGGAGCCCCGGTAGGCGATATAGCCCAGGGAAGAAAACTGTCCCTTCTCTTCCTCGAGCCGCCGGAGGCCGCATTGCGGGTAGTCATAGAGCCCCTCCAGTTTTTCGTCGTAACAGAACTCACCGGATTCCTTGACCAGGTATTCGCCATATTCTTTGGGGGACTGTATGCCGGGGACGAAGGTAAACTGCTCCAGGTTTTCCGCAAGAAAACGCACTTCGTCCGCGTCTTGCGGCTGCGCCATTTGCACCGCCGCATCCAGTTTCTGCCGGTCCTGGAAGGCCAGGGGCTTAATGGCGCGGCACATTTGGTTTAAGGAGGGCAAGTCCCCGCTGGTCAAATCTGCCAGATCCAGGGCTGCGGCGGTTTGCTCAGGCAATTGATTCATCACAATTTGGAGCTGAAGGTCCGCGCCGGATGTCACTCCGGCCCGGCATAGGGCCCGCTCAATCTGACGCTGGGCCGCGGGAAGGTACAGGTATTCCGGTTTCTCCTCCGGCGCCTGCTTGGACGACGCCTCCAGGACCAGCGGGTATGCGTCATATAAGTACGGAGGGAAATGCTTCCCGTCGTAAAGCTGCTCCAGTCGCATCCCATTGTCGTAAACGACGCCGAAGGGCGTGATGGTTCCCGCACCGCTTTGGATGAGCTGGAGGGCTTCCTTCCGGCCATCCAGGAGTTTGGCTTCCTCTGCTGACAGAACGCCGCCGTTGAGATTCATGCGGTGGTCGCGGCCCGCCTGTTCCAGGTCGTTGAAATCGGCGATGACCGTGGCCCGCTGGCAGCAGAAGGTGAGATTGATGAAGTCCTTCAGGCTGCGTATGCTCATCTTACAGGCCATGGCCTGAAACTGCGCCGCCTCTCCCTCGTCAAAACTGTCCAGCCGCTTTGCCAGATAGTCCAGCTGGTCCACATTGACCAGCGCGCCCTTTAAGGGCGCCAGGACGGAATATCCGCTGTCGAGTTTGCTTACCGTGCAGTTTGTCGACGTTGCGTGGTCCATGCGTGCCTGGCTGAGACGGTCAATGGTGCGGTCATACTGCTCGTCCGGGATCGGGAAGCAGACGGTGACAGGCTCAGGCTCCTCCGGTATAATACCGAGCAGCGTGGCTTTGATAACGTAGCTCATTTGCGTTCCTTTCCGCTCCTCCGCCTGGGAGAAGCTTGTTTTGCGGCTAACCCTTAGAACGCCGCGGTTACAGTGACGGTACGGGGCCTTTTTTCGGGGGCCTCCTTCCGTGGGATGGGCTGGCCCGTGTACAGGACTGACTGTCCGAACCGCCGCACATTCTGCGGCGCGTCCTGATAAACATGGATACTTCCAGCGTTTACCTTACCCCATCGTCTGGCCAAATTTCTGCGGGGGAAACGGTTCGCTCATACGGCGCACCAGACCGAACTCTGTCCGGCGGACGCTGTCCTCCGCCAAGGAATCTGAGCCAAGCTGGGCGAAATCCATATACCCGTCAATGGCGGCGATGAGCCCGTCACCCGCCCCGGCCCGGCGAAGCACCTGCTTTCCGTACTCCTCCGCCTTTTCCGGAACCAGCTCATAGTTATCCCGGTTCATGGCGATGTTGAGAGCCTGCGTGAAGGTGTCCGACTGTTCCGCTGTCAGGATGGCAAGGAGCTTTGTCAGCCCGTTGTCTTCCTGCTCCATCTCCCGGAGGCACTGCGCCAGCGCGATGGCGCCGTCCACAGTGATGCAGTCTGTGGGGATCAGCCGGTCTAGATGGAGCGCTGTATATTTTACGCCCGCGATCATCGCTTGGTCAAAGTCCTCCACATCCAGATTCCTTTTCGCGTCCTCCAGCTTTTCCTCTGGGGCGGGAAGCGTCAGGTAATGCCAGCTTTCCGCTGTGGTAAGCGTCAGATGGAGGACGCCCTGCCCGGAATGGCCGAACTCCCGGGTCATGTGCTTGCCATACTTCTCCGAGGTCTGAACGCCGGGCGTGGAAACGAACTGTTCCAAATTTTCCGCCAGCCGGCAGAGAAAAACAATATCCGGCACCTTTGCCATCAGGACCGCCGCGTTCAGCTTCTCCGTATCCGTGTCGTTCATCGGCTCGATGGCCCGGCACAGCCGGTTAAGGCCAGGAAGGTCACCCCCTGCCAATTGTTCCAAATCCAGCGCCTCCGCCAGCTCTTCCGGCAGTTCATCGAAGACGAGCCGCACCTGTGCCTCATGCGGCGAAGTGACGCCAACGCGGACCAGCGTTCTTTCAATTTGATTCTCCGCGGCGGGAAGGTATAGGTACTCCGGGTTTTTCCCTTCCGGAAGTCCCCGCTTTGGTGTGACCTCCAGCACCATGAGGCGGCTGTCATAGGGATACGAGGGGAACTGGCGTCCGTTGTAGACCTGCTCCAGTGTCATGCCGTTATCGTAGACCACGCCGAAGGGCGTGATGACGCCTGATCCGCTGCCGATCAGGCGATAAGCGGTTTCTTCGCCGTCCAGATATTCTAAATGCGAATCAAGAGTTGAATAAGAGCTTGGCGAGAGCGGCAGCGACGCGGCC
>CAOKLO010000082.1 GCA_948469375.1 uncultured bacterium | reverse complement strand
CTGTGTAGCATATATTTGTTAGGTAGTCTCATAATTCCTAAAATTAAGCGATTATAGTAAATAACCTATAGTGATGAAAAGATAGCTATACAAGCATACCAATTTAAGGAACAATTAAATTCCCATTTATCGGGGTGATGAAATCCGGGGGTGCCCCCCTCGCCGCTTTGCGGCTCACTCCGCGCACCCGCTGAACAGATACGCCCGCTTTCGCGTCCGTACCTGTCCGGCGGGTCGTTTTTATATCGCTGTTCGTGACTGCCTCCCTGGGCTGGGGGCGGTCTTTTTTGCGCTCATTTTGGGGGATTGCTCTGGGTGACTATTGAGGTAGTTGCCGTCCTCCTTTATTTTTCAGCGGTTTTGGATATCAACCCTCAGACGAGAAACCAGGGACCCGATTTTGCCGCCCATCCATGGGGCGGGTAAATACCAGGTGTTCCAGGAAACCTTGTCAAATTTCTCTGAAAGAGGGTTCACAAGAGTTTATATGGACACAATTTCCACCTTCGCCGTCTACGACCCAACCGACGGCAACGCCACACAGTACGAGCTTTTGCCGAGCGTCCCCGCCCCGTTCGGCTGCAAGGCGTGGCTCCACCCGCTCAGCGGTTCAGTGATGTGCTGCTGCGTCAAGCTGCAAGTACACAACGTCACTGGGGAACTGAACACGACACAGAGCGGAATCAACCACATGAGGGCAACGGTTGATAACTGGCTCGCCCAGGTCGGGTTGACGATTGACGATTTTCAACTGTCCCGCATCGACTACGACTACAATTTTTATCTTCCCGCCCAGGTCAGCGAAGTGCTGGTGGAGACAATGCAGCAGCTCCCACAGCGGGCAATGAGTATGTCGAAAGCCGATTTTCCCCACTCCGTTTACTTTTTGTGCAAGTCGCGGCACGCTCAACTCTACCGCAAAGACAAAGAGCGCAGGGAGAAGGGGGCCAAAGTCAGCCCTTCTCAGGAGGGGCTGGTCCGGCAAGAGGTCCAATGCCACGCCAGCCACGTGAAGTATTGGTTCAAGCATTACGGGCTAACGAGGACATGGGGCAACTGGGTAACGTTAGAGCGGGAGGCGCACTACCTCACCCACGCGAAGCCTATCTTCCCGGCAGGTGATTTCTACACGCTGGACAAAGCAAGCGCCATCATCCAGGCCGACCCGACTTTGAAGCAGTTGGAAAAGAAAAAGCTGATTGATTCCCTGCTTCTCGTTCAAAACAGCGGAATTGACGCATTGAGAGCGGCCCACGCCACCAACACAGTGAAAAAATACCTCGGCCAGTTGGAGGCGCTGAACGTCAACCCCATGACCATCAAGGAAAATTTATGGGGCGTTGATTTCATTGCCAACCCCTTCTATCACCTCCAGGCAAAGGGAGGTGTAGCGGTATGATGGACAAGACTGCAACATACCCTTCCAATAAAGGGGCTGATAATATGCGGTATCTTCCGGCATACCGGGAATACATAGTCGGCAATACGAAATACAGGGTTTCCAGTGTCTTTTCGGGCAAGGGGAATTTGAAAGAAATATATGAAAAATACATTGTAAATTGCGAAAAAGAGATGCAAAAGCGCAGCGCATAGTGTATAATATATCTTGTAACAGGTCAGAACACTATGCGTTGTGCAACAGGAGGTTAAATAATGATTGCACAACAGAATTATCAAGCGGGGATTTATGCCCGTTTGAGTAAGGATGACGATACCGAGGGCGAATCGGTCAGCATCGAGAATCAAAAGTTGTTGTTGACGCAGTACGCTAAAGAGCGGGGCTTGGAGGTTGTAGACTACTACGTGGATGATGGCTGGTCGGGGACCCGGTTTGACCGGCCCGGCTTTTTGCGAATGAGACAGGATATTGAGAGCAAGCGTATCAATCTTGTGCTTGTAAAAGACCTGAGCCGATTGGGCCGCAACAACAGCAAGACGGAGGAGTTTATCACCGATATTCTCCCCGCCTACAACTGCCGTCTGATTGCGGTGAACGATGGAGTGGACACCCTGTACGCGGCGGACGATGTGAGTATCTCGTTTAGAAATATGTTCAACGATTTCTTCGCCCGAGATACTTCTAAAAAAATCCGCGCCGTTCGGAAAGCAAACGCGAAAAATGGAATGTATATGGGCCAAAGGCCCCCATACGGGTATCGGAAGTCAGCAGAGGACAAGCACATTTTGGAACCCGACCCGGTCACAGCGCCCGTTGTTCAGTTTATATTTTCACTCCGCAGGGACGGAAACGGGTATGCGATGATTGCAAGGCGTTTGAACAATGACCACATTATGCCGCCAAATGATTATTTTTACAAAAGCCAGGGGAAGGAAAACCCGTTCCCGTCAAGCAATTTGTGGGCACAGGAAACGGTCAAAAGCATCATGCGAAACGAGGTTTATATAGGAAACATGGTGCAGCAGAAGCAGGGCAGTATTTCCTACAAGGACCACCGTTTGCGGAACAAGCCGAAAGACGAGTGGATTCGGGTCGAGCACACCCATGAGCCAATCATAGACATGGAGACATGGGAGGCGGTCCGGGCGTTGGATGGGGGCGGCTTTAAGCCCCGCACGACCAATACCGGGATTGTGGGCCTGTTCAGCGGTTTCCTCAAGTGCGCTGATTGCGGGTACGGCATGAAGCGGAATGTTGCCCACAAGCCCCGGAGCGGCGGCATCATCAAGGAATACATTTCCTATCTTTGCATCAAATTCAACCAAAGCGGCAAGACCGCCTGTTCGTCCCACACGATTTCAGAGGAGCCCTTGAAAGAGGTTGTTTTGAATGATATTCGGGAAAAGGTCGCTATGATTGACATGGACGAAAAAGGCGTGATAGAGGCCATCCAGGCCCAGCAGTTGAAAGCGTCCAAAGATTCCTACCAACTGCAAAAGGCTGAAAAAGGCGTTGTAAAAAAGAGGCTGGCCGAACTGGAAAAGCTGATTCAATCGCTGTATGAAAACAAAGTGATTGGCGAGGTGTCCCCGGATATATACGCGAAACTCATGCCGAAATATGAGGCCGAGATGAAGCAGAAAGAGGCCCGGTTGGCCGAAATCGAAACGGAACTGTCTACGGTCCAAGAGGTGACCACCAGCGCGGAAGAATGGGTTGCTTTGATGAAGCGATACCGGGATGTGTCCGAGTTGAGCCGGGAGCTTTTGGCGAACCTGATTGAAAAAATCGAGATTGGCGAAGCTGTGGTGGTAGACGGCCAAAAGCAAAGGGAAATCCGCATACACTATAAATTTGTCGGGTACATTGGTTGAAAAAACTGTCCTACCTTATCAGTATGTCTCTTTTGTCCCGTTCGGGCAGGACGACTGCATGGGCAAGCCCACCTCCCTGGTGGCCGACTTCACCCTGGTGCCGGACGCCGTGGAGGCCGCGTGCCGTGGAGAGCAGCTCCAGCCGGTGCTGCTGGCGCGAGGATAGCCGCATAGGGGTGGGATGATTTTCTCCTTGCAATCGGGGAGAAAAAAGCATATAATGTATAAAGCCGCAAAATGCAGAAATTGAACAGATAAAGGGAGTGAGATGCGTCGTGTCAGGCGATCCGTTTGGTCGAAGTTGTAAGCAGAAAACACGGCGCACCTGCTGAGCCGGCACCCACTGCCTCCCCGTGCGCCTATGGCCTGTCGGCTTACCGCCGATGGGAAAATTTTACATGGGCGGCGGGAGGGATTTTTCTGCCCTTTCGCCGATTCGGGAAAGGTGTGTGAGAGCTATGATGACCATTCACAAGACGGTGAACGGCAGAATGACCCCGCTCAATTCCGTGACGGACGGCTGTTGGGTGAACCTGATCAACCCCAGCGAGGACGAGCTGAAAACCGTGGCTGCCACCCTGGCGGTGGAGCCGTCCTTTCTCCGGGCGGCTCTGGATGAGGAGGAGACCTCCCGTATTGATAAAGAGGACGGCTGCACCCTCATTATCGTGGATACCCCCGCCATGGAGCAGGACGAGACCGGCGTGGTCTATTCCACCCTGCCCATGGGCATCATCGTCACCGATAAGCATATCATCACGGTGTGCCTGAAGGAGACGTCGGTGGTGCGGGACCTCCAGAATGGGGTGGTGAAGGACGTGCGCACCGAGCAGCGCACGCGGTTTATCCTCAATATTCTGTTGCTGGTGGCAAAGCGGTACTTAAGTTACTTGAAGCAGATCGACAAGACCTACAACCACATGGAGCGGCAGCTGTACAAGTCCCAGCGGAACAAGGAGCTGATCCAGCTGCTGGATTTGGAGAAGTCCCTGGTCTACTTCAACACCTCCTTGAAGGCTAACGAGGTGACGCTGGAGAAGATTCTGCGGGGTCGTATCGTCACCCTCTACGAGGAGGACCACGATCTGCTGGAGGACGTGCTTATTGAGGTGCGCCAGGCCATCGAGATGGCCCAGATCTATTCTGACATCATCTCGGGCATGATGGACGCCTTTGCTTCCGTCATCTCCAATAACCTGAACGTTATCATGAAGCTGCTGGCCTCTGTGACCATCCTGATGACGGTGCCCAACATTGTGTTCGGCTTCTACGGCATGAACGTGGGCGTCCTGCCCTTTGCCGGGAGCTTCTGGCCGCCGCTGGCCATCTCCGTGGTCATCATCGTGGTGGCGGGGATTATCCTGCGGAAAAAGGACCTGCTTTGAAATAAACAAATCCCCCCGGATTGTGCATCCGAGGGGATTTTTGCTGCCCGTTGCTCACGGCGGCTCAGCGCTTATTGTCACGCTTCGCCTGTTCGCGACGCGCGGGTTCCTTTCGACTCGGGCAAAACCCGGTCCCACTGTGTGGGCCTGGGGCTTTTGCCCTCGCTCCAGTCCATCCGCGCTGCTCACGACGGCTCAGCGCTTCCAGCGTTTCAGCATGGGGAAGAACTGGTGCATCTGGGCCTTGGCCTGCTCCTCAGTCATGCCCGGGTTGCCCTTGGCCATCATGGGGGCGCAGAAGTCGATCATCTCCTCCATAGTCATCTCGCCCATAAACTGGCCGCCTTTGTAGCAGTAGCCGCAGTAATCGGGGCTGGCGGAGCCGTCCGCCTCGGTGCCAAGCTCCACGCCGGGGGTGAGGGGCATCCCGCAGGACTGGCAGAATTTCATGTCTTTGTAGTTTTCCATGGTTGGAACCTCCTTTGTTTTGGATGATCCCATCATACCATCCGGAACCTGACAGGGTGTGTCAGGTTTCTCAGAATGGGCGCGGAAAATTTCTTGCCCCAGAACGGCCAGCCGCCGCCGCAGGGCGTCGGGGGCCAGCACCTCCACCCCCGCGCCGAAGCTGAGCAGGTAGCCGTACAGCCACTGGTCCTCGGGGAACACCGCATCCACCAGCAGGGAGCCGTCCTCCCGGCGAGTGACACAGCCTTGGTCGAACTCATCGTATACCCGGTAGGCCATATAGGGAGCAAAGCGCAGCTTGACCTCTACCCGGAACAGGGGCGGGATATCGCCGGAAAAACCGATGTCCGGCGGGGTGAGGAGGCGGTGGAACACCTCCCCGGTGAAGGCCGGAGACAGAATACGGGACAGGCGGAAGGTGCGGTAGTCCTCCCGCTCCAGGTCGAAGGCCTGGAGATACCAGCCCTGGCCCTTGAATACCAGCCGGGCGGGGAGCGCCCTGCGGGGGCGGATGGAGCCATAGGAGCTGGCGTAATCGAAGGCCAGCGTCTGCCGCTCCAGCACGGCCTGCTTCAAAAGGCGGAACTTTTTGTTGTCCGCCTCGTCGGCGCCTCCCCAGCGGGACAGGTTCACCTGAAGCCAGTCCTCCTGACTGCGGTGGAACAGGGCGGACAGCTTGGTCAGGGCCTGTTCCCCCTCCTGGCCGGGCAGGCTTTGCAGGGCGGTGAGCAGCTGGCGCTGTTCCTCCTCGGTGAAGGCGGCCCGGTCCAGCACGTAGCCGTCCAGCAGGGCCACGCCTCCGCCACCCCCCTGGGTGGTGTAGACGGGCACTCCGGCGGCGGACAGGGCGTCCACGTCCCGCAAAATGGTGCGGGGGGAGACCTCCAGCTTTTCGGCCAGCTCTCCGGCGGTCATGCGGCCCTTCTCCAGCAGAAGGTATACCATTTGAAATTGGCGGGTGACGACAGACATGGGATACCTCCTCTTTCCGTTTGAGTAAGCCTTCCTCCCAACACGGAAAAGGCTTGATACGATGCTTCATTGTACCACATCAAAAATCAAAGGGGAAGCCCCTGATGAGGCTTCCCCTCGCGTGAGTCTAAAAGTTTCTTTTTGCCCCGCTTTTTCTTTACAAAGAAAAAGCGGGCCGCCGGAGGCGCGTTCAATCCAGCTCGAACTGTCCGGTATAGAGCTGGTAATACCGCCCCTGCGCCTCCATAAGCTGGGCGTGGCTGCCCTTCTCCATGATTTGCCCCCCCTCGATGACCACGATACAGTCCGCGTTGCGCACGGTGGACAGCCGGTGGGCGATGACGAACACGGTGCGCCCGTCCATCAGCGCGTCCATGCCCTGCTGTATGTGCTGCTCGGTGCGGGTGTCGATGGAGGACGTCGCTTCGTCCAGCACCATGATGGGCGGGTCCTTAACGGCGGCCCGGGCGATGGCCAAAAGCTGGCGCTGGCCCTGGGACAGGTTGGCTCCGTCCCCGGTGAGCATGGTCTGATACCCGTCGGGCAGGCGGCGGATGAAACTGTCGGCGTTGGCGGCCCGGGCGGCGTTGACGCACTCCTCGTCGGTGGCGTCCAGGCGGCCGTAGCGGATGTTGTCCATGACCGTGCCGGTGAACAGGTGGGTGTCCTGGAGCACCGCACCCTGACTGAGCCGCAGGGAGTCCTTCTCAATGTCCTTGACGTTGATGCCGTCGCAGGTAATCATGCCGCCCTGAATCTCATAAAAGCGGTTGACGAGGTTGGTAACGGTGGTCTTGCCCGCGCCGGTGGAGCCCACAAAGGCGATCTTCTGCCCTGGATTGGCATACACCGACACCCCCTTCAACACCGGCTTACCCTCCACATAGGAGAAGTCCACCTGGTTCAGGCGCACCGCGCCCTTCAGCTCCGTGTAGCAGAACTCCTCGCCGGGAACGTTGCGCACCGCGCCGCGGATCAGGTGCAGGCTTGTTTTGCCGTCGGGGCCGGGGTATTTCCACGCCCAGCCGTGGCCCGCCATCTCCTCCGGGGTCAGGGGGGCCAGCGTGCCGTCAGCCTCCACCCGGACCCACAGCCCGGTCTGGGAATCCTGGCCAGGGGGCAGGAGCTTGAGGGCGCCGTTAGCCTCCTCGTCCGCCTGGCCCAGCTCCCAAAGGGTTTCATCATCTCTCGCCGCCACAGGCACCAGGGTGATGCCGCAGGCGCGGGGCACCTTCCAGGCCCAGGCGCGGGGCCGGCCCTGACCGCTGAACTTGGACAGGGAGCCGTTGGCGTCCTTCTCCACGGGTACCAGCGTCACCTTGCCCTGGTCCACCTCGGGCTGGGTGTCCATCACCTGGAAAATGCGCTCGGCGCCCGCCAGGGCGGACAGCAGAGTGGTCATCTGCATGGAGATCTGGTTGACGGGCTGAGACACCTGCTGGCTGTAGCGCAGGTAGACCACCAGAGAGCCCAGGGTGAAGCCAGTGGCGCCCCCGGTGGAGATGGCCAGCGCCGCGCCCAGCATGGCGGTGATGGCGTAGCCAATGTTGGTCAGGTTGCCGGCGATGGGCATGATGGCGGAGGAGTAATAGCCCGCCTGACTGGCCGCGTCCCGGAACTCCTCGTTGAGCCCGCCAAACTGCTCCTTGGCCTGCTCCTCGTGGTTGAAGGCTTTGACCACCTTCAGACCCTCGATCATCTCCTGAATGTTGCCGTTTACCGCGCCCAGGGCGGCCTGCTGCCGGGTGTAGTACTTGCGGCTGCGCTTGCCGAACACGGCGAACACGGCCATCACGGCGGCCAGCATGACCAGAGAGGCCAGAAACAGCATGGGGGACAGGGTGATCATCATGACCACCACGCTGACGAAGGTGACCGCGCTGGACAGCAGCTGGATCACCGACTGCTGGAGGGCCATCTGCACGTTGTCGGCGTCGTTGGTGAAGCGGCTCATGAGCTCACCGTGGGTGTGGGCGTCGAAATAGCTCAGGGGCAGCTCCTGGAGCTTGTCAAACAGCTCCCGGCGCAGCTTGTTGCAGCCCTTCTGGGCCAGCTGGGCCATCAGGTTAGCCTGGACATAGAGACTGGCTGCCACCAGCAGATAGAGGAGCACCAGCTTGAGGCAGTTGGTGGTCAGCCCGGGCCAATCCACCTGGCCCGCGGCCACCGCGGCGGCAATGCCGTCGATGATGGGTTTTTGCATATAGGTGGCCTGCACGTTCAGCACGGCCTCCGCCACCACGCACAGCAGCGCGGCGATGAGCAGCACGGGCCTGGCGGCGATATACTTCACCGTGCGCAGGGCGGTGCCCTTCAAGTCCTTGGGCTTGCCGTAGCCGCCGCGGGGGGCGCCGTGCGGCCCTCCGGGACCGCCGGGGCCATGGGGTTCTCTGGGTCTGCTGTTCTCAGCCATTTTCGCCGCCTCCTTCCTGCTGGGAGTCATAGATTTCCTTGTAAATCTTGCTGCTCTTCATCAGCTCGTCATGGGTACCCACGTCGGCCACGGTGCCGTCGTCCAGCACCACGATCTTGTCGGCGTACTGCACTGAGCTGATGCGCTGGGCGATGATGATGACGGTGGTATCTTTCAAATTCTCCCGGAAGGACTCCCGGATGCGGCCCTCCGTGGCGGAGTCCACGGCGGAGGTGGAGTCGTCCAGAATGAGTACCGCGGGCTTGCGCACCATGGCCCGGGCGATGCACAGGCGCTGCTTCTGCCCGCCGGACACGTTGACGCCGCCCTGGTCTAGCCGGGTGTCAAAGCCGTCGGGGAAGGACATGATGAAATCATAGGCCTGGGCGTCGCGGGCGGCCTGGACCAGCTCCTCCTCAGTGGCGTTCCCGTTGCCCCAGAGCAGATTTTCCCGGATGGTGCCCGAGAACAGCACATTGCTTTGCAGCACCATGCCGATGCGGCCCCGCAGGCCGTCCAGGGGGTAGTCCCGCACGTCCAGCCCATCCACCAGGATCTTGCCCCGGTGGACGTCGTAAAACCGGGGGATCAGGTTCACCAGGGAGGACTTGCCCGTGCCGGTGCCGCCCACGATGGCCACGAATTCGCCGGGCTCGATTTTCAGGTTCACATGGTGCAGCACGTCCTCGCCCGTGCCCTCGGTCTGGTAGCGGAAGGACACGTCCCGGAACTCCACCTGGCCTCTGGGGGCAGGGAGGTTCTGCTCGCCGCCGTCCACGATGGTGGGCTGGGCGTCAATGACCTCGAACACGCGGCGGGCGGAGGCCTGGGCCCTGGTGTACTGGAGCAGGGCCATACCCACCATCATGATGGACATGAGGATCTGCATGATGTACCCCACCACCGTCTGGAGGTAGGCGATGTCCAGCTCGCCGCCCAGCACCATGCGGCCTCCGTTATAAAGCACCAGCACGGTGGCCGCCGCCATGCAGATGGTCATCATGGGCTGCATAGCCACCATGCGCATCATGGCCCGCAGGGCGGTGGAGGTGAAGTTGTCGTTGACCTCCTTGAATTTGTCCCGCTCCCGGTTTTCCCGGACGTAGGACTTCACCACCCGGACTCCGATCAGGTTTTCCTGGACGGTTTCGTTCAGCCGGTCCAGAGCCTGCTGCATCTTCTCAAACAGGGGCATACAGATCTTCATCAAAATCAGCAGACCCACAACCATGATGGGCAGGATGACCAGCACCACCAGGGCCAGCTTGGGGCTGATGGACACGGTGAGGAAAATGCTGGCCACCAGCATGGTCACGGCCCGGACCAGGATGCGCAGGCACACCATGGCCACGTTCTGGATGTTGGTGACGTCGTTGGTCATGCGGGTGATGAGGGAGGAGGAGGAGAACCGGTCGATGTCCGCGAAGGAGAACGACGAGATCTTCTCAAACTCCGCCCGGCGCAGGTTGGCGCCCAGCCCGTTGCCGGCCGCGGCGGCGGCCTTTGCGGACAGCGCGCCGGTGAATGTGGCGATGAGGGCCACCAGCACCATCAGCGCACCGTATTTGTAGACGGCGGCCATGTTCTCCATCTCAATGCCCTCGTCGATGATATAGGCCATGAGCAGAGGGATGAGGAGCTGGCAGATCGACTCCACAATGATATACAGGGGAGCGGCTACGGCGTGTTTTTCGTAGCCGCTCAAGTAAGACGCGGTGCGTCTCAGCATGGGTCACACATCCTTTCTGGGGAAATTGGGGGCGGCGGACAGGGCTCGGCTCCCTGATCGCCGCTAATTTGGTAGAGATTGTCCAGCATGCGCCGGTGGAACGCCCGGACCTGCGCCCGCTCTTCCGGTGTGAAGCCGCGGAACATGGCGTCGTCCACCTGCTGGAAGGCCTGCATACCTGAGTCCAGGGCGTCCCGGCCCTTTTGGGTGATGGAGATGCGGTTGCGGCGGGAGTCACGTTCGTCGGTGCGCCGGGCCACATAGCCCTGGCGCTCCAGGCATTTCAGGGATGCGGCGATGGTGGGCGGGGCCATGTGGAGCTGGTCGGCCAGCTCCCTTTGGGTGGGAGCCTGGGCCGGGTCTTCAGGGTAGTGGGACAGCGCCACCAGCAGGTGAGGCGAACCGATGT
The DNA here is from genome assembly GCA_948469375.1 of uncultured bacterium. Taxonomy (GTDB): domain Bacteria; phylum Bacillota; class Clostridia; order Oscillospirales; family Oscillospiraceae; genus Enterenecus. The sequence goes on along the minus strand of CAOKLO010000082.1, from coordinate 2,975 downwards.
CACCCAATCCGCGCTCTGTAAGCGCCGCGGCCGCCGCGTTGTGATGGGCTCGGAGCAGCTGGTGGAACACGATCCCTGAGCGTTCATCCATCGGAGGGTCTCCTTTCGTTCGTGGGCTAATCATTAGCGTGCGTATTATTTTACTCCGCCGCCTGGAAATGTCAAGAGGGTGCATGTGAAAAATTTGTAAACGATGGGAGAGGCGGGTAATTAGGGCGGACGGTTCAGGTTTGTACATGAAAAACGGCGCATGGAGCTTTTCCATGCGCCGTTTTTCTTAATTTGGCGCGTACCAGCGCAGGACCTCTGTGGTGCCCGTCTGACGCAGGGCGACGCAGGACACCAGGATATCGGTCCCCGCCAAAATGAGGGCGGGAGGGCCCAGCCAGGCTGGGATAAGGGCGGCGGATGCCGCGACCAGCGGGTGGACCGTGTACACCAGCAGCAGGGAGAGCACCGTCCAGCAGGCCGAGAACGCCGGACATACCAGCCCGTCCAGGCTGCCAGGGAATCCGGAGTAGTCCCAGAACTTCACCCCCAGCACAAAGCGGTAAAACGCCCCCATGGCCAGCTCCGCCCCGGTGGCGGCAAGCCCCCCCGCCAGCGCCACCCACAGGAGGCTGTTTCCCATAGGGGCCAGCCACAGGATCAGGCAGGCGCCCAGTCCGTAGACCGGGCACAGGGGGAGCAGGAGCAGGCATTTGCGGTCCCGCTTCGGGTGGCGGATGGCGCGGGCAAAGGCCACCTCCAGCAAAAAGCCCATGAAGCTGTAAATGATGAAATACCAGAGCCAGCGCATGTAATCCCTCCGCGTTTCATTCCTGATGATAGGATGGAAAAACGGGGCGGTTCCATACGCGATAATTTTTGACAGCAGGGCTTTCGTGGTTTTTACCAGCGGAATGGGACGGAAATGGTGGAATCCTTTCGAGATTTTCAATTGTTCCCCGGTCTGAACTGTGATAGAATAAGAAAAATTTTAGGAGGGGACCGCTGTGCGCCATCTGATCGACTTTGGAGATCTGTCCCGGCAGGAGTGGGACCGGCTGTACGCCCGTGCGGAGCGCATCATGGACGCGCCGGAGGACCATTTGGACGTGTGCCGGGGCAAGGTGATGGCGTCGCTGTTTTACGAGCCCTCTACCCGGACCAACTTTTCCTTTCAGACCGCCATGCTGCGCCTGGGGGGCACGGTGTTCGGCTTTGCGGACCCAAAGTCCTCCTCCGCCGCTAAGGGGGAGAGCCTGAAGGACACCATCAAAATGGTGTCGGGATACGCCGACGTCATCGTTATGCGCACCCCGTGGGAGGGGGCGGCTAAGGCGGCGTCGCTGTACTCCGACGTGCCGGTGGTCAACGCCGGGGACGGCGGGCACATGCACCCCACCCAGACCACGGCGGACCTGGCCACCATCACCCGTCTGCGGGGGGCGGTGGACGGGCTGAATGTGGGGCTGTGCGGCGATTTGAAGAACGGCCGCACGGTGCATTCCCTCATCAAGGCCATGGAGAAGTTTCAGAACGTCCGGTTTTTCCTGATCGCCCCCCGGGATCTGGCCGTCCCGGAGTATCTGCGCCGGTTCATGCGGGAGCGAAACATGCCGTTTATCGAGGTCTCCGGCCTGGAACCGGTGATCCCTCAGCTGGACGTGCTGTACATGACCCGCATTCAGCGGGAGCGGTTCATTGACCCCCTGGAATATGAGCGCAACAAGGGCGTGTACATTCTGACCCGGTCCAAGCTGAGCCGGGCCAAGGAGAACCTGCTGGTGATGCACCCCCTGCCCCGGGTGGACGAGATCGCGGTGGACGTGGACGACGATCCCCGGGCCGTGTACTTCCAGCAGGCCCGCTATGGGATGTTTGCCCGGATGGCGCTGCTGGCCGACCTGGCCAACCAGCCCCGCAGGGTTCCGGACCCGGTGGAGATCGGGCGGGGCCCGGTATGCCGCAATCCCCGGTGCATCACCCAGACGGAGCGCTATCTGCCGACCCTGGTGAAGAAGGCGGGGGGAGTGGACTGCTGTGCCTTCTGCGACGCGCCGCTGTAAAAAAGTTCGATTTGCCCCGTATTTGGCCTATTGACAAAGCGGCTGGTTTGTGCTATCATATGCAAGCTGACATTTGTGGATGTGCCTATCCATGCGGGTGTAGTTCAATGGTAGAATCCCAGCCTTCCAAGCTGGTCGCGTGGGTTCGATTCCCATCACCCGCTCCATATGCGCCTGTAGCTCAGGTGGATAGAGCAACTGCCTTCTAAGCAGTGGGTCAGGGGTTCGAGTCCCTTCAGGCGTGCCAGCCGTTGCAGGCGGCTATGCGGAGCTTTATTTGAGGCGGCTCCGGCACAGGCGGCATCCAGTCAGCAGTCAATTGCATATGGTGGGTATAGCTCAGCTGGCAGAGCACCGGATTGTGGTTCCGGGTGTCGTGGGTTCGAGCCCCATTACCCACCCCATACTGTGGCTGAGGGCCGGAGCGTCCGCTCCGGCCCTTGCCTCACATCGACATTGGGGTGTAGCCAAGTGGTAAGGCACGGGACTTTGACTCCCGCATTCGCTGGTTCGAGTCCAGCCATCCCAGCCAGTTCAGAAATTCCCCTTACCGTTCCGCTTCCCGCCTGAAGGGCGGCGGAAAACTGCGCAGGACGGGAAATTTCTTCGCTTCCCCACAAAGCCTGAAGCGCGGCTTTGCGGGGCTCCTTCGGGATCGGCTCGGCGGTCTGCGCCTGCGGCTGGGCCGACTCGATTTCCGTTCCCGTTTCCGCACACAAATCAATATGACCCAGTAGCTCAGTTGGTAGAGCAACGCCCTTTTAAGGCGAAGGTCCGGGGTTCGAGTCCCCGCTGGGTCACCATGATAAGTTGACAGATTACACCAAGGGAGTAGTCTGTCAACTTTTATGTATAGTCACATAAAACCTTTGTGCCGCAGTAATTTCACTGCGGTATTCTTATTTGTAGAAGGAGAATTATAAT
>CAOKLO010000081.1 GCA_948469375.1 uncultured bacterium | reverse complement strand
GCGCTCTGGGCGTGGCCGAGGGCGGCTGGCTCTACGGGCTGATCCAGGACGGCATCGTGGCCGGCGTGGGCGCGGTGCTGGGCTTCGTGCCCCAGATGCTGGTGCTGTTCCTGCTGCTGGCCATCCTGGAGGACGTGGGCTATATGGCCCGTGTGGCCTTCATCATGGACCGCATCTTCCGCCGCTTTGGCCTCTCCGGCAAGAGCTTCATCCCCATGCTGGTGGCCACTGGCTGCGGCGTCCCCGGTATCATGGCCTCCCGGACTATCGAGCAGGACCGGGACCGGAAAATGACCATCATGACCACCGGCTTCATCCCCTGCGGAGCCAAAATGCCCATCATCGGCCTGTTCGCCGGGGCGGTGTTCGGAGGCTCTTCCCTGGTCGCCACCTCGGCCTTCTTCATCGGCATCGCCGCCGTGGTGATCTCCGGCATCATGCTGAAAAAGTTCAAAGCCTTTGCCGGGGAGCCTGCCCCCTTCGTCATGGAGCTGCCCGCCTACCATGCCCCCTCCATGGGCAATGTACTCCGGGCCACCTGGGAGCGGGGCTGGAGCTTCATCAAACGGGCAGGGACGGTGATCCTGCTAAGCTCTATCGTCCTCTGGTTCCTCATGGGTTACGGCGTTGTGGATGGTGTGTTCCAGGCTGTGGAGGACAACAACGACTCCCTGCTGGCCGCCATCGGAAGCGGTGTCGCGGTCATCTTCGCCCCGCTGGGCTGGGTGGGTGACATGGCGTGGAAGGCCACCACCGCCACCTTCACCGGCCTGATTGCCAAGGAGGAGGTCGTCAACTTCTTTGGTGTGGCCTACCACTATGCAGGAGAGGCCGACTTGATGGAGGACGCCAGCGGCATCTATGCCGCCGTGAGCGCTGACTTCGGCGCTATGGCTGCCTATAGCTTCATGATTTTCAATCTGCTGTGCGCTCCCTGCTTCGCCGCCATGGGTGCTATCAAACGGGAGATGAACAACGCCAAGTGGACCGCTGCGGCCATCGCCTATATGTGCGGCTTCGCCTATGTGGTGAGCCTGATTGTGTTCCAGCTGGGTGGGCTGGTCACCGGTGAAGCGATGTTCGGAATCGGAACTGTTGCGGCGCTAGTTCTGCTGGCCGGTATCCTCTATCTGCTGTTCCGCAAGGGCTATCAGGGCGAGGAGAGCCCCCGGCGGCTGAGCTCCGTGGCCGCTGCGGTGCGGTAAGAAAGGAATAAACTATGACTCTTGGAGAAATCGTCGTTCTGCTGGTACTGGCAGGCGTTGTGGCACTGGCTGTCCGGTCCCTGTGGAAATCTCACAAGTCCAGTGGAGGCTGTAATGGCGACTGCGGGAACTGTCGCGGCTGTCACTGAAAACTACAAATCAGCAAAACATGGTGAGGAGGCATGGGCAGTGGAATCTGCTCATGCCTTCTCTCGTCAGGGAGGAACCATTCTATGGCGGAATTAAAGGTATTTAAAGTAACGAATCTTTAATCTTAATAGCAGGTATATTAGAAATAGGATAATAAAAATGAAAACCTTTAGCGTTATTTATTATCCTCCGTTTGCCGGGATATTCTGAACCATATGGATAAAAGGACGAAGGACAGCCCCCCAGCTTGTGCTGGGGGGTTCGCTTTGGAACACTGCTCAACTGATGTACCAGTGCGTCATAGTCTTTTGTGTAATTCACACAAAATCGTTGACATGCCGCGGGAGCTGGTTTATAATATGACGTGGCAGCATTCACCAAACACGAGAAAGGAGACATTTTCATGAGGAAACGCAACCTGTGGAAGATTCTGTCCCTGTGTCTCGCGGTTGTCATAACCGCAGGGATCATCCCCGCCGGCGCCTATACCAACGTAGAGGGGGCGGGCGCCGCACACGGCGCCTGTGAAGCCATTGCCGACCGCCCCGACGACCCTGCCCGTGTCTCGGAGGAGCTGGCCGGCATCGACTGGAACAGCCGCCTCACCTACGCAGAAATTGAGGACGTCCTCTCCGCCCTGGCCGATCAGTACCCCGCCTACACCAAACTGTATGAAATCGGCCGAAGCTGGCAGGAGCGCTCCCTGTGGTGCCTGGAGATCACCAACGAGCGGATTCCCAACGACCAGAAAGTGGGCATCGGCGTGTTTGGCAATATCCACGGCGGCGAGCGCGAGAGCGGCACGGCTGCCCTGTACACCGCCTGGTGGTTCCTCACCAACTCCTCCGACAAGTATGTGAAGGATCTGCTGGACAACTTCATCATCTATGTAAACCCTGTCATCAATCCCGATGGCTATGAGCAGTCTTTCGTCATCAACAACCGGCCCAACCTGCGTCCCACAGATGCCAACGGCAACGGCATCCCCTTCAGCGACCCCTATACCGACATTGACGGCGACGGCTACATCGCCACCATTTACCGCGGCAAGGCCAGCGATACCCCCAGTACCAGCGCTCTTGCCCGCTTCGGCATGGAGAGCCCTGACTGGGACCGCAACGGTATCCTGGGCGACGACCCCCGCAGCAGCGGCATCGACCTGAACCGCACCTTCGACTATGAGTGGGGCTACTATAACATTGAGACCGACCCTAAGTATAACGGCGACGAAAATTCCAAGATCATCGGCAACAACTCCTGGAGCTCCAACGGCGGGGCCAGGGGTTTGGGTCCCGCGTCCGAGCCCGAGATCAAGGCCCTTCAGGACTTTATGTATGCACACCCCATGAATGCTCTGACAACCCTGCACACTGGCATCCAGTGCGTCCTGTTCCCCTGGTGCTCCCGCGAGGTCGATGAGAGCAATCCGGCGGAAAAGGAACAGCTGGACTTCATGCGCAAGACCGCTGAGGCCATGGCCGGGCAGTGGACCGAGACCACCGGCCGCGGCTCCTACTTCTCCAACTCCTATTATGACTACCCCACCACCTCCGAGATGATCGACTACGCCTTTGGCCGCTTCAACATCCACGCCTACACCATTGAGGTGTATCAGGCCGGCGGCGCGGGTAAAGAGGACGTGGAGGACTGCTCCTGGGGCAACACCCTGCCTGAGGCCAAGTGGGTGTTCTATTCCCAGGATGATATCCGCAACAAGCTGGGACTCGACCCCGCCGCTATCACCGACGCCGAGGGCAAACCTCTGGCCGAGGACGAGGGCCTTTGGTTCTATACCTCCTCCACCAACCAGATGGTAGACAAAGCCCCCGAGGATCAGATCTCCATGTGCAAGGGCACCCGCGACTCCATCCTCGTGATGATTGAGAGCGAGAGGGAAACAGTGGGCGGCGGCTATAAGCTCCCCACCTATAAGAAGTAATCCCACAAATCAACCCCGAATCATACGGAGCGCCCCGGCCAGGGGCGCTCCGCTGCGCTTTGCTTCATTGGAGGCTTCGTCCGAAAACCCTCTTTTATTTTACTAAAATACGCCCTTTGGGTTGACATTTTTTATAAAATATGCTAAAGTTTAAGTGTAAGATTGGAATGATATGGAAAGGGGTGTACAACATGAAGAAGTGGAGCATATTGCTTTCGGTTGGGTTGTGGGCTATGTTTTTGTTCAACTTGTGGCGCGGGAGTATGGCCAGCGCGGGCTTTTGCTTGGTGATTGCGGTTTGTGATACCATGCTTTGGATCAATGGACAGTGGGAGGCAAAGAAAAGGGTAGAAAACTACAATTTTCAGATTTTACAGCGTACCTTCGGCCCCTTCACTTGGCTGGCCTCCTACGGCACCTTGGGCATATTAACTTCGCTGGTCCTTCTGAATCGAATCGTCAATACCCTGTGGACCGCACGGATTATGCTTTGGGGCATCGTGCTCTTCCTCCTGTGGGGTCTCTATCTGTGCTTTTTGGTTTTCGCCGGAAAGAATAACGATCAGCAATAAAATCGGAATCTAACCAAGCAGCAGGAGCGCCCCGACCGGGGCGCTCCTGTTCGTTTCCATTAGTTAGAGGCGGTATCCGGGTCAGTATCGTCGCCCCAGAGCATGTTTTTGCGCAGCTCCGCGCCCACGGTCTCCATCTGGTGCTTGGCCAGCTGGGCCCGCTTGGCGTTGAAGAAGGTGCGGCCGTTCTTGTTCTCGGCAATCCAGCGGCCGGCGAACACGCCGTCCTGGATGTCGGTGAGGACGGCCTTCATGTTCTTCTTGGTCTCCTCATAGGGCAGGATGCGGGGGCCGGAGACGTACTCGCCGAACTCGGCGGTGTCGGAGATGGAGTAGTTCATCATGGCCACGCCGCCCTTGTTGATGAGGTCGATGATAAGCTTCATCTCGTGGATGCACTCGAAGTAGGCGTTCTCGGGGGCGTAGCCCGCCTCCACCAAGGTCTCGAAGCCCAGCTTCATCAGCTCCACCACGCCGCCGCACAGAACAGCCTGCTCACCAAACAGGTCGGTTTCGGTCTCATCCTGGAAGGTGGTCTCCATCACGCCGCCCCGGGCGCCGCCGATGCCAGCGGCATAGGCCAGGGCCAGCTTGTAGGCGTCGCCGGTGGCGTTCTGCTCCACGGCGATGAGGCAGGGCACGCCCTTGCCCGCCACGTACTGGCTCCGGACGGTGTGGCCGGGGCCCTTGGGGGCGATCATGGATACATCCACCCCGGCGGGGGGGACGATCTGCTTGAAGTGGATGTTGAAGCCGTGGGCGAACATGAGCATGTTGCCGGCGGCCAGGTTGGGGGCGATGTCCTTCTTGTAGACGTCGGCCTGGACCTCGTCGTTGATGAGCATCATCACGATGTCGCCCCACTTGGCGGCCTCGGCCACGGTCATCACCTTCAGGCCGGCCTTCTCGGCGTTGGCCCAGTTTTTGGAGCCCTCCCGCAGGCCGACGCACACGTCGCAGCCGGAGTCCTTCAGGTTCATGGCGTGGGCGTGGCCCTGGGAGCCGTAGCCGATGATGGTGATCTTCTTGCCGTCCAGATAGTTGATGTCGCAGTCCTTCTCATAGTACATTTTTGCCATAGTTGTATTCCTCCTTGAGTTTGTTGTCGTCGTATATGGTGCTGCGCCCTCTTTCGATGGCGATGGTACCCGTCTTTGCGATTTCCAGAATGCCGAAGTCGGCCAGCATGGCGGTCAGGGCGGCGGTCTTCTCCTTGTCCCCGAAGATAGCGACCGTGAGGGTCTCCCGGCTCACGTCGATAATTTTGGCCCGGAAGATGTTGGCCATCTGAATCACCTCATCCCGGGCGTTGCGGTCCGCCGCGTGGACCTTGATAAGGGAGAACTCCCGCTGGATGGAGGTGCCTTCGTCCAGAATCTTCACCGCCAGCACGGGAATGAGCTTGCGGCACTGGTCGGCAATCTGGTTAATCATCAGCTCGTCGGCGATCAGGACAATGGTGATCCGGGTGATACCGGGCTTGTCTGTCTCGCCGGAGACGATGGATTCGATGTTGTATCCCTTCCGGGAGAACAGCCGGGCCACCTGGCTCAATACGCCGGGGATATCCTGGACCAGAATTGACAGGGTGTATTCCTTCTTCTGGGTGTCAAATTCACGTTTCATCCTGTCACCCCCCTATTTCAGCAAAAAGTTGGTGATATGCGCGCCCCCGGCCACCATGGGCCGGACCATCTCGTCCATATCCAGCACACAGTCAATCACGCAGCCCCGGCCCGCCTCCAAAGCGGCGGCAAAGGCCGTTTCCATCTCCGCCATGGTTGAGGCCCGGAATCCCTTCAGCCCATAGGCCTCCGCCAGCTTGACAAAGTCGGGGCCCCGGTCCAGGGTGGTCTCGGAAAAGCGCTTGTTGTAAATGAGGTTCTGCCACTGCCGCACCATGCCCAGAGTGCCGTTGTTGAACACCACCGTGATGATGGGCAGACCGTAGTGCTCCACGGTGGCCAGCTCATGGCAGTTCATGCGGAAGCAGCCATCGCCGGTGGTGTGAACCACCACCTTGTCCGGGTTGCCCACCTTGGCCCCGATGGCGGCCCCCAGGCCAAAGCCCATGGTGCCAAAGCCGCCGGAGGTGAGAAGCTGGCCGGGGTAATCGAAGTGGAAGTGCTGGATGGACCACATCTGATGCTGGCCCACGTCGGTGGCCACGATGGTGTCCTGGGGGGCCAGACGGCGGATGGTCTCCAGCACCTGCTTGGGGGTCAGGCTCTCGCTCTGCCGGGGGACAGAGGGCTCCCGCAGGGGCAGGATGTGCTCCTTCCATTCCGAATGGCGGTACTGGGGCAGGCGCTCGTTGAGCAGGGCCAGCACCCGCTTGGCATTTCCGATGATGTGGTGGTCGGTGAGAACATTCTTGTCAATCTCCGACCGATCAATGTCAATGTGGACAATTTTGGCCTGGCTGGCGAAGGTGTCGGGCTGGAGGGCCACCCGGTCGGAGAACCGGCAGCCTACGGCGATGAGCAAATCGCACTCGTTGCAGGCCACATTGCTGGCCTGAGAGCCGTGCATCCCGATCATGCCGGTGGTAAGGGGGTGCCCGCCGGGGAAGCCGCCCCCGCCCATGACGGTAATGGCCACCGGGGCATCCAGCTTCTCCGCAAAAACCCGGAATTCCTCGTGGGCCCGTCCCCGGACCACGCCGCCGCCGCAGATTAGCATGGGCTTCTCCGCCTGGGCAATCAGATCCACCAGGGTGTTGATATCCCCCAGGTTGGGCTCCGGAGCCTTCAGGTCGTGGCTGTCCGCCAGGGATTTCAAGCTGCCGCACGTCCGATTCTCGGTCCAGGGGACAAACTCATAGTCGATTTCCACGTTGGGGAAGGTGACATTTTTCACAAAGTCGATCAGGACTGGTCCCGGCCGCCCGGTCGCCGCCACGGCAAAGGCCTGACGCATCACGTCGGGGATGGTCTGGGCGTCCCGGACCAGGTAAGCGGCCTTGGTGATGGGCATGGCGATGCCGGTAATGTCCACCTCCTGAAAGGCGTCCTTGCCCAAGGTCTGTTCTGTCACGTTGCAGGTGATAAAGACGATGGGGGAGGAGTCCATGTAGGCGGTGGCAATGCCGGTGACCAGGTTGGTGGCCCCAGGGCCGCTGGTGGCGAAGCACACCCCCACCTTGCCGGTGGACCGGGCGTAGCCGTCGGCGGCGTGGGACGCGCCCTGCTCGTGGGCGGTCAAGACGTGGTGTATTTTATCCTTATAGTTATACAGCTCATCATAGAGATTCAGGATGGTCCCGCCGGGATATCCAAAGACGGTGTCCACCTCCTGCTCCAGCAGGCACTCCATGATGGCCGCGGTCGCTCTGATTTTCATGATTTCGCCTCTTTTCAGTTGATGCCTGTAGGGGCCGCCGCCCTCGGCGGCCTGTTGTGAATGGGTCAATTTCGGTAAGCGGGCCGGCGAGGGCGCCGGCCCCTACTGGTCTGCTACCTCGTTACTTTCTGCTCCCAAGCCAATAGCAGCCTGTGCCGATAACGGCGGCAAGGTATTTCATGCTTTCTACGTATACATCGTAGGAGGAGTACCCAAGAAAAAAGTCCGCCCCATAGTAGATGGCAACAAACACCGCAATGATACTAAGGCAACGGGAAAACATGTGCCCTGTTTCTGTGTTCTCTGTTATACCGGCCCGGATCTTTATCGCAAGAAATACCAGGGCGCTGGCAACCACAAAAACAATAACAGCCTTGAAAACGGGCGGCATAAAAGGACTCATAATAACCTCCTAAATCTTCCCTCCGCCCTTTTGCAGGGCAATCACGCCGGTGCGGACCACCTCCAGGATGGAGAAGGGCCGGAGCATGGCCTCGAAGGTGTCGATGCGGTCGGGGGTGTCGGACAGCTCCAAGGTGAGGGAGTTGGGGGAGATATCGTCCACCTTGGCCCCCATGATATCGCAGATGGTCATAATATCCTGCCGGGTTTTGTTGGTGGCGTTGACCTTGAGGAGCACCAGCTCCCGGCCGATCATTTTATCCTCCGGGATGGTGCGCACCTTGATGACCTCAATGAGCTTGTTGAGCTGCTTCTCCACCTGCTCCACCACGCTGTTGCCGCTGTCCACAATGATGGTGATACGGGAGATGGTGGGGTCGTCGGTGACCCCCACGGCCAGGGAGTCGATGTTGAAGGCCCGGCGGGAAAACAGCCCGGTAATGCGGTTGAGCACGCCGGCCTGGTTCTCCACCAAGACAGAAATGGTCTGTTTCATCTTCTCCCTCCTTCAATCGGTGGTGGAAACGTCGGGGTGGACCTGACAAATCATAAGGCAGGGGCCCTCCGTCCCCAGGAAGCGTTGGATGGAGAAATCCAGCTGCTCCTCCTCGCTCACCGTTACACAGGGAATCCCATAGGCGGCGGCGATGGTCTCAAAGTCAGGGGAGCCGTCCAGGGAGACTCCGAAGGGGCCATGGTAGGGGGCCTTGCTCTGTATCTGATGGACCAGCCCCAGGGTATTGTTGCGGAACAGGAGGATTTTCAAATCCATTCCGGCGCATTTGACGGCGGCCAGCTCGTTCATCGCCATCTGGAAGGAGCCGTCTCCACAGATTACCACCGTCTGCCGGTTCGGCAGGGCCACCTTCACGCCCACCCCGGCGGGCAGGGCGTAGCCCATGGTGCCCAGGCCGCCGCTGGTGAGCAGGCGTCCATGCTTCTGCGGCAAATATTTACAGGTAAAAATCTGATTCTGGCCCACGTCGGCGCACACCACCGCATCGTCGGCCAGCTGCTCCCCCAGCCTGCGCATTACGGTGCCGGGGAACACGGACCCCGGGCGGCTGGGGAACTGGCGGCTCAGCTCGGCCTTGCGGTAGTCAGCCAGCATGGCCCGCCACTGAGTGCAGTCGGGAGCGGAGATCCCCAGATCCAGCATCTGCCGCAAAATCACCTTCACGTTGCCCACCAGGGGGACGGCGGCCTGCATATTTTTCCCGATTTCCGCCGGGTCCACGTCGATGTGGATGGTAGCCATTCTGCGCTGAATTTCGTCGGGCTGGATAATAGCCCGGTCGGCGGCCCGGGTGCCTACCATAATGAGCAGATCGGACTTGGCCAGGGCTTTGTTGGCGCAGTGGTTGCCGTGGGCTCCAATCATGCCCATGTTCAGCGGGTGGCCGGTGGGCATGAGGGAGATGCCCATCATGGTCTTGACCACCGGGATTCCCGTCCCCTCCGCCAGCTCCAGCAGTTCCTTTTGAGCGTCGGCCAGCCACACGCCGCCGCCGGCGCAGATAATGGGCTGCTTCGCCTTGGCGATGGCCTCCGCCACCCGCTTAATCTGTAAATCGTTGCCCTTCACGCTGGGCTTGTAGCCCCGAATGCTGACCTCCTCCGGCCAGTCGAAGGATTTCAGCGACTGCTCCTGCACGTCGATGGGAATATCAATCAGCACCGGTCCGGGCCGGCCGGTAGAGGCGATATGAAAGGCCTCCCGGACCACCCGGGGAATCTGGCTGGGGTCCTTCACCAGGTAGCTGTGCTTGGAGAAAGGAGCCACCGCTCCGGTGATGTCCACCTCTTGAAAGATGTCCCGGCCAAGCAGGCGGCTGGGCACCTGGCCGGTGATGGCCACCATGGGGATGGAGTCCATATAGGCGGTGGCGATGCCGGTAATCAGGTTGGTGGCTCCCGGGCCCGAGGTCACCATGCACACCCCCACCCTGCCGCTCACCCGTCCGTAGCCCGAGGCCATATGCCCCGCGTTCTGCTCGGTCCGCACCAGGGTGTAGCCAATTTCCGGCGTGTCCTTCAGCGCGTCCACCGCCGGGCAGATGGTGGCTCCGGCGTAGCCGAAGATATGGGTCACGCCCTCCCGCTTTAAACTCTCGATCAGCGCCTGTGCTCCGTTCATCGAAGGGTCACCTCCATAAAATGCCGTGGAAAACAAGAAAACGGCTTCATCCTATTCAGAAATAGGACGAAGCCGAATACTCCGTGGTACCACCTAAATTCATGGCCTGCGCCATGCGCTCGTTGCCCTGTAACGGAGGGGTCCGTTCCAGCCTACTGGGGCTTTCCGCCGGTTCAGCCGGACTGCTCGCGGGTGAGGTTCGGCGAAAGGTCCTGCACAGGCGCTCACACCAGCCGCGCCCTCTCTTGAGATTCAGACAAGCCTACTATCCCGGTCATTGCGTTTACGAATAATTGCATACTATCTTACTCCATTCGTCCGGATTTGTCAATTCCCTTTTCAGAATTTTTTCGGGAACGCAGGTTGTAACATTAAATGCGAAAGAACACGAAGCCCCACGAACGGGGCGGTTCGGTTCTATCGCATTTATTTTTTTATACCACGGCAGGCCGGGAAAGTCAAGTGAAACGGGGTGAAAGATGGTGCGACGCTACAAATATATAACTTTTGCGGACCGGCGGGAGATTGCCGCGATGTATCAGGCGAACACCCGCCCGGCGGATATTGCGGACCGGCTGGGAGTTACCACGGCGACAATCTATCGGGAGTTGAAGCGCGGGGAAACCGTCGGAGAGGACGGCGCGCCGGTTCTGGACCGGAACCGGCGGCGGGCTTACAACCCGGTTATCGCCCAGCAGACAGTACAGGCGAATTTCAGGCGGCGGGGGCGGACCCCGGCGGACGATATGCAAGGAGGTTTCGACGGTGACAGTGTTTGAAAGAATCACGGAAAGCCCGGAAGTGCTGGGGAAGTTTCTTGCGCGCTTGCCCGTGGTTGAGGGTCCATGGGACGACAAATTTCACGAGCAGTTTTGCACGACCTGTCCGGCGAAAAATTGCGACGCTTGCCCGTACGCGGCAGAGCGGAACAACCCCGGTTGGTGGCTGACCCTTGAAACAGACAGCGGACACGCTGACAAATACGCGGTCATTGTTGCCTATCACAACGGAGCAAGAACCGGAGCCGTCGTAGAAGCGAAATCCGCGGCGGGGGCGTGGACAAAGGTGTTTACCCTGTTCAACCCGCAAATCGTCGCGGCGGTGGAAGTTTCGCGCATACTGACCCCGGAGAGAGGGGCCGCAGAATAGCGGAAAGGAGCGGGCGACCATGCCGGAACAACGCACAATGAACGACCTTTTGACCATGCAGGCGTGGCCGCTTGATCGGAAAATCAGTGTCACACAGACGCGGCTGGTGGAATGGGTGCAAAGGTACAACGGAGAAATCTATATTTCGTTCAGCGGCGGGAAAGACAGTACGGTTCTTGCTGATCTTGCCGCGCGGGTTTACAAGGCGACACAGAGAACGGACCCGCTGACCCTTGTTTTTGTAAACACAGGGCTTGAATACCCGGAAATCCAAAAATTTGTAAAGTATTTCGCCGAATGGTTGCGAACTACATACGAAATTCCGGTGAACCTTGAAATCAGAACGCCAGAAATGTCTTTCCCGGAAGTGCTTTCAAAGTACGGTTATCCGGTGATCGGGAAAGAGGTTGCAAAGGTCATCTATTACGCAAAGCGCGGAAGCGGATGGGCGATAAACCGTCTTGAAGGGCTGGACAAGAACGGGAATCACAGCAAATTCAAAGAACGATACATGAAGTATAAATTTATGATCGACGCGCCTTTTGACACCAGCCAGCTTTGTTGTGACGTAATGAAAAAGGGACCGGCGAAAAAGTATGAAGCCGAAACCGAAAAAAAACCCGTCGTTGCGACCATGACGGAAGAATCACAACAGCGGCTTGATTCATGGATGAAATACGGGTGTAACTCTTTTGAAAGCGACCGGCCCATTTCAAAGCCTATGTCATTTTGGACAGAACAGGACGTTTTGCAATACCTGAAAATGACCGGGATTCCCCTTGCGTCGGTTTACGGGGAGATCGTGAACGCCGACCCGCAAATAAACCTTTTTGAAGAAGAGCCGCAAAAGCTGAAAACGACAGGTTGCGACCGGACCGGGTGTATGTACTGTATGTTCGGAATCATGAGCGACAAGGAACCGAACCGCTTTCAAAGAATGCGGCAGACCCACCCGCGGCAGTATGCCTATTGTATCGGCGGCGGACACCTTGAAAACGGCGTTTTGAAGCCGGACAAGACCGGGCTGGGCTTGGGGGTAATTCTGGACTATATCGGGAAACCGTACTGAAAGGAGCGGGAGACATGAAAAAGAAAATCAGCTTCCCGGACTGGACAAGCCCGGCGGCGGTGACGATCACCCGCGGCGGGGCAAAGGACAAGCCCCGCGCCGTTTGGAGCGAGTACACGCAGGACCCGGCGGAATGGCTTTCCCTCCGCATGACGCTGGAAATCGCCGGGGGTTCGGTCCTCTTTGAGACGTTCGACAGCAAAGAGGAAGAGGAAGCCGCGCGGCTGGAAGCGAACCGCCGCGCCGCGTGGCGGAACGCCCTTGTCTTTGCTGAACAGTTGTGGCGCGGTGCGCCACATCACGAATACGTCGTTTCATTCAGGCCGGAAAACCCGAACGTCGGCCCGGAAGCGGTTTGCATTTACCGGCGCTTGTTCCCTTATTCGGCGGAACGGGGGTGCGCCGTATGAGCGTCTGCCGCCGGTGCGGGCGTGAAATTGAGTGGGCGCAGGGCGAAAGCGGGCGGTTTGTCCCCCTTGACCTTGAACCCGTGTTCGTGATTGAGGGCGGCGGGAACGATCAGTTTTACACCGACGAAAACGCGGTGATCGTGGGCCGCGCCGCCCGCCCGGAAGAGGAATCGCCGGAACTGCCCGTTGCCTTTGTTCCGCATTGGAAAACGTGCGGGAGGGGGTGAGAACGTGACGCGTCAATTCTGCTTGCCCTGTTTCCTTGAACTGAAAAAGGCGGGGAAACACAATATTCAGCGCGTCGGCGGCGGGGTCAATATGAAGGTCACGTGCTGGCGGTGCAAGCGCCGCCGGTACGGGGCCGACTATGAGATTTCCCGGAAAGGAGCGGGGAAGAATGGTTAAATTTTTAATCGGCGGTTCACCGTGTACCCATTGGAGCATAGCGCAAAGCAAAGCGCGGGAAACAGAGCCGGAGGGAATCGGCTGGGAACTGTTCAAAAACTATCTTATCGCAAAGGAAAAATTTCAACCGGATTTCTTTCTGTATGAGAACAACAAGAGCGCGGCGGAAGCTATCAAATCCCGCATTTCGGAAGAGTTGGGAACGCCCTTGCAGTACATAAATTCCGCCCTTGTTTCGGCGCAGAACCGCTGGAGGTTCTACGCACACAATATTCCGGGCGTAGAACAGCCGGAAGATCGACACATCATGCTGGCGGACATTCTCGAAAGCGTCACAGGGGAACAGCCGATTCCGTTAAACGCCGCGAAAAACGGAAAAGCGCAATGCCTACGGGCGACCTGTTACAAAGACGGTATGCGGAATCTGATTTGTAACAATGTGGACCGCCGAACATGCGTTGCCGAATGGGTCCCATTTAACTATAAGCCGCACAAGGACAGCGACATAGTTATAACGGAAAATTCTATGCGCTGTCAACGGCGGGATAAAAAGCACAGCACAATTCAAGGAACACACGTGACGTTGCCGCAGGGGAAAACGCAAACCGTGTCCGTTGCACACATTCCTATGACGTTTGAAAAAGTGGTAACGCCGCTTGGAGAAATGCCAATTTACCCGGTAAAAAATGGGGAAATCACGATTAAGGGCGCAAATTATGAAATCAATTTGCCGGACGGATTTTACATAATTCGGAAATTGACTGTCAAAGAATGTTGCCGCTTGCAGACGTTACCGGACGATTATTGCAGGGTAGCGAATAAGACAAACGCCTACAAAGGGCTGGGGAACGGCTGGACGGCGGAAGTTATCATTCACATTCTGTCCCATGCGCTGGCGGGAATTCCGAAAGATGAAGAAATCGTGATTCTTTCCATGTATGACGGAATCGGAACCGGGCGTTA
>CAOKLO010000080.1 GCA_948469375.1 uncultured bacterium | reverse complement strand
AGTGGTACGAACACTACGGCGGCAAGGTCTTTGTCTCCTTCTCCGGGGGCAAGGACTCCACCGTACTTCTGGATTTGGTGCGGGGCCTTTACCCTGATGTGCCTGCCGCCTATGCGGACACCGGCATGGAGTACCCGGAAATCCAAGACTTCGTGCGTTCGGTCCCTAATGTGGAGTGGGTACAGCCGGTCATGCCCTTCCATCAGATCATTGAGCAGTATGGATACCCGGTCATATCAAAAGACGTGGCAAAACGTATCTACTACGCCAGAAAGGGCAGCAGATGGGCAATCAATCAGCTGAACGGTTTCAATTCGGATGGAAGTCCCTCCTGGTATAATCAGCGGTATATGAAGTGGCGTGTTCTTCTGGACGCGCCGTTTCTCATCTCTGAATACTGCTGCGGTGCTATGAAAACCCGGCCTCTCCACAAATACGCCCGTCAGACTGGCAGGGCGGCAATTATGGGAACTATGGCCTGCGAGAGCAAGCGGCGGGAGGGGGCCTTTCTGCAAACCGGCTGCAATGCCTATCACATCAAGGAACCAGCCTGCAAGCCGCTGTCCTTCTGGACAGAACAGGATGCCCTTCTCTATCTGCGTATGACCGGCATCCCCTACGCCTCCATCTACGGCGAGATCGTAGAGCGGGGCGGCAAGCTCGTCACCACCGGCGCACAGCGGACGGGCTGTATGTTCTGTATGTTCGGCCTCCACCTGGAAAAGCAACCGAACCGCTTTCAGCGCATGGCCCTGACCCACCCCCGGCAGCACGATTTCTGTGTCAACACCCTGGGCTGTGGGAAAGTGCTGGACTACATCGGCGTTCCCTATCAACCTTTGACGGATAACTGAAAGGAGTTTTTCGACTATGGACAATGAACTGTATCTCATCCACCTGGACGATTACCTGAGCCACGTTGACGGCAAGCTGGATATGTACGACCTGCTGCTGGAGCTGGTGCGGTCTGTGCGGAAGGACCTGGAGGCGGGGGAGCCGTCCCAGGCCATGCGGACCCTGTGCGGCTACGAGCAGCAGGCCCATGAGATGTATGAGGGCTGGGACATCCCGGATGACTACACTGCTTTCTGCGACATCAACGACCTGGGCCCGCTGATGGAGCGCGAGCTGCTGCCTGCTGATGACGAGGACGATGACGGCGATATGTCCGCTGCCCCCCGCCTCCTGCGTGCTGTGGGCCAGCTGACGGAGAGTACCCGGAACATCCTGGCGGTTGCCAATGAGATCGTGGAGTTCGAGGAGGAAATTGACCGCCTCCTGGCGGAGAACGAAAAGCCGGAGAACGACTGTGCCGAGTGACAGCGGCGTCCAGATCATTGCAGGAGGTGACACATTGCAGGACAATGAGAAAATCGCCCAGCTCCTTACGCAGCTGATGCAGACCGGGCAGGCGGAACAGGCGGCGAATATCCGGCAGCTGTGCGGCTATGTGGACAGTCTGGAAAAGCAGTATGCAGCAGTCATGTCGGAGTTGCAGGGCATTAAGGAGCAGCTTTCCGAGGCCACGGCGCAAAAGCGTCCGCTCCGGGTCCAGGTGTCCGATGCCGTTCAGACGGCGGAAACGGCGTTGAAACAGGCCCGCGATCAGCTCCCCACCTTGAAGGAGGACCTTGCGATCTGGGCCGAAACCACCGCGAACGACCTCAGACGGGTGGGCATTTCCGTCTTGGACAACACCGTGGCCTTCTTGAACATCCAGCAAATACTGGAGAATATTCGGGATGCACTGGAGTCCGCCCTTCAAAGCGTCCGGTCCGCCATTCATCAGGTGGAGACAATGGGGCAGGAGCTGCGGGAGGCCGGGAACCATTTGGCAAACGCCGGTCGTGCCGCTGCGGGCCGGGAAATCCAGCCGAAGGACGTAACCCAGGAGGGCCGCTTTCAAGCCGTGGTCCTGGCCCCCCTGCGCGGCACGGACAGGATGCTCACCGGCATGACCCGTACAACGCAGGCCGCTGTTCGCAACGTGAGACGGCTGGAGCGCACGGCGGAAGAGAACCGGGGCAGGCGGGAGCGGTCCTCTGTCCGGCAGAGGCTGGAGCAGAAGAAGGAGATCGTGTCCCAGGCCCCGCCCAGTTCGCCCCCGCCGGGGAGAAGAAAATCTGAGGCTGTGCTATGAGCCGGAAGAAAACCCCCCGCCTGCAATTCACCGATGCCGAGCAGGACGGTAGCCGTCTGAAGGAGCATGACCGGGCCAAAGAGCGTGAGGCGGACCGTGCGGCGATGCGGAAGGATGCACCGCCAAAGGGCCGGAAAAAGCTGAAACGGCGCATGATTGACCAGAAATCCGCTGCTGGCAGAAAGAAAAAGGGCAAATCCGCCGCCGGTCAGAAAACTGCCAAAACGGAGGGCCAGCTGCAATTTGAGGAAAACAGGGCCAAGCCGCCCTCCAAACTGTCCCATGCGGTCAAGACGGCCCCCGTTCTGGCGGTTTCCGGCAGGCTGCACCATGAGATCAGCGAGGCGGAGGAGGACAATATTGGCTTGGAGAGCGCTCACCGGCTGGAGCAGACCGCTGAAACCGGCGTCCATCTGGCGGAGCGCTCCCGCCGCGCCCACAAACTGCGGGAGTACCGGGCGGCGGAGTGGGCGGAGATCGACGCCCTCTACCAGCAGGCACTTCAAGACCACCCGGAGCTTGGCAGCAATCCCCTGTCACGCTGGCAGCAGCGGCAGGCCATCAAAAAGCAGTATGCCGCCGCAAAGCGTTCCGGGCAGGCGGCAGAGGGTGCGGCCAGGGCCACGTCCACTATGGCGGAGCGTGTTTCCGACACCCTCAAAGGTGCTGCGGATACCGGCAAAAGGGCCGGAGGATTTGTCATGCGGCACAAGAAGGGTTTTCTCATTGTCATCGGCCTGTTCCTCATTCTGGTGATGTTTTTGAACATGATGTCCTCCTGTTCCGTGCTGGCCCAGGCTATTTTGAGCGGCGGGACCGGCGGCACGTTCCCCTGCGAGGATGCGGATATGCTGGGAGCTGAGGCCGACTATGCCGCGATGGAGGCCGCTTTGCAGAACGAGGTGGACAACTACCCCAGCTACCACCCCGGCTATGACGAGTATCGCTATGACCTGGACAGCATCGGCCACGACCCCTATGTGCTGATCTCCCTCCTGACCGCCTACCACCAGGGAACATGGACCCGGAGCGAGGTACAGGGGACATTGCAGATGCTCTTTGACCGGCAGTACACCCTCACCCAGACAGTGGATGTGGAGGTGCGGTATTACGAAACGGATGACGGCGATGTGCCTTACAACTATTACATCTGCAACGTCAAGCTGGAAAACTTCGACCTGTCCCATCTGCCTGTCTACCTTTTGAGTGAAGATCAGCTGAGTGCCTATTCCGTGTATATGTCCAACCAAGGCAACCGGCCTGATCTGTTTCCTACCGACCAATTCCCCAACGCCTCCCAGCGGCAGGACTACCTGGACTATGACGTTCCCCCGGAGGCCCTGGAGGATGAAGTATTCGCCGCCATGCTCACTGAGGCGGAGAAGTACCTGGGGATGCCTTACGTCTGGGGCGGCAGCAATCCCAGCACGTCCTTTGACTGTTCTGGCTTTGTGTCGTGGGTCATCAACCACTCCGGCTGGAACGTAGGGCGGCTGGGGGCAAAGAGCCTTTGCAACATCTGCACTCCGGTATCCCCGGCCAACGCCCGCCCCGGCGATCTGGTGTTTTTCATCAACACTTATGATGCCCCGGACCCCAACGCCCCTACCCACTGTGGTATCTATGTGGGCAATAACATGATGATACATTGCGGAAATCCCATTTCCTACGCCAATTTGAACTCGAATTATTGGCAAAATCATTTTTACTGCTATGGCAGACTTCCTTAAAGGAGTGATGCGAAATGAACCCGAAGATCAAGAAGATCGACAAGGAGTACGAGAAGAACGCGGAGAAGATCACGGAACTCCAGGCCCGTCAGCGGGAGCTGGAGAAGCAGCGGATGGAGCTGGAGAACCTGGACATTATCGGCCTCGTCCGGGGTATGGGTCTGTCGCCGGACCAGCTGGCGGCGCTCATCCAGGCTGCGCCGCCCCAGCCGGTCCCCGCGCCGGAGCGGAAGGAGGACGGCTATGAGACGGTTTAAGACCCTGTTCCTGCTGCTGTCCACCATGCTCATGCTCTCTACCTGTGCCGCCCCCGCCTATGCCTATGCGGATGAGACGGAGGAAACGCC
This sequence comes from uncultured bacterium, assembly GCA_948469375.1. Classification (GTDB taxonomy): domain Bacteria; phylum Bacillota; class Clostridia; order Oscillospirales; family Oscillospiraceae; genus Enterenecus. The sequence continues at coordinate 9,589 of CAOKLO010000080.1, read as the reverse complement.
TCCGGTGACGGGCGGTACGGAGACTCAGCCCCTGACCCCGGAGGGCAACATGACCCTGGTGGACGATATTGACGGCGAGGCTGGGAAGGACAAACAGTTCATCGTGGTCCAGAGCCGGGCTGGTCATTACTTTTACATCATCATTGACCGGGCGGCGGAGGGAGAAAATATCGTCCACTTTCTGAACCAGGTGGACGAGGCCGACCTTCTCTCCCTGATCGAGGAAGAGGAAACGGCCCCTCCTGTTTGCAGCTGCACAACGAAGTGCGCCGCCGGTGCAGTCAATACCGCCTGCGAGGTCTGCGCCGTCAATATGGCGGAGTGCGTTGGGCCGGAGCCGGAGCCGCAGGAGCCGGACCCGCCCCCGGATACACCGGAGGCCCCGGAGGAACCGGAGAAACAGAGCGGCAATCCGCTGATAATCGTGGCGCTGCTGGCGGTCCTGGGCGCTGGGGGGGCGGTGGCCTATCTGAAATTCTTCAAGAAAAAGCCGGACACCAAGGGCAGCGCCGATCTGGATGATTACGACTACGGCGATGATGACCCGGAGGACGAGCCGGAGGATGATGCCGACCCGGACGATGATTTGGAGGACGAATGAAATATTTCACCAACAACCCGCTGGAACGGCAGATGATGCGGCCTCCCACCTACCGGCCCAAGCCTGACCCGGTCCCGCCTGTTCCCAAAAGCCACCCCTGCTATGGCTGTAAGCGCCGGAACGAGAGCGCCGGCTGCGTCCTGCCCTGCTACCGGGGTGTGGAGCGTCTGCCGCCCCGGTGAGCCATTGAAATTACAATAAATCTACATTTTGGCAAGCGGTCTGGAGCGTTCCGGGCCGCTTGCCCTATATTGAAGGAGGAATGACTTTGCCCAAACAGAAACTCGTTATCACGGAAAAGCCCGCTGTCGGCATGGCCCTGGCGAAGGTGCTGGGGTGCCACGGGAAAAGACCGGGCTATATGATCGGCAGCGGCTATATCGTCAGCTGGTGTCTGGGTCATCTGGCGGGCTTGGCGGATGCTGCCGTTTATGACCCCAGCTTTGCCAAGTGGCGCTGGAACGATCTGCCCATCATCCCCGACATCTGGCGCTTTACCCTGGACAAGAGCAAGACGGAGCAGTTTGCCGTCCTGCAAAAGCTGATGCGCCGGGAGGAGGTCACGGAGGTCATCAACGCCTGCGACGCCGGACGGGAGGGGGAGCTGATCTTCCGCACGGCCTACCATCTGGCGGGCTGTACCCTGCCCATGAAACGGCTGTGGATCTCCAGCATGGAGGACGCCGCCATCCGGGAGGGCTTTGAGCATCTCCGCCCCGGCAGCGACTATGACGGCCTGTACCACGCCGCCCTGTGCCGTGCCAAGGCGGACTGGCTGGTGGGCATCAACGCCACCCGCCTGTTTTCCGTCATGTACCGCCACACCCTCAACGTGGGCCGGGTCATGTCCCCCACCCTGGCCCTGCTGGTCCAGCGGGAGGCGGAGATCGGGGCCTTTGAGCCGGAGCCGTTCTACACCGTGGAGCTGGACTGCGGCGGCGTCACCTTCGCCGGGGAGCGGCTTTCCGACAAGGCGGAGGCAAAGGCCCTCGCTGACACCTGTAAGGACACTTTGGTGCTGGTTCAGAAGGTGGAGCGGAAGGAGAAGTCCGAGAAGGCCCCCGCCCTCTATGACCTCACCACCCTCCAGCGGGAGGCCAACCGGACCCTGGGCTACACCGCCCAGCAGACCCTGACGTATTTGCAGGCCCTCTATGAGAAGAAACTGTGTACCTATCCCCGGACGGACAGCCGCTATCTGACGGAGGACATGAAGGGCAATGTTCCCGCTCTGGCGTTCATCGCCGCCGTCCTGTGCGGGGAGAAGGAGCCGGAGAAGGTGCTGGCCTCCCAGGTCTGCGACAACGGGAAGGTCAGTGACCACCATGCCATCGTTCCCACCAAGACCGCCGCCACCGGCATCAATATCAGCGATCTGCCCACGGGAGAGCGGGAAGTCCTGCTCCTGGTGGCCCGTTCCCTTCTCCGGGCGGTCTGTCCGGCCTACCGCTGCGCTGAAACCGCTGTGACGGCGGAGTGCGGCGGGCATACGTTCACCGCCAAGGGAAAGGAGGTCCTGGAGCTGGGCTGGAGGGCTTACGCCAATAAAGAACCCTCCGAGGACGCCGCCCTGCCGGAGGGCCTGACCCAGGATGCGGCCCTGACCGCGAAGGAGGTCCGGATGAAGGAGGGCAAGACGGCCCCTCCGAAACACTTTACGGAGGACACTATCCTGGCCTCTATGGAGACAGCCGGTGTGGAGGATATGCGGTCGGATGTGGAGCGGAAGGGCATCGGGACCCCCGCCACCCGCGCCTCCATCCTGGAAAAGCTGGTGTCCGCTGGCTTTGTGGAGCGGAAGAAAGCCAAGAAGATCACAAGCCTCATCCCCACCCAGGAGGGCAATTCCCTTATCACCGTCCTGCCGGAGCAGCTGCAATCCCCGCTGCTGACGGCGGAGTGGGAGAACCGGCTGAAACTGGTGGAGCGGGGCGAGCTGTCCCCGGAGGACTTCATGGAGGCCATCGCCGCTATGGTGCGGGAGCTGGCGGCGACCTGTTCCCCGGTCCCTGGCGGCGAGATTTTGTTCCCCTCCGGCAAGGAGAGCGTTGGCCCCTGCCCCCGGTGCAGCGGGAATGTCACTGAGAGCAAGAAGGGCTTTTTCTGCGAAAATCCCTCCTGCCGGTTTGCCCTCTGGAAGGACAACCGCTTTTTCGCCGCCAAGAAGAAGGACTTCGACAAGAACGCCGCCTCCGCCCTGCTGAACGAGGGCAAGCTCCATCTCACCGGCTGCTGGTCCGAGAAAACGAAAAAGACCTATGACGCCACGGTCTACCTGGAGGACGATGGGGAGAAAACCAGCTACCGGCTGGAGTTTGACAATGGAAAGAGCAGCAACGGAAACGGCTGACCTCCCCCGCATGACTGCGGAACAGTCTGCTAAGGCAAATGCCCTGATACGGGAGCTGTGCGCCAACTTTGATGACGGCTGCTGTTTGCTGCTGGATGACGGGTATGACCCCTGCCCCTGTCCTCAGTTGATTTCCAATTCCCTGTTGTGCCGCTATTTCCGCTCCGCCGTCCTGCCCTCTGACAGGGAGCTGTATGGGGAGATTGTAGAGCAGCTGCCCCGTTGGTGCTGCTGTATCTGCGGCAAGCCCATAACACGGACATCCAATGCTGTAAAATACTGCAAAATTTGCGCCGCACGTCAGCGCCGGAAAAAGGACACGGAAAGAAAGCGGGAAAAGCGCCTGCTTGTCCGCAAAACAGCCCTCTGAAACCACTGTGCCGCAAGGGGTACAAGACCCCGTGAGGTAGGGGGTAAGGTCTTTATATTCGGACAGTCTGAAACGGCTTTGATTTGCGGACACGATTACTGTGAAAGGAGTGCGATATGGCAGACAAGAAAACCAACCGGGAAAAGCTCAAAGAAATCACCGACAGCATTGAGCAAGGCATCAAGGAACTGTTTCAGAGCGACAAGTACGCCGAGTATCTGCGTACCATGTCCAAATTTCACAGCTATTCGGTGCGAAACACTATCCTCATCCATATGCAGCGGCCTGACGCCACCGCCGTGGCCGGTTTCAACGCCTGGAAGAACAAATTCCAGCGCCATGTGAAGAAGGGCGAGAAGGGCATCACTATCCTGGCCCCCACGCCCTTCAAGAAGAAGATCGAGGAAAAAAAGCTGGACCCGGTGACGCAGGCCCCTATGGTGGACGCCAACGGCAACATCATCATGGAGGAAAAGGAGATTGAAATTCCCCTGTTCCGCCCGGTGAAGGTCTTTGACGTGTCCCAGACCGAGGGTAAGCCCCTTCCCCAGCTGTCCAGCCCCCTGACCGGCGATGTGCAGAATTATGAGATTTTCATGGAGGCCCTGCGGCGGACTTCTCCGGTTCCTATCGACTTCAAGCCGCTGGAGCCGAGTATGGACGGCTTTTTCAGCAGCGACAGCCAATCCATCACCCTTCGGGAGGGGATGAGCGAAGTCCAAACCATCTGCGCCGCCGTACATGAGATCACCCACTCTCTGCTGCATAACCGGGAGAAGGAGCGCCTTTCCGTTGCTGCCGGGACAGATCAGGCGGAGAAGGTCAAGCCCAAAGACCGTAATACGGAGGAAGTGGAGGCGGAGAGCGTCTCCTATGCCGTTTGCCAATACTACGGCATCGAAACCGGCGAGAACAGTTTGGGCTATATCGCCACCTGGAGCAAGGACAGGTCCCTGCCGGAGCTGAAAGCCAGTCTGGACACCATCGGCAAGACCGCCAACCAGCTCATCACCGATATTGACCGCCATTTCAAGGAAATTTGCAAGGAGCGAGGCGTTGACCTGACCCAGCCGGAGCAGTCTGCGTCGGAACAGCCTGATACGCCGGATCGCTTTGCCGCTGATCTCTATGACTTCATGGACCGGCTTTACCGGGAGGGGACCTTGGAGCATCCCTTTACCCAGGACAGCAAGCAGCAGTTCATTGAGGAAATCATCATGGAAATGGAGAATAATTACTGGATCGAGATCCGTTCTCCGCTGGAAAGTGTTATGGAGAGTACCGGCGCAGACGAGGCCAAATCGCTGCTTGCCCGCCTGGAACGTATCGAAATGGAGAACCGCCAGCCGGAACAGGCCGTGCCGGAGGCCGATGTCCCCGTGGAACCGCAGGCGGATGTTCAGCCGGAGCCGGATGCCGTTCTCTACCTGTCCGAAAGCGGCCTATATCTGCATATCCAGAGAACGGATGACGGCTGGGACTACTCCGTCTACAACAAAAACAGTCTGCGCCTGGAGGACGGCGGGCAGCTGGACGCGCCGGAAATGAGCCTTTCCGCCGTCACCGACCAGATACGGACGATGTACGGCATGGACCATATTGCCCTGCACCCTGTCCCGCTGGAGATGGTGGACACCCTGCGGGAGGCCGCTGACCGGGCGGCACAGGCGGAGGCGGAGATTGAGGAACAGTACCCTGACCCCCTGGAAAAGCTACGGGACCATATCGCCGCTGAGGATGATGCTCTGTGGGATACCGTTCTGGATGAGTACCCCATGCCGGACCCCGCTTTTCTTCCTGACGATCTGGAGCAGAGCTGCGGCTACATGGACGGCGACCTCCTGCCCCTGTCCAAAGAACGGGCGGCGGAGCTGTTGGAGCGTGACCTGACGATCTATGCCATCGTGGACGGTGGGCAGGCGGAGATGGTCTTTGACCGGGACGATCTGAACGAGCGCCCGCCCGATATGATGTTTGGCGTTCCCATTGAGGAATGGGAGGCCAGCCCCGACTTCCACCAGCTCATTGCAGACCGGATGAACCACCAGGAGGAACGGGAGCGGGCCTTTCTCGACCACGGCGGGGACTGCTTTGCCATTTATCAGATCAAGGACGATGACCCGGACCGCCTGCGCTTTATGGATATGGACTGGCTGATCTCTAAGGGCCTGACGGTGGACAGGGCCAACTACGAGCTGGCCTATACCGGGGAAATGGCCTGCGGGCTTGGGTCCACCGCCTTGGAAAAACTGTATCAGAAATTCAACACCGACCACCCTGCGGACTATCACCGGCCCTCCATGTCCGTCAGCGACATCCTTGCGGTCAAACAGGACGGCGTGGTATCCTGCCATTACTGCGACAGTATTGGCTTTGCGAGAGTGCCGGACTTCATCAAACCGGAAAATTATCTGAAATCGGCGGAAATGTCTATGGAAGATGATTACGGCATGATCGACGGCATCATCAACAACGGCCCAAAGGAGCCTACCGTGGCCCAGCTGGAGCAGCAGGCCCGGTCTGGCCAGCCCATCTCCCTCATGGAGCTGGCTGCGGCCACCCACCGGGAGGAGCAGGAAAAGAAACAGTCTGTGCGGGAGAAACTGAAAAATCAGCCCAGGCAGAAACGGACAGCGCCCAAAAAGAGCGCGGAAAGGGACAGGTGATCTTATGGCGGATGGACGGTATGACATTACGCTGGACGATGTTCCGGCGCAGATCGTGGAGATCGCCCAGGTCGGCGTACCCATCGGCTACATCAACCGCCGCACGGACCCCGGCTATATGCTGGCAAACGGTACGGCGCTGCTGGAGAGCGAGAAGGACGAGGCCGGTTTCTATGTGGGCGGCGCTGGCATGGACGGGATGTATCTGCGGACACCTGCGCGGTATGAGCCGGTCCGGGACGAGGACGGTGCTGTGATCGCCTTTCGCCGCATGAACGAGTACCTGACCGGTTTTACCCCCGAAGAACAGGAACTCATCTATGAATATGGCATGAATACCCCGGAGCATCTGGTTGAGGACCTGACTGCCGCCCTGCCCCATCTGAAAAAGGCCCCCCAGGTCTATGACTTGTTCGACAGCACGGCGAAAAAGCTGCGTCAGATCCCCCCGGACAAGTGCCGCCGTCTGATGGCGGATATTCGGGCGGCGTACAAGGGGCGGCAGGAGCAGTCCATCCGGGAGCGCCAGCGGGCCGCTGAAAAGTCCGCCAAAAAGAAGAGAAGGAGTTTTGAGAGATGAACGACTTTACATTTGAGGAACGGAGCCTGATGTGCATTTACAGCGGGTCCGGTACGCGCACCGGCCTGATCGCCGCCCTGGAGGATATGCGGGGCTATTTGCAGCCGGACGAGGATGATCTGCGGGAGCTGACCGACAGCGCCCTCGGCAAGCTGCGGCGCATGACCGATGCCGACTTTGAGGCCGTGGACCTCTACCCGGACTTCGACCCGGAGGACCCTGCCTATGGCGGATAAGGTCCTGGAATATCTTCAGCTGTCCGACCACGCCGCCAAACAGATCGCCAGCAGTTACAAGGAATGGACCGGCTTTTTAGCCACGGCGGGCCGCCTCTATAATGATGTATGTTGTAAAGGGTGAATGTGAGATTTCACCCAAATACAACACAGTGGATGGCCCGTTTGTAAACTTTTCGTGAACGCCCAAATTCGACTGCATTTTACAAGCATATTGTGTACGCTTAGTGGGAAGTCCTCGCGTTTACCCACAGCTGAATGACCGTCCGAATGAGATACCGTCCCAGGGGAAGTGCCGCCACGACAGGAGCGTACCAATGGGAGGCCAACGCCGCCGTGAAATCCGGGGGCAGGAACCACATTCGGAGAGAACGGCAAACCACACACAAATATATTCAGCAAAGGGGGGAAATTTCATTGTGATGGATATCGCATTGGCGATAGTAGACATACTGGCGGGAAACCAGCACCCGTCTGCGCAAAAAAACCGTACCGATTGGAAGTGCTGGAAATGCGGCCTGACCGCAGGAAAGGAAAGAAATTATCAGCGAAATTCAAAGGGAAAACACCGCCGTTATGTACCGGCGGATCGGGTCTACTACATACAAAGTGCGTATCCATTTCAGTGAAACCGCTGAGGACACACTGCATGACAAAATACTGTACTTGATGCAGAATGAGGCCGCAGCAAAGTTCGCGGCCTGCGGGACAATGGGCGTACCGCAAACGGGCCAGCCGCTGGAAGGGAGTTCGCTATGAGCGAGAAGCGGTTGGAGCCTGGGAAAATCACGGCGTTGTATGAAAGATTGTCCCGCGATGATGAACAGGTTGGGGACAGTAACTCGATACTCAATCAAAAATCCATGCTCGAAAGCTATGCTGCCCAGCGGGGCTTTACCAACATCGTCCATTACACGGATGACGGCTGGAGCGGTGCAAATTTTGAGCGACCTAGCTGGAAACAGCTTATTTCGGACATTGAGGCCGGAAAAGTGGGCTGTGTCATTGCCAAGGATATGAGCCGGGTCGGGAGAGATTATCTGCAAACCGGCTTCTACACGGAAGTTCTGTTTTCCCAGCACAATGTCCGGTTCATCGCCATTTCCAACGGCGTGGACAGCGCCGACCAGAGTACAGGGGAGTTTGCTCCGTTCATCAACATCATGTCGGAGTGGTACGTCCGGGATTGCAGCCGGAAGCAAAAAGCGCAGTACCAGGTGCGTGGAAGGTCCGGCAAGCCTGTCACCAACACCATCCCCTACGGGTTCAAGAAGGACCCGGAAATCAAGCACCACTGGCTGGTGGATGAGGAAGCAGCAGAAGTCGTGCGCCGTATCTTTCGCCTGAGTGCGGAGGGGATGGGGCCTCACATGATAGCCAAAGTCCTGATGATGGACAAAGTGGAGCGTCCGTCCTATTATCTCGCCCAGCGGGGCCGGGGAACGTGTCAGAGCAAAACAGATATGTCCCGACCCTATGATTGGAATGGCAATACAATCAGAGATATCCTGGCGAAACCAGAGTATATGGGGCATACGGTCAACTTCCGCGCGTACAAGCCGTCCTATAAAGAGAAGAAAATGATCAAGCGTCCGCAGTCGGAATGGCTGATTTTTGAGAATACCCACGAGGCCATCATTGACCCAGAAACTTGGAAACTGGCACAGCACATCCGAAAAACTGTGCGCCGGACAGACACCACAGGCATGGCTAATCCGCTGACTGGGCTGATGTTCTGCGCCGACTGCGGGGCCAAAATGTATAATCACAGAGAAGGTGCCAGGGCGTTGAAAGAAGGCTGGCAGCCGGACCCGGTAAGCGGCCTTTATCCCAGCGACCATTATAGCTGCTCCACATATGAACTGACTTCCAGACAGTCAGAGCAGAAATGTTGCAGCCACTACATTACCACCAGAGCTGTCCGGGCGTTGATTTTGGACACGATCAGGACGGTCAGCGCCTACGCAATTTCCGATGAAAAAGGCTTTGTTGAGAAGATACGCACCGCCTCCCAAATCCAGCAAGACAACGCCGCAAAGGAATTGAAGCGAAAGCTGAACCGTGACCGCAAACGGCACTCCGAATTGGACGGGCTTATCCAGAGGCTTTACGAAACGTTTGCCACGGGCAATCTGACAGAGAAACGGTTCAAGATGCTGTCGGACGGCTATGAGCAAGAGCAGGAAGAACTGGAAGCGGCTATCGCCCAGGAGCAGGCGGAGTTGGACGCCTTCAATGCTGACACGGACAAGGCCAATCAGTTTCTGGAGCTGGTGAAGCGCTACACCGATTTCTCTGTGCTGACGAACCAGATGATTTTGGAATTTGTGGATAAGATCGTTGTCCATGCACCTGACCGTTCCAGCGGAGAACGTACCCAGGAAGTGGACATCTATCTGAAATTCATCGGCAAGTTTGACGTGCCTCTGCCGGAGCCTACGCCGGAAGAACTGGCGGAGCAGGAGGCGCTGCGGAAGAAGCGGGAAAAGCAGCGGGAATACGCAAGGCGGCACCGCGAAAAGAAGAAGCGGGCAGAAGCCCAGAACTGAATATCACTACACCGAGGGGGTGGTCTGCGATTGTGGACCGCCCCTTTTATGCACAAATCGAGGAAGGAAAATATTTGGGAAATACGATACCGCATATGGACTACCGGCAGTATCAGCGCATTCGAGGTCTGGTATTACTTCTGCAGCAAAAGATAGGAAAGCGAAGGATGGAGGAAGAAACAGGAAACGGCAGAGGGATGATGCTGTAATCTGCGCATAAATGACTGGATTTTGTGG
>CAOKLO010000079.1 GCA_948469375.1 uncultured bacterium | reverse complement strand
ACACCAAGGCCTACCGCAAGGGCCGGGGCGCCGGCTCCGGCAACGGCAAGACCGCCGGCCGGGGCCACAAGGGCCAGTGGGCCCGTTCCGGCGGCGGCGTCCGCGTGGGCTTTGAGGGCGGCCAGATGCCTCTGGCCCGCCGCCTGCCCAAGCGGGGCTTCCACAACATTTTTGCCAAGCCTCTGGAGGCCGTCAATGTCTCCGCCCTGGAGAAATTCGAGGACGGCGCCACGGTGGATGTCGATATGCTGCGGGCAAAGGGCATTCTGACCAAGTGCCAGTACGGCGTCAAGATCCTGGGCAATGGCGAACTCTCCAAGAAACTGATTGTAAAGGCTTCCGCTTTCTCCGCCTCCGCCAAGCAGAAAATAGTGGCCGCCGGCGGTAAGTGGGAGGTGGTCTGAGTATGATTCAGACCATCCGCAACGCCTGGCGGGTGCCGGAGCTGAAAAAGAAGATGCTGTTCACCATCATGGCGCTGCTCATCTTCCGCCTCGGCTCCGCCATCCCGGTGCCCTATATTGACGGCAACGCCCTGCAGCAATATCTGGACAGCCAGAGCGGCACCATTCTGGGCCTGATGAACGCCATGAGCGGCTCCGCCTTCTCCATGGCTACCGTCTTTGCCCTGTCTATTCAGCCCTATATCAACAGCTCCATCATCATCCAGCTGCTCACCGTAGCCATCCCCGCTCTGGAGCGGCTGGCCCGGGACGGCGGCGAGGAGGGGCGCAAGAAGATCGCCTCCATCACCCGGTACACCACCGTGGCCATCGCCCTGCTCCAGGGCTTCGGCTACTACACCCTGGTGAACAGCTACGGGCTGGTGAACGGCGGCGGCCTGAATGGCTTCTGGGTGGGCCTGGTGATTGTGATCTCCTTCACCGCCGGCTCCGCCTTCCTGATGTGGCTGGGCGAGCAGATCACCGAGTTCGGCATCGGAAACGGCATCTCCATCATCCTGTTCGCCGGCATCGTGGGCCGGGTGCCCAACATGGTGTACAACATCTACCTGGGCGTGCTGGGCTGGATGAACGGCGCCGACCCCAAGAACGACATGGTGCTCCACCCCGCCTTCATCCTGCTCATCGTAGCCGGTATGCTGCTGCTGGTGGCCTTCATCGTGTTCATGGACAACTCCGAGCGGCGCATCCCCGTGCAGTACGCCAAGCGGGTGGTGGGCCGGAAGATGTACGGCGGCCAGTCCAGCCATCTGCCGATCAAGGTGAATATGTCCGGCGTGCTGCCCATCATCTTCGCCCAGTCTATCGCGTCGATTCCCGCCACCATCGGCATGTTTGTGCCCTCCGCCACTCAGGAGGGCAGCGGGTGGTACACCTTCCTCGAGATTTTTGATTCCCGGGGTTGGGTGTACGGCATTGTGTATTTCCTGCTGATCGTCCTGTTCAGCTACTTCTACAACACCATCCAGTTCAACCCCATCGAGGTGGCCAACAACCTGAAGAAGAACGGCGGCTTTATTCCCGGCTTCCGGCCCGGCAAGCCCACCAGTGACTTCCTCAGCAAGGTGGTGTCCCGCATCACCATGTTCGGTGCGCTTTACCTGGCGGTGGTGGCCCTGCTGCCCACCATCGTGGGCAACATCATGCTGCTGGCCGGCAGCAGCGCCGGACGCAATCTGGCCATCGGCGGCACGTCCGTCATCATCGTGGTGGGCGTGGCCCTGGAGACCGTCAAGGCCCTGGAGGCCCAGCTGATGATGCGCCACTACAAGGGCTTCCTTGAGTGAGTTGTGGAGGCAGCGCTATGAGATTGATCATGTTCGGCGCTCCCGGTGCCGGTAAGGGGACCCAGGCCGCTATCCTCAGCGAGCGGCTGGGCGTTCCCACCATTTCCACAGGCAACATCCTGCGGGCTGCGGTGAAAAACCGCACGCCCGTGGGACTCCAGGCCCAGAGCTACATGGATGCGGGCAAGCTGGTGCCCGACCAGGTCATCATCGATATCATCGCCGAGCGCCTGGCTGAGCCCGACTGCGAAAAGGGCTATATCCTGGACGGGGTGCCCCGCACCATCGCCCAGGCCGAGGCTCTGGAGCGGGCCGGCATCCAGTTTGATGCCGTGCTGGACATTGAGGTGCCCGACGAGGAGATCACCCACCGGATGATCGGGCGGCGGGCCTGCCCGGTGTGCGGTGCGACGTATCATCTGGAAGCCGCGCCCCCCAAGAAAGAGGGCGTGTGCGACAGCTGCGGCAGTGGCCTGGTGCTCCGGGAGGACGACAGGCCCGAGACGGTGCAGAGCCGCTTGGCGACCTACCACGTCCAGACCGAGCCCCTGAAGAAGTTCTACGACCGCCGGGGTATCCTCAAGGTGGTGGGCTTCCAGCCCTCCATTGAGGCCACCACACAGGCTCTTGTGGACATACTGGGGATCTGAGAATATGGAGTTAATTACTCTGAAATCTCCCCGGGAACAGGACGCCATGCGCCGGGCTGGATGTGTCACCGCCCAGGCCAGGGCGCTGGCGGGCAGCATGGTCCGCCCAGGCGTCACCACCAAGGAGATTGACGACGCGGTGCGAAAATTCATCCGCAGCAAGGGCGGCCAGCCCTCCTTTTTGGGGTACGGCGGCTTTCCTGGGTCCGCGTGTATTTCGGTGAACGAGGTTGTGATTCACGGCATCCCGTCCAGAGGCCGGGTCCTCAAGGAGGGGGATATCGTCAGCATTGATGTGGGAGCCATCATTGACGGCTTCCACGGCGACTGCGCCGCTACGTATCCTTGCGGGTCCGTCTCAGACGAGGCCCAGCGGCTCATTGAGGTCACCCGCCAGAGCTTCTGGGAGGGATTCCAGCAGGTTCAGGTGGGGCGGCGGGTCAGCGACATCTCCCACGCGGTGCAGGTATACGTGGAGTCCCACGGCTATTCCGTGGTCCGGGATTTCGTGGGCCACGGCGTGGGGACCAAGCTCCATGAGGCGCCGGAGGTGCCCAACTTCGGGCCCGCCGGACACGGCGCCCGCCTCCAGGCGGGCATGGCCATCGCAGTGGAGCCCATGGTGTGCGCCGGCGACTGGCATGTGAAGGTGCTCAAGGACGGCTGGACCACCGTTTCGGTGGACGGGTCCCTGACAGCCCACTATGAGAACACTATTCTCGTCACCGAGAATGGACCGGAGATCACCACGGTTACCGAGGATGGAGCCTATTTATGAGCACCATGCCTGATTACACGGGCTGGATTGTTCGGGCGACCGCCGGACGGGACAAGGATGGGCTGTTCTGCGTGATGGACGTTGACCAGGACCAAGGACGGCTGCTGATTGCCGACGGCAAGCGGCGCCGCGCTGCACGGCCCAAGGTCAAGGACCTCAATCACGTAAAGCTGCTCACCGGTGGGTTCGACCATCCCGCCATTCAAAGGCTGAAACAGGGCGAGACCCTGTCGGACAAGGCACTGAGACGGGCGCTGGCCGCGTTCCGAGATCAACTGGAGGTATGACGCTTTGGCAAAAGACGACATGATCGAGTTGGAGGGCGTCGTCACCGAGGCCCTGCCTAACACCACGTTCAACGTGGATATTGGGAATGGACACATTATCCTGGCACACATTTCCGGCAAACTGCGGATGAACTTCATCCGCATCCTGCCCGGCGATAAGGTCACGGTTCAGATGTCGCCCTATGACCTGACCCGTGGACGCATTACCTGGCGTTCCAAGTAATAAAAGTGCGGAGCCGTCGTGAGCAGCGCGGATGGACCGAAGCGAGGGCAAAAGCCCAGCCGCGCAAGGCGGTGGGGGCTTTACCTAGACAGAGGGAAGCCGCGGGCCGCGAACAGGCAAAGCATGACAATATCAACGACCGAGTTTGGAACAGGCTTTTCCCTCAAGGAGCCTTGCCTCCGAAAGGGACCGCGAAATCCCCCGTCCCCCCACAGGGAGCGGTGGAACAGCGGAATGATTGAGCTTTCGGCGAAGCCGGAAGCGAGGGATATGGAGCTTGCTCCGACGAGGGGCCATTCAGGCATTAACAGGAGGTTAACGATATGAAAGTCAGACCGTCTGTCAAGCCCATGTGCGAGAAGTGCAAGATCATCAAGCGCAAGGGCAAAGTCATGGTCATTTGCGAAAACCCCAAGCACAAGCAGAGACAAGGTTAAAGGAGGGGCATAGAGTATGGCACGTATTGCCGGCATTGATCTGCCGAAGGAAAAGCGAGTCGAAATCGGACTCACCTATATTTATGGCATTGGCCGCACCAGCGCGAAGAAGATTCTGGATGAGGCGGGCATCAACCCAGATACCCGCGTGAAGAACCTGACTGACGCGGAGGAGGCCAAGCTGCGCGAGATCATCAGCCACGAGTATACCGTGGAGGGCGACCTGCGCCGCAATGTGGCGATGGATATCAAGCGCCTGACCGAAATCGGCTGCTACCGTGGCGTCCGCCATCGCAAAGGCCTCCCCGTGCGCGGGCAGCGCTCCAAGACCAACGCCCGCACCCGTAAGGGTCCCAAGCGCACCGTCGCCAACAAGAAGAAGTAAGGAGGGATAAGTTCACATGGCTGCGAATAAGAAAGTTATCAAGCGCCGCCGCGAGCGCAAGAACGTGGAGAAGGGTCAGGTGCATATCCGCTCCTCCTTCAACAATACCATGATCACCGTCACCGACATGCAGGGCAACGCCCTGTCCTGGGCTTCCTCCGGTGAGATGGGCTTCCGGGGCTCCCGTAAGTCCACCCCCTTCGCCGCCCAGACCGCCGCCGAGACCGCTGCCAACGCCGCCATCGACCAGTGCGGCCTGAAGAGCGTCGAGGTGTACGTCAAGGGTCCCGGCCAAGGGCGCGAGGCCGCCATCCGGGCTTTGCAGGCCGTGGGTCTGGAGGTCACCCTCATCAAGGATGTGACCCCCGTCCCCCACAACGGCTGCCGTCCGCCCAAGCGCCGCCGCGTCTGATCTGGAAGGAGGAAAACCGATATGGCTAAGAATATGCAGCCCTACCTGAAGCGCTGCCGCACGCTGGGCATCTCCCCCGCCGTCATGGGCGTGAATAAGGAGTCCAACCGGAACCCCGGTCCCCAGCGCCGCCCCAAGAAAAGCGAGTACGCGCTCCAGCTCACTGAAAAGCAGAAGGTCAAGTTTATTTATGGAGTGCTGGAGAAGCAGTTCCGCGCCTACTACGAGAAGGCTGCCCGCATGAAGGGCAACACCGGCGACGAGCTGATGACCCTGCTGGAGCGCCGCCTGGACAACGTGGTGTTCCGTCTGGGCCTGGCCGCCACCCGGCGCGAGGCCCGCCAGCTGGTCAACCACGGCCACTTCACCGTCAACGGCAAGCGGGTGAACATCCCCTCTTACCTGGTGAAGCCCGGCGAGGTGATCGCCGTCTGCGACAAGAGCCGCTCCTCCGCCAAGTTCAAGAAGATCGTGGAGGACGATCGTTTTGTGGCCGCCCCCAAGTGGTTAGAGAAAAATAAGAACGCTCCGCTGGAGGGCAAGGTCATCGCCATGCCGCAGCGGGACGACATCGACTTCGACGTGGCCGTTAACCTCATCGTGGAGTTGTACTCCAAGTAATGCCGCTCCCACGGCAACCGGGCGTTCAGGCCCTGATTGGGGCCGGTGCTTCCGCCTTTCGGCGGGAGCGCCATGGCCGCCCGGCCGCATTCGCCAATGTTAAAGGAGGGTAACACACGAATGGTAGAAATCCAGAAGCCGCGCATCGAATGTATTGAGAACGTTGGCGACGAGTCCTACGGCAAGTACGTGGTCGAGCCGCTGGAGCGGGGGTACGGCACCACCATCGGCAACTCCCTGCGCCGCATCCTGCTGTCCTCCCTGCCCGGTACGGCGGTTACGGGAATCAAGATTGCCGGTGTGCAGCATGAGTTCTCCGTAATCCCCGGGATCAAGGAGGACGTGACGGAGATCGTCCTGAACATCAAGGGCATCGTCGCCAAGCTGTACAGCGAAGGGGTCAAAACGGTCTACATTGAGGCCGCCGGGGAGGGCGAAGTCACCGCCGGCGACATCAAGACCGACAGCGACGTGGAGATCCTTAATCCCGACCACCACATCGCCACCCTGGGCCCGGAGGCCTCGCTGAACATGGAGCTCACCCTCTCCCAGGGCCGGGGCTATGTCACCGCTGACCGGAACAAGCCCGCCCAGGCAGTGATCGGCCTGATCCCCGTGGACTCCGTGTATACGCCTGTCCGCAAGGTGAACTACTTTGTGGAGAACACCCGCGTGGGCGACGCCACCGACTACGACAAGCTAACCCTGGAGGTCTGGACCAACGGCACCATCTCTGCCCGGGACGCGGTGTCCCTGGGGGCCCGCATCCTGGTGGACCACTTCACCCTGTTCACCGACCTGTCCGAGACCATGGGGTCCAAGGCTACGGTGGTGGAGAAGGCGGAGGCTCAGCGGGACAAGGTGCTGGAGCTGACCATCGAGGAGCTGGACCTGTCGGTGCGTTCCTTCAATTGCCTGAAGCGGGCCAACATCAACACGGTGGAGGATTTGATCTCCAAGACCGAGGACGAGATGATGAAGGTGCGCAATCTGGGCCGCAAGTCCCTGGAGGAAGTCATCAACAAGCTGGCCATGATGGGCCTGTCCCTGGCCAACGACGAAAATTTATGAGCGCTGAGCCGTCCTGAGCAGCACGGATGGACCGGAGCGAGGGTGAGCGATGGGGTTGTAGACTCCAGAGACCAGCCTGAGCCGGAGGAAAGCCGTGCGTCGCGAACAGGCGAAGCGTGACAACGAGGCAATGCAGGGGTATGTAACGTTCCTCTCTGTGTGCATAGCGGATTTGCTATGTCCCGGGAAATACCGGGTGCCAGAACGAATTTGATCAGGACTTCGCCACGCGAGGTCGAAGGAGTGCTTACAAATGGCTAAGAACCGTAAGCTGGGCCGTCCCAGCGATCAGCGCCGCGCCATGCTGCGCGCTATGACCACCTATCTGCTGGAGAACGGGCAGATCAAGACCACCTACGCCCGCGCGAAGGAGGTCGCTCCCATCGCCGAGAAGATGATTACCCTGGGTAAGAAGAACGATCTGGCCGCTTATCGTCAGGCCCTGTCCTACATCACCAAGGAGGACGTGGCCAACAAGCTGTTCCACGAGATCGCCCCCAAGTACGCCGACCGCAGCGGCGGCTATACCCGGGTGCTGAAGATGGGCCCCCGCCGCGGCGACGCGGCTGAGATGGCCATTATTCAGCTGGTGTGAGCTCCTTTTCTTAAGAGAAAAAGGGGCCCAAAGGAGCTTTCGCTCCCTTGCAGCCGCGGCAGTAGTCCTGCGGTTTCGCACGGCAACAAATGAGGCAGGGCCCTCCGCCAAATTGGTGGGGGGCTTTTGCTATACAGGGAAGTTTTTACTTAAAATGTTCAGAAATCAGTGGGATTTTATGGGGATTTTCTATTGACTTTAGGGGGAGAATGTGATAGTATTCCCCCATCAACCAAGTGAATACCGTTTGATAGAGGCGCGGACGCCATGCGTACCGCGGGACCAAGGCCAGGCAGCCGGTCCTGCGGGGGAGGGACGCCCGCCGAAGGTAAAGGGGCCTGCCTGGACCCCTCAGCCTGGGCCGTGGGAGAATATCCCCCGGACTGTCACGAATCGTGGAGCGCTATCAATTCACCGCCTGACGGTTTGGGCGGCGGGTTTCGCCTATTGCGGGCGCTTCTCATAGGAAGCGCCCGTTTTTTGTAG
The DNA here is from genome assembly GCA_948469375.1 of uncultured bacterium. GTDB lineage: Bacteria > Bacillota > Clostridia > Oscillospirales > Oscillospiraceae > Enterenecus. The sequence goes on along the minus strand of CAOKLO010000079.1, from coordinate 6,444 downwards.
TCTTATGGTATCCGCTTGCAGATTAAGGAGAGAGAAGAATGAAAAGAAGAAACCGTCTGGGCGTCATCGCGCTGCTTTTGATGATGATTTTTGCCCTGACCACCACCGCCTTTGCCGCCTCGGAGGACCCCACCGAAATCAGCGGCACCAAGTACATTGAGTGCCCGGACTGCGGCACCCTGGGTGTGGTCCTGTCCGACGAGGGCGAGGCCGTCCCCTGTGAAACCTGTGCTGACAGCGAATACACAGGTTACATCCTGTCCCCCAGCAACCTCTATAACACCGTCTGGTCCCTCCTGCCCCCCATCATCGCCATCGCGCTGGCTCTGATTACCAAGGAGGTTTACTCCTCCCTGTTCGTGGGTATTTTGGTGGGTGGCCTGCTGTACTCCAATTTCAGCTTTGAGGGCACCGTCCTCCACGCCTTCAGCGACGGCGTCGTGGCCTCCCTGTCCGACGGGTACAACGTGGGTATCCTGATCTTCCTGGTCATCCTGGGCGCTATCGTGTGCCTGATGAACAAGGCGGGCGGCTCCGCCGCCTTTGGCCGCTGGGCCCAGAAAAACATCAAATCCCGGGTGGGCGCGCAGCTGTCCTCCATCGTGCTGGGCTGCCTGATCTTCATCGACGACTACTTCAACTGCCTTACCGTGGGCTCCGTCATGCGGCCCATCACCGACAAGCACAACGTCTCCCGGGCCAAGCTGGCCTACCTCATCGACGCCACCGCCGCCCCCGTGTGCATCATCGCCCCCATCTCCTCCTGGGCCGCCGCCGTGGCCGCCTTCGCTGAGGACGGCCAGGGCCTGAATCTTTTTATCCGCGCCATTCCCTACAACTTCTACGCCCTGTTCACCATTGTGATGATGGTGGGCCTGGTGGTGCTCAACGTGGACTTTGGCCCCATGGCCAGGTTTGAGAAGAACGCTGTGGAGAAGGGCGACCTCTTCTCCGGCTCCAACCCCTACGCCATGGTCAACGACAACGCCGACGAGTCCAAGGGCTCCGTGCTGGACCTGGTCCTGCCCATCCTGGTGCTGGTCGTCGCCTGCGTCATCGGCATGATCTACTCGGGCAACTTTTTCCTGGCCGGGGATGAGGGCTACCACGACTTCATCGTGGCCTTCTCCAACTCCGACGCCTCCGTGGGTCTGATGCTGGGCTCCGCCTTCGGGCTGGTGTTCGCCATCATCTACTACCTGATCCGCCGCTCCATGTCCTTCCGGGACATCATGGGCTGCATTCCCGAGGGCTTTAAGGCCATGGTGCCCGCTATCATGATCCTGACCTTTGCCTGGTCCCTCAAGGGCATGACCGACTCCCTGGGCGCGAAATTCTTTGTCCGCGACTTCGTCCGCACCGCCTCCGGCATTCAGGTGCTGCTGCCCGTCATCGTGTTCGTGGTGGGCTGCCTGCTGGCCTTCGCCACCGGCACCAGCTGGGGCACCTTCGGCATTCTCATCCCCATTGTGCAGAACGTGTTTTCTATGGACAACCCCCTGGCTATCATCTGCATTTCCGCCTGCATGGCCGGCGCGGTGTGCGGAGACCACTGCTCCCCCATCTCCGACACCACCATTATGGCCTCCGCGGGCGCACAGTGCGACCACGTTAACCACGTCTCGACTCAGCTGCCCTACGCCATCTCCTGCGCGGTGATTGCGGGTATCACCTACCTCATCGCGGGCGTGCTGGCCTTCGCCGGAGCGCCGGGGCTGATCGCCCTGCCCATCGGCCTGGTGCTGATGATCGGCTTCCTGTTCTTCATGAAGAAGCGGAACGCCTGAGCGTACAACGTTGCTTTTTACAAAAACTCCTCCGTCCGGGGGAGTTTTTGTTGCTTTGGAATGGGCAACTCCGGGGCGGTTATCCCTCCCTGGTGGGAGGGATAAAAATATGCAACAGACAGAATTCTACTATTTGAACAAGATCGAAACGGACGACCCGTTCTCGCCGAACCCGCTGAACCAGAACGCGGAGTCGGTGGAAACCGCCGACTACCTCACCGGGGTGGCGGTGCGGGCGGAGGCGCAGGCCCGGGACGCTCTGGACCAGCGGACCACCAGCCTGGAGCAGCGGGTTACGGCGTTGGAGGTCAAAAAGGTGGTGGCGGGCCACTACGTAGGCACCGGCGGACACCAGCCCATTGATTTAGGGTTTGCCCCCATCGCTGTCCTGCTGCATGGAAACGGTGATACCGCCTTAGCTATTACGGGTTACAACGCTGGCGGCGCGGCGATTACAGAAACCGGGTTCATGGCCCGTGAGGACGGCACCCAAAACCTGAACACTCAATCCAGGCATTACAACTATATCGCCTTTGCCTGAGATGAGAAAGAAAGCCCCCGGGAAAATTCCCGGGGGCTTTCCTTATGCTATGGTGTTTGTATACGTCGGCTTATTGCTTAGTTCTGGTCCCAGCAGACGTAGATGACGGTGACCTGCAGGTTGTTGGTGGGATCCACCTGGACAGACACCTTGGGCCGGTTGGTCTGATAGACCACGGCGGTGGAGGAAGCGTCGTTCAGGGTGCCCAGGTCGGTGATGCCCGGCCACACGTACCCGCGAGAACCGCCACTGGCGGGAGAGTTCGCGGCGTTCAGGTTGACCACCTTGGCGCCCGCCACGTTGAAGATGGCGGAGTTGCCGCCAGCCTGGGTGTTCATCACGCCGGTAGCCGGAGTGCCGATGATGGCGGTCTGGCTGGAGTAGGTGGCCGCCTCATAGTACACCTTGCTGATATCGCCGTTACCGATGATGGGCTCGGCGCCGTTGGCCAGGTCGGGCCGCTGGCTGCCGTTCAGGCTCTGAGCCAGACCGGCAGCGGTAGTGGCGGTGGTGGTGGTGCCGTTGTTAGCCACGTACACGGTGTTGCCCATGGGGGTCTTCAGGCCGGTGTCGTACAGCTTGTAGAAGGTGTCCTTCACCAGAGCGTGGTTGCCGGGGAAGGGAGTGGCGGGATTGGCCGGGGTAGAGCCGCCCGGAGCGTTGGTCAGCCACACCTGCTGGGCCTCGCCGTCCAGGTACATGGTGTACAGGTGGAACACGCGGTCAGTGCCATCGGCCCACTTGCCGGACTTGATCTCGGAATCCTGAGCCGGGTTGCCCACGTAGTACAGGCCGCTGACGCCGGTCCAGGTGATGGCCTGCTTGGGCAGAACGATGGTGTCAACCTTCATGGGGTTGCCCTGCACGCTGGCGTAGGTCAGCGGGCTCTGGGTGTAGTACATCTGCTCGTTGAAGTCGCTGCCGGTGGCAGGGGCACTCTCAGCGTCCAGATAGGCAGTGGCGTTGACCAGGGTGTTCTCGCCGTTGATGGTCACGCGAGAGCCGCCCTTGAGGAACTCGGTCATGCCGTTGTAGACCTCGATCTTCTGGGTGTCGGTGCCCGCACCGTCCACCACGATGAACTTGGTGTCGTTGGTGAAGTAGGTGGTAGCGGCGTTCACAGCGGTACCGGCGGCCACAGCCAGGTTCTTGGTGCCCAGGCGCGCGTCGGTGCTGGTGACAGTAACGGCGTTGGCGGTGGTGTTGTCAAGGATGCCGCGGCCAGCGGCGGAACCAGCGCCGGCCTGGTTCACCTGCGGGCTGATGGTCTCGAAGTAGCCGCCCTTGTTAGTGGTTTTATCACTGTCGGTGATGGTGGTCAGGTTGCCCTCGCCGTCGATGAGGTAGCCCTTGTAGCTCAGCGGGGTCACGCCGGCCACATTGGCGCTGTCACGGTAGGGAGCAATGCTGTTATAATTGTTGCGGTCGATGGGCTGGCCGTCCACGGTCTTGACCACCTGCTTCACCTGCTCGCCGTTCAGGTCCACGCCGATGAGGGTGTACTCATAGGAGCTGGAGCCGTAGGGAGTGGTGTAATCCAGATAGGTGGCGTAGACGAACTTGGACTCATAGATGGGCTCAATCCAAATGTACTTGCCCTCGCTGTCCAGGTAGGCGCGGTAGTTGCCGTACAGCTGGGCGCTGGCGGACAGGTTCACGGCCTTATTGCCCAGGATGCCCCGGTTGGTCTGGCCGCCGAGCTCGGTGATATCGGGGTTGTAGTCCACGATGGCGTCGGCCAGCAGGGAGCGCTCAATGCGCTGGCCGCCGATGACGATGGAGCCGGTGTGCTGGTTATCGCCATTGCCGGTGTAGTTGAAGTTGGTGACAGTGCCCTCCACAGTGCTGGTGGGCTTGGAGAGGCGGCGCCAGAAGTAGCCGTCCGCAGCACCGTTCCGATAGATCACATCGGAATCCACAGCGATTACAGCATTGGAACCGGGCTTGTAGGCCTTGGTGCCCTCGATGGCCACGCCCACAACGGGCTCGCCCAGGGTCTTGGTGGAGGTGGCGGTCAGAGAGGTCTGGAGCAGCCGCTCATCCACGGTGCTCCCGTCCTTCTGCACGTTCCACTCATCGGCCAGGGTGGGAACGGTGACGGTGGGATAGGTGGCGTAGTTGTTCACCTGAGACACCCGGGAAACCTCCACGTTCACGGCCACCACCATATCCACGGTCAGGTCGCTGTTGTTGGAGATCAGCAGGTACAGGGGATACTTGGCGGTGGTACCGGTCTCGCCGTCCATAGTGTTGCTGACGCCGCCCTTGAGCGGATCGCCGTCACTGGTGCCGGCAGTACCGGTCTTGTTATAGTCGGTCATCAGCGCGCCTGCGTCGACGTTGGTGCCGGACTTGCTGAAGTCCTGGTTGAACACGGCCTTGCTGTCCTTCAGGTCCACGGAGAAGCCGGCCTTCTGAGCGGCCACGCCCAGAGGAGCGTTGGCGGGAGTGCCGTCGTTGGACAGTACCGGGTTATTCGCCGCAGGAATGGTGACCAGAGCGGTCTTCTTCACGTTGTCGTACAGAGCGAAGGTCTTGCCCTCCGCCGCGCCGTTGGCGCTGGTGCTGTTGCAGTACCACGCCTTCACCTTGTGGCCGAACATGTCGATGCCGGTCTTGGCGTCGATCTTGGCGGAGGTGTTGACCGCGACTTTGGCGGTAGCGGTTTTGCTGGTATACTGGGTGTTGTCGTAGAAGTACTCAGCATGGCTGGGCGCGCCGGTCACGGCGGTGTTGATGATGGTCTTGGACTCGCCGGTGTCCTGGTTGCCCACGATGATGCCGGTCTTGTCGGTCAGACCAAAGTTAATCCAGCCCAGGGTATTGCCGTTCCAGCCGTCGGCGGTGGTGCCGCCGAGGCTGACCTTTTGGGTCTCATAGCCCAGGGCGGGAGTCCAGGTCACGGTGGCCACGGTGTCGGCGGTGTTGAACAGGATGGAGGCCACCACGTCGCGGCGGGAGGGCAGGTGCAGGGTGTTGGCGTAGTCGCTGGTTCTGACGTCGTCCAGCACGCCCAGACGGGTGCCCAGGGCGGACACGTTGGTCTGCCAGGTGGCGCCCTCGAACTCGTGGTTCTTGTCGTAGCCCACGGCGCGCAGGATCATGGCCAGCGCCTCGTAGCCGGTGACGGGAGCGTAGGGGTTGAAGTAGCCGCCGTGGCCCTTGATGTAGCCGGCGTTGGCGCAGTAGCCCACGTAACCGGCGAACCAGTCGCTCTCGTTCACGTCGGCGAAGTTGCCGTAGTTGGCGTACAGGCCGGCGCGGACGTTGTCCACGTCGCCGGTGGCCAGGCGGTAGATCAACGCCGCGGTCTCGGCGCGGGTGATGGTGGCGCCCGGCGCGAAGCCGCGGTCGTCGCCCTGGAAGATCTTCATGCCGGACAGCACGTCGACAGCCTCGACGAACTCTTCCGTCACTTGATCCTTGTCGGTCCATTCCTTGACCTGGTCGTACTTGGACGCGGCATTCGCGGTCAGCATCAGGCTGAACGACATGACCATCGCCATGACCAGAGCGAGGAACTTCTTCAAGTTTCTCATTGGATTTGTTTCCTCCTTGTATTATTTTGCCCGAATTTCGTCACTTTTTGACGACAGTCAAATGGATGGGGATAAGCCATCCCATTTGACCGCGCGGAGATAGGCCGCGGCGGCAATTTGGGCCGTTTCCGTCACTTTTTCGGGCCGTTCCAGAGGAGGTTTTGTCCCATCGGCGGATTCGACAGCCTGTCGAATTCCAGGCCCGGCGGACGCAAAACGCCCGCCTCCGGCAGCCCCCCGGGGGGCCGCCGGAATAGCGGGCCGACATGAAATATTTCCGGCTTTTTTGCTTTGCAACATTTATAATGTATACTAGTATTCAATCTTAAACTACTATATATGGCGAACCCCCGCCCCGGGTACATACTATGAGTTGTGACGGCTGTTTTTCCAGTTTGTTGCCCTTTTTCCTGCAACTTCGGGCTTTGTTACAGTTATGTTACACTTGGGCTTGACCCATTGACTTTCCGTTTGCCCATGTGTTATCATGCACTCAGCCTGAAGGACAGAACCGATTGACGAAGAGGATGGCTTATCCTCATTAACTCCGTTAAAAAGTTCTAAAATGACGGCAAAA
>CAOKLO010000078.1 GCA_948469375.1 uncultured bacterium | reverse complement strand
TTTCCTTGTTCAGCTCGGTGCGCTCCAGGTCGGACTTGGAGGCGGCGGCTTTCTGGTACGCCGTGACCTCGTCCGCGTTGGCCAGCTTTCCCCCGTCCAGCCAGCTTTTCACCAGCCCGTGCTCAGGGGAGAGCACCATATAGGTGGCGCCGAAGAGGGTGTCGGGCCGGGTGGTGAACACCACGATGTCGTCCCCGGCGGTGGACTTGAAGGTGACCTCCGCGCCGGTAGAGCGGCCGATCCAATTGCGCTGCTGGATTTTGACGCGCTCAATGAAATTCACATCGTCCAGGTCGTCGATGAGCCGCTGAGCGTACTCGGTGATTTTCAGCATCCACTGGCTCTTTTCCTTGCGGATGACGGGAGAGCCGCAGCGCTCACATACGCCCTCGACGACTTCCTCATTTGCCAGCACGCACTTGCAGGAGGTGCACCAGTTCACGGGCATGGTGGCCTTGTAGGCCAGGCCCTTTTTGTACAGCTGGAGGAAGATCCACTGGGTCCACTTGTAGTAGCTGGGGTCGGTGGTGTCCACCACCCGGTCCCAGTCGAAGCCGAAGCCCAGCATTTTCAGCTGGCTGGTGAAGTTGGCGATGTTGTCCCTGGTCACCTTGGCGGGGTGGATGTGGTTTTTGATGGCGTAGTTCTCGGTGGGCAGACCGAAGGCGTCAAAGCCGATGGGGAACAGCACGTTGAACCCGTCCATGCGCTTTTTGCGGGTGACGACGTCCATGGCGGTGTAGGGCCGGGGATGGCCCACGTGGAGCCCCTGGCCGGAGGGATAGGGGAACTCGATCAGGCCGTAAAATTTGGGCTTGTCGCTGTGGTCGGCGGCGGCGTAGACCTTGGCGTCCTCCCAGCGCTTTTGCCATTTGGGCTCGATGGCGGCGAAATCGTATTTCAATGTGAACACTCCCTTGGGTGATTTTCCCCTTCTTTTTCTTGAAAGAAAAAGAAGCAAAAAGAACTTTTCATCCGCTTCGGAACGGTGTGGACATCGCAGGCGTTCCGCACGACAACGAAAATGAACTCAAAACAATGCTGATTTAATATTATATAGGAAAAACCCTGGAATTGCAAGGGCTTCTGGGCAGGCGTTAATATTTGTGCGGCGGATTGACAAGGGCGTGCCCTCCTTCCATATAGTCCTCCTTGTGGAGCGGTGAGCCAAACGGACCAATATGGATTTCCGCTAGCGCTCCAATTGATGCCAAAGGCCAATTTTTATTATTTCTCACCGGATCCCCAAACATCTCGGCAAACCGTGCTTTGGCCAGCTCGTCCAATTTATCAAGCTTCTTTTTATCAATACCCCGGCATCAAGGGCCGTCCGGGATGTCCCGGACGGCCCCTGACGTACCTTACAATTACACCCGATTCGCCTCTACCGCGCCGCCGGGCTTTTTCTCGCTGTTCTGGAGCCCTTCGCCATCCGTGCCTCCGGCGTTGTTGATGGCCTCGTTGATGGTGCGCTCGCCCGCCTGCTTGGCGTGCTTGCCCACCTCCACTTTGTTCTTGGGACTGCGCTGGAGCACCGCCGGGCCCTGAACGCAGCCGCCCTGACAGGCCATGCCCTCGATGAAGTTCTCGGGCAGCACGCCCTTGTTCATCTTCAGCAGGGCGATTTTGCACTCCTCGATGCCGGAGCAGGGCAGGGTCTTGGCCTCCACCTTGCTGCCCATCTCCTTCAGCGCCTGGCCCACCGCCGCCGCCACGCCGCCGCTGGCGGCAAAGCTGCGGCCAAAGCTGCTGGCCTGGTCCAGCTTGGCCTCGGGCATCTTGGTCACGTCGATTTCCTTAGCCGTCATCATGGAGTACAGCTCCTCAAAGGTGAGCACCAGGTCCACGGAGGAGCGGGTGCGGCCCAGATGGAACTCCCGTTTCTTTGCCACACACGGGCCGATAAAGACCACCCGGGCCAGAGGATCGCGGTCCTTGATGTACCGGCCAATCATAACCATGGGGGAGGGGGTGGTGGACACCTTGGGCACCATATCGGGCATATGCCGCTCCACGTAGGCCACGAAGGCCGGGCAGCAGGAGGAGGTCATACCCTCGCCGCCCCGCTCATCGAATTCGGCGGCCTCAGCCTTGGCGGTCAAATCGGCGCCCAGCGCCACCTCGGCCACATCGTAGAAGCCCATCTCCTTCAGGGCGGACACCATTTGGCCGGGAGTGCAGTTGAACTGCCCCACAAAGGCGGGGGCCAGAATGGCGTATACGTGCATACCCCAGCGCTCCGCGCCCATCAGCATTTGAATGACGTCCACAACATAGGACTTATCCATAATGGCGCCAAAGGGGCACTGGACCACGCACTCTCCGCAGGAAATGCACTTGTTGGCGTCGATACTGGCCTTGCGGTCCTCGCCCATGGAGATGGCCTTGACGGGGCAGCCCCGCTCACAGGGGCGCATGTTCTTGGTAATGGCGCCGTAGGGGCAGGCGGCCACGCACTTTCCGCACAGCACGCACTTGGAGTGGTCGATGACGGAGCGGTGGTTCTGAATGCTGATGGCCCCCTTGGGGCAGGCCTCCATACAGCGGTGGGCGATACAGCCCCGGCAGGACGGGCCCACGCTGATCTCAGTGACGGGGCACTCGTCGCAGGCGATGGGCAGCACCTCCACCAAGTTGGGGTTGGCCCGGTCGCCGCCCATGGCCATCTTGATCCGGCTGTTGACCACGGCCCGCTCCTTATAAATGCAGCAGCGCATATGGGCCTCGGGACCGGGGACGATCTCCTCGGGAATGTCCAGCAGTTCCTTGGAGTCCAGCTTGTCGTTCCAGGCCAGACGGGCCACGGCGGTAAGTACCTGATCCTTCAGCTGTTGGACTGTAGTTTCATAATGGCGCATGGCGGCTCCTCCTTAAAACATAGAATAATACCATGATTTGTTAAAAAATTGTCGAATACAACAGTTGCATTATATCCTGTCCGGCCCGTTGCGTCAAGGCGAAAAGCGACGGATTTTTGCCGAAACTTTCTGGTGAATTTGGAAGGGGGATATGTGAACGGCCCCCCCTGGTCCGGCTGGATTGAAGGGGAGGAATTAATTGGAAAAATATGAAATTTCTTCAGGGAAAATGCACAAAAAGCAGCATGTTTTTTCTTGACATCAGCACCCCGATATGCTATGGTTTTTAGTAAAGAAATGGTGTTTGCCCGGGGCCTGCGGGTTGCCGGTGGCAATGCCGAGATAGGGGGACGGACGCCGTGGGCCTGTTTCCCAGGTTTGACGAGGAGGAGCCCGGGCGCTCCCCCGATGTGCCCCGCAGGACCGGCTTTCCCCACTTTTGGAAGATCCTGCGTCGGGATGTTTTCGATGATTTTAAGGCGGGGTTTCTGGCTCTGCTGGGCTGCGTGCCCTTTATCGCGGGTATGTTTCTTGCTGTCACCGCATATGCCATGGCGCTGGCCCCCGTCTGCGGGCTGATCGGCGGAGCCATCGCCGGACCGCAGCTGTGCGCCCTGGCGGATACCCTGCTGCGGAGCCTGCGGGACGACACCGGCGGCGTATGGTGGCGCACCTACCGCAGGGCCTGGGGACGCAGCGCCAAGGCCTCCCTTCTGCCGGGAGCTGTCGGCGGGGCCCTGCTGGCGACTCAGCTGTTTATGCTCCTCCACGCCGACGCGCTTCAGGTGAATCTGCCCATGAGTGCGGCGCTGGTGCTGGGCATCCTGTTCCTGCTGGGACTGTCCCTGTACCTGTGGTCTCAGCTGGCGCTGATGGAGCTGGGGTTTGGACAGCTTATCAAAAACTCGGCCCTGCTTTTCATTGGACAGCTTCCAAGGACAGCGGCGGCGCTGGGCGTTTTGGCGGCGTACATCCTGGTGTCCCTGCGGTTTTTCGCCGCCGCCCTGAGCCTGCTGCCCCTAACCAATTTCTGGCTGCCCGTCCTTCCGGCGCTGTTCCTGATCTACCCTGGCCTGGAGCAGGCTTTTCGGCTTGATGAGAAATTCCGGAGCGACCAAAAGCCTCCGGAGGATATATTGTGATATTCGGACCTGCACGACCCGTTTTGATGGCATTGGCGGCGGACCGCCGCCTTTCCATACCAGCGCCCAAAGGCGCACAATTTGACGGGCCGCGGACTACTCCATTACAATAGTGCGCGGTACTGAAAAAAGGAGGAAAAACAACCGCTTCGACTTGCGGTGCGGCAGTGTGGAGACCTGTCGTAATGCTTTCAGGACGTATGCGCCTGTCAGCGAGGTGGAGATGGCGGAGGCCGCTCCATCAAAGTCGGGTACTATGGCCGGTTTGACCCTGAAGAACATCATGAAGATCTATCCCCACAGCGGCGACCAGAAGAAGTCCAAGAAGAAGAAGGGCGAGCCCGAGAAGAAGACCAACCTGCAGGTCACAGACGAGGGCGTCATCGCCGTTCAGAAGTTCAACCTGGACATCGGCGACAAGGAGTTCATCGTGCTGGTCGGCCCCTCCGGCTGCGGCAAGTCCACCACCCTGCGCATGGTGGCCGGCCTGGAGGAGATTTCCGGCGGCGAGCTGTATATTGACGGCAAGCTGATGAACGACGTCGCCCCCAAGGACCGCGATATCGCCATGGTGTTCCAGAGCTACGCTCTGTACCCCCACATGACCGTGTACGAAAACATGGCTTTCCCCCTGAAGCTGCGCAAGGTCCCCAAGGATGAGATCGACAGGCGCGTGCGTGAAGCGGCGGACATCCTGGACATCACCCAGTACCTGGAGCGCAAGCCGAAGGCTTTGTCCGGCGGTCAGCGCCAGCGTGTGGCCATCGGCCGCGCCATCGTGCGTGAGCCCAAGGTGCTGCTGATGGACGAGCCGCTGTCCAACCTGGACGCCAAGCTCCGCAACCAGATGCGCGCCGAGATCATCAAGCTCCGCCAGAAGATCAACACCACCTTTATGTATGTCACCCATGACCAGACCGAGGCCATGACCCTGGGCGACCGCATCGTCATCATGAAGGACGGCTACATTCAGCAGATCGGCACCCCGCAGGAGGTGTTCGACCACCCAGCCAATCTGTTTGTCGCTGGGTTCATCGGTATGCCTCAGATGAACTTCTTTGATGCCAAGCTGGTCAACGAGGGCGGCAAGTACGCCGTATCCGTGGGCGGCTGCAAGGTGGTGCTGTCTGAGGAGAAGCAGAAGAACCTGTCCGGTAAGAAGGTGGCCGCGCAGGACATCACCCTGGGCGTTCGTCCCAGCCACATGGTGCTGTCCAAGGACCCGGCTAACACCCTGTCCGCCACCATTGAGGTGTCCGAGCTGATGGGCAGCGAGGTGCATTTCCACGCCAATGCCAACGGCAAGGACGTGGTGGTGATCGTCCCCACCATGGACGCCGACGGTGAGCGCATCGACTCCTTCCACTCCGGCGACAAGCTGAATCTGACCTTCAGCGGCAATGTGTGCCACGTCTTCGACAAGGACGGCAAGAATCTGGAGTTCTGATCCTGATCTAAGCAGCAAAAACAGCCCGCAGGCCTGTATGGGGGCCTGCGGGCCCTTCTTTTGGATGCTTCCCACGGAAAAAGCGGCACGCCGTCGGCGTGCCGCTTTTGTCAGTTCTGCTTGTCCGCTTTTTTCGGCAGGCGCTGGTAGACATTGGCCTCCCTGCGCAGCCGTGAGGCCAATGCGGGGGTAAACACTCCGGGCAGGGCCCGCCATTTCCAGTTGGTTCCCAGGGTGGAAGGAATATTCATCCGGGCCTCGCTGCCCAGGGCCAGCAGGTCCTGGGCCTGCATCACCGCCAGGTCGGCGGGAGACGCCCAAGCCGCGCGCATCATGCCCCAGTGATAACCCTCCCGGGCGTTGAGCCGGAGGTAGGCCTTGGCAAAGGAGACGTCCTTTTTTGGGGCGGTCTTTATCCAGCCCAAAATGGTGTCGTTGTCATGGGTGCCGGTGTAGGCCACGCAGTGGGTGGGGTAGCAGTGGGGCAGATAATCGCTGCCGTTGTCCCGGCTGTCGAAGGCGAACTCCAAAATTTTCATGCCGGGGTAGCCGGTCTCCCGCAGCAGCTCCCGCACCGAGTCGGTGAGGAAGCCCAGATCCTCGGCGATGATGTCCTGCTTGCCCAGCTTGGCGTTTACGGTTTTGAAGAAGTCCAGGCCCGGGCCGGGGCGCCAGCGGCCGTTCTTGGCGGTGGTGTCCCCATAGGGAATGGCGTAGTAGGAGTCGAAGCCCCGGAAGTGGTCGATGCGCAGCATATCATAAATGGTGAACTGGAAGGAAATGCGCTTGAGCCACCACTGGTAGCCGTCCTGCTTCATCCGGTCCCAGTTGAACAGGGGATTGCCCCACAGCTGGCCGTTGGCGGAGAAGCCGTCGGGGGGACAGCCCGCCACCTCGGTGGGCAGGCCGTTCTCGTCCAGCTGGAACTGGTCCGGATTGGCCCATACGTCGGCGCTGTCTCCGGATACATAGATGGGCAGGTCGCCGATGATATACACGCCTTTATCGTTGGCGTAGGACTTGAGGGCGTTCCACTGGCGGAAAAATAGAAATTGCACCGCTTTCCAGAAGTCGATGTGGTCCGCCAGCTCCTTTTTGGCGGCGGACAGGGCGGACTTGCGGCGCAGGCGGATATCCGGCTCCCAGGTGAACCAGGACGCGCCGCTGTGCTTGTCCTTCAGGGCCATGAATAGGGCGTAATCATCTAGCCAGGTGGAGGTTTTGCAGAACATTTGATAGTCGAGGGGCGGGGCGGCCAGCAGCCGCGCCGCCGCCTTTTGCAGCACCGGATAGCGGGCGGCGTACATCAGGCCGTAGTCCACATACTGGGGGTTGTCTCCCCAGCTCAGGTTCCGGTACTCTTCAGGTTTCAAAAGGCCCTCCGCGGCCAGGTCGTCCAGGTCGATGAAATAGGGGTTGCCCGCGTAGGAGGAGAAGGACTGGTAGGGGGAGTCGCCGTAGCTGGTGGGGCAGATGGGCAGGATCTGCCAGTAGGTCTGCCCGCCGGCGGCCAGGAAGTCGGCAAATTCCCGGGCGGCGGCGCCCAGGGCGCCGATGCCGTAAGGGGAGGACAGGGAGGAGATGGGCATTAAAATGCCGGAGCACCTCATGAGAGATCTCACCTTTCATGTGGGCCGCCATTCCTGAAACAGAACGGCGGCCCTGCGATTAAAGTAAGTTGAATCAGGCCCGGGGCCGGGTCACGCTCTCCCCGGGGATAAGCTGGAAGGGAATCAGGTCGTGGGCGGGAGCGCGCTGGCGCTGGAGGTTTTTCAGCAACAGGTCCACCCCCTGCTCCGCCATCTGCTGGGTGTCCTGACGGACCGTAGCCAGCCGGGGGACGGAGAACTGGGCCAGGGGGATGCCGTCGTACCCCACCACGGAGATGTCCTCCGGCACCCGGCGGCCCAGATCCCGGATGGCCCGGATGGCCCCCATGGCCATCACGTCGCTGATGCAGAACAGGGCGGTGAGCTCCGGACAGCGCTTTAGCAGGCGCTTGGTGGTGTCGTAGGCGTCGGAAAAGGAGTAGCGGCAGGGCTCGCACCGCTGGGCGTCAAAGGGCAGGGACAGCTGGTCGAAGGCCCGCTGGCAGCCCTGTACCCGGCGGTAGCTGATTTGCGTACAGGACCAGTTGCCGCCCACAAGGCCGATGTGCCGGTGCCCATGATCCGCCAGGTAGTGGATGACCTGGCAGGCCGCCTCCTCGTCGTCGGTGGTGAGGGAGGACAGGTTGGGAAAGCTCAGCTCCTGGGCGGAGTTGGTGAGTAGCACGCAGGGCACGGAGATATGCTGGAATCCCGCCTGGAAGTACTCCAGGTCGCCTCCCAGGAACAGGATGCCCAGGGGCTTGCTTTCCCGGCACAGCCGGATGGCATAGGCCACCTCGTCGGCGTCCTCGTCCTGGTAGTAGACGGAGGCGTACCGCCCGGCGTCCTGCAAAAGCTGCTGGCAGCGTTCCACCAAATCGGCAAAAAGCATATTCATGGTGCCCTTGACGATGATGGCGATGGAGGCGCTGGTCTGCTGCTTGAGGCGGCGGGCGTTGTTGTTGGGCTGAAAACCCTGCTCCGACACCACCGCCATCACCTTCCGGCGGGTTTCCTCGGAGACGTCTGGGTGGTCGTTCAGCACCCGGGACACGGTGGCCACGCCCACGCCGGACATTCGGGCGATATCTTTGATGGTCATGCCGCAGTCCCTCCTCCGTCATTTGTGTTCTGAGCAATCATAGCACACTTTTTGCCGCGCCGCAAGGGGGGTCATGCCTTTAACTGGAAGAATCAGCCCTTTACTGCGCCGGCAGCCACGCCCTTGATGATGTGCTTCTGGCAGGTGAGGTAGAAAATGATCACAGGGATGATGGACAGCAGGATCAGGGCCATGGTGGCGCCCAGGTACACAGTGCCGTAGCTGCCCTTTAGGTATTGGATGTGGATGGGGATGGTGCGGTACTTCTCCAGGTCCAGCACCAGGGAGGGGAGCAGATAGTCGTTCCACACCCACATGATCTCCAGGATACCCACGGAGATCATCGTCGGCTTCAGCATGGGCACCACCACCAGGAAGAAGGTGCGCAGAGGCCCGCAGCCGTCGATGGCGGCGGCCTCCTCAATCTCCAGGGGGATGGACTTGACAAAGCCCACAAACATGAAGATGGCCAGGCCCGCGCCAAAGCCCAGGTACACGATGGGGATGGTATAGGGGGTGTTCAGCTTGAGCTGGTCCGCCGTATAGGACAGGGTGAACATCACCATCTGGAAGGGGACCACCATGGAGAACACGCACAGGAAGTACAGGATTTTGCAGAACAGGGAGTCCACCCGGGCGATATACCAGGCGGCCATGGAGGTGCAGATCAGGATCAGGATGGTGGACAGCACGGTGATAACCACGCTGTACTTCACGCTGTTCCAGAAGGGGTAGTTGCCGAAGGTCATGCCCTTGACAAAGTTGTCGAAGCCGGCCCACATCTCGCCGGTGGGGAGGGCGAAGGTGTCGGTCTTGACAAAGGTGTTCAGCTTAAAGGAGTTGATGATGACCGCCACCACAGGCAGCACATAGATGACGCAGATGACGCCCAGAACGACGGACAGGATGGTCTTGGTCCTGCGCTCCGCAGTAAGAGAACCGTTCATTACTGCTGCACCTCCTTTTTACGGGTATAGGCAAGCTGGGCCAGGCCCAGACCGGCCACCAGGATGAAGAAGATGACCGCCTTCGCCTGGGCGGTGCCGTGGGCGTGGGGGCTGGAGTTGTTGTAGGTGGAGAAGATATTCAGCGCCAGCATTTCGGTCATTTTGACCGCCGTGCCGCCGGGCTGGGTGACGATGGGCTGGCCGTTGGTCAGCGCCAGGTTCTGGTCAAACAGCTTAAAGCCGTTGGTCAGGGACAGGAACATACAGATGGTGATGGAGGGCATCACGTTGGGGATGGTCACCTTAAACAGGGTCTGGGACTTGGTGGCGCCGTCGATACGGGCGGCCTCCAGCATATCCTCGGGCACCGCCTGGAGTCCGGCAATGTAGATAATCATCATGTAGCCGATCTGCTGCCAGCACATGAGGATGATGAGGCCCCAGAAGCCATACTTGGAATCCATCACGATGGAGGTGGAGAACTTGCTCAAAATGCCGTCGAAGATCATGGACCAGATGTGGCCCAGCACGATGCCGCCGATCAGGTTGGGCATGAAGAACACCGTGCGGAACAGGTTACTGCCCTTGATGTTCTGGGTCAGGGCATAGACCACGGCAAAGGCCAGCACGTTGATGAGCACCAGGGACACCACGGCGTACATCGCGGTGTACCAGAAGGCGTGTCCGAAGGCGGCGTCCTTAAAGGCCCGGACGTAGTTGTCGATGCCGATGGGCTTGGCGTCGCCGATGAGCTTGAATTGGCAGAAGGACAGGTAAATACCCTGGATGAAGGGCCACACGAAGCCGATGATAAAGGCGGCCACCACCGGGCCCAGGAACAGCGGGAACCACCGCCGGGTGGATTTGCGGATAGTGTTGCCTTTGGCGATTTTTTTCCGTTTCAAAATATCAGCTCCCTTTTTCATGTCGCGCAATACGCGCCCTCTCTCAGCGCTCCTCAGTCAAAAGAATTGGGGGGCGCTGAGACGGAGGGTGGGGCGGGCGATCACGCCCGCCCCACCACGTTAATCTGTTTGAGCCGGGTCAAGAAAATCCTCAGTTGACGGCGGCGTACTGGGCGGCCCAGCCATCCACAAAGGCGGTGCAGACGCTTTCCCAGTTGGCGTCGGACTGGTCGGCATTGTAGGCGTTCAGGGCGGACACCATGCCGGCGCGCAGCTCGTCCACGTTGGGCTGATAGTTGAAAGCCCAGTTCATGACGTAGCAGCCGTTGTTGCTGTACTCGTTGGCGGCGGCCAGGAAGCTGTTGGTGGACTCGGCGGCGTTCTTATAGGGCATGACGCCGAAGGTGTCCACCAGCATCCGGCTGGCCTCTGGGTCGGTGACGCACCAGACCATGAACTCCATGGTGGCCTGCTGGTCGGCCTCGGAAACCTTGGAGTTGATGGCCCAGCAATTCTCAGTGCCGCAGTTCAGGCCGGCCTTCTCCTCGCCCTCCATGCCGCAGTAGTAGGGGATCATGGTGGCGTTGGGGACGGAGCCCACATAGTTGGTGTCGCCGCCGTAGGTCCAGGAGCCCTGGGGCTGGAACACGGCCTTGCCGGACTTGAACTCGTTGTCGGGGTCATGGCCGCCCACGGACAGATCCTTGGGGTCGCTCAGGCTGTTGTTGATGCACAGGTCATACAGGTTCTTGAAGTATTCCATATACTTGCCGGACAGGGTGGCGGGAGCCTCGGTCCAGGGGGCGCCCTCCTGCTCGTAGTAGTACTCCACGTTGGCTAGATGGCCGGTGAAGCGCCAGGAGGAGGAGCCGTCCATGTCACAGGAGGTGAAGGCGTCGAAGCCCAGCTCACCGGCGCGGCTGTGGATGTCCTCCACCACGGCCTTCAGGGTCTCGAAGTTCTTGATCTCGTCCAGGCTGTGGCCGGCCTGCTCCAGCAAGTCAGGGTTGACAATGATGCCGAAGCACTCATAACAGTAGCCGATGGACACCAGCTTGCCAGTCTCATCGTAGAGGTTGTAGGCGTCGGTGTTCAGCTCGTTGGCAATGGGGGTGCCGTTGAGGTCCAGCGCGTAATCGGTCCAGTCGCGCACGCCGGCGGCGTTGCCCACGTTGAAAATGGTGGGAGCCTCGGACTTGCTCATCTCGGCGTTCAGGGTCTGGCTGTAGGTGCCGGAGGCGGCGGTGACGATCTTCACCGGCACGCCGGTCTTCTCGGTGTACATTTTGGCCACGTCGTTGAGGACCTGGTCGGACTCGGGCTTGAAGTTGAGCCAGTAGACGCGGCCCTCGGCGTCGCCGCCGGTGGGCGCAGTGGACTCGGTGGTAGGGGCGTCGCTGCCCTCGGGGGGAGTGCTGGCATTGTCGTTCTGGGTGGAGCATCCAGCCAGAAGCATGGTCATGACCATGCTGAGAGACAGTACGAGCGCGAAGAGCTTCTTACTCATTTTTCATTTCCTCCTATTATTTTGATGCCGGGCTGGAAACGTTTCTGGTAGCGTTACCGGAAACGTTTTCGGGTCCCTATGAAACCATAATAACAACATCATACTCACTTTGCAAGAGGAAATTTGTCAGTTTTCCCAACTTCGGAGGATTGCAACAAAATGCCGTGAATTTTTTGTGAAAAATGCTTATTTGACAGCGCGGGCCGGAGGGCAAAGGAAAAGCCCCCGGCCTTCCTCGGAAGGCCGGGGGTCTGGAGCGGAGGAATCAATAGCGCCGGATGACCGCCACCACTCGGCCCAGGATGGAGCAGCCCTCGCCGTCGATGGGCTGATACTGGCCGCTGGAGTTTTCCGGGTGGAGCCAGATATGGCCGTCGTTTCCCCTGCGGAAGGTTTTGACGGTGGCCTCGTCGTCGAACAGGGCCACCACGATGTCACCGTTTCGGGCCAGGGGCTGCTGGTGGACCACCACCACGTCGCCGGGGAGGATACCGGCCTCCAGCATGGACTCGCCCCGCACCTTCAGGGCGAAGTGCTCACCGGTGAGGCCGCCGGTGTCGAAGGTCAGGTATTCCTCAATGTTTTCCTGGGCCAGGATGGGAGCGCCCGCCGCCACATAGCCCACCAGGGGCACCTGGTCCTTGCGGTTGTGGCCGGCGTCGGTGATGGAGATGGCCCGGGTCTTGCCCTCGGCTTGGGTGATGACGCCCGCCTCCCGCAGGCCCTTCAGGTGGAAATGGACGGTGGCGGGGGACTTCAGCCCCACGGCCAGGGCGATCTCACGCACGGAGGGGGGATAACCGTGGTCGTTGGCAAAGGCCAGGATGAAGTCGTAGATCTGCTGCTGCTTGGGGGTGAGTTTAGCCATGGCGCAAGCTCCTTCCAAAGTCGTCCGCCGGGGCGGAGAGCCCGGGGCGGGACGCGAACGTTTTCGGCTGTGCCGTATAGTCTGCAACAGGCGCATTTTGGCTCGTATCAACATTATATCACAAGATGTTCGACGTGTCAAACGTTCGTTCTAAAATTTTTGAAGCTTTGAATGGAGCTCCTCCCGGCTGCGGCCGCGGGTCAGGTCAAAGGCGACGAGGGCGGCGCATCCAACCACCAAAATGGCCAAAATGAGGATGGCGCAGTTGCGGAAAAATTCCTGGGGCAGGATGTTGATGATTTGGTCCTCCTTGGGGTCGAAGAGCCAGTTGGTTTTGCCGGGGAAAAACAGAGCGTGAAACACCACAAAAGCCCGGTCAAAGTCCAGAGTGGCCAGAGCGCCCACCGTCAGGAACACAGCGCCCAGTCCTGCGCCCGCCCAGAAGGCGGGCCCCCGGCCCAAAAGGCAGGCGGGCCGCTGGCGGCCCCGGCGGGCGAGGAAAGCCAGCGCGGCCAGCAGGCCCAGACAGCAGGCCAGTACGTTCAGGTCCAGCTGGAACAGGCCGCGCACATCGGTAAAGTGGCTTTTGCCGCTCTCCGACCACTGGAGCACCCCGGTGGAGAATTCCTCCCCGCCCAGGCAGTAGTCCAGCATTTCGTTGAAAGCGGTTTTGATTTCCTCCTGCGTGAGCCCGGTCTGTTCCTCCAGGTGGAGGGGCCCGATGTGGGCATAATAGAAGGGACGGCACAGAATGGGAGCGGCGACGGCTCCGGTGAGCAGGGCCAGGGCGATGATAAGGGCGGTCACTACGGCCAGGGGCTTGCTGCTTTTCATGGAAATTCCTCCTTTGCAGACAGGGCAATGAGAACCTGAGAGGGCAGATAAAACAGCCACATTCCAACGGAGACGGCGGGGTACAGCGGCGAATGAGCGGGCAACGCGTTGAACAGTCCCACGCATGCGTCGCACCCCACGAACAGGGTAAGACCCAGGGCGAAGCGCCGCCAAGGGGCGCCGCGCAGGGTCCAGGACAGGGCGGTGTTGGACAACAGCTGGGAGAAGTATACCGCCGCCAGCAGGTTTACCGGAGAGGCCATCCCGAGCGCATACACTGCCAATCCCGCCCCCAGGGCCAGGCCGGCGCGGAGGACATAGCCGCTCCCGGTTCCCGCCAGCCGCAGACGGACAAAATAGACCGTCTGGACGCACAGAAACAGGGCGATCCCCATGGGATAGCAGTCGTTTTGCACCAGCAGGAACCAGTCGGCGCAGGCAGTGAGGGCCAGGGCGATGAGGACCAGCAGCTCGCCGCCCCTCAGGGCGCACAGCGCCGCGAAGCCCAGGCACAGCAGGATTCCGCCGTATTTGATGGGGATGGCCGCCCCGCCCCGGCCCGTCAGGTCCAGAGTGAGGAAGGCGGCGTAAAGCACGGCCTCCATGGCCAGAAAAACCGCCGTCAGCCCTTTGAAAACCCGCTCAGTCATTGGGGGCTTCCTTTGCGTCGGACAAGTCCCGCTTGATTCCGGCGATGACCTGCTGGAATTCCTCTGCGGTTGAGATTTTGCACGCCCGCTCCTTCCAATAGGAGGCGTAGGGCACGCCCTTGAGATACCAGGCCAAATGCTTGCGCATCTCCAGGCAAGCGATTTTCTCCCCCTTGTGCGCCCGGGCCAGCTGGAACTGGCGCACGGCCGTGTCCATCCGCCTGTCCAGGGGAGGCAGGGGCGGGACCTCCCTGCCCTCCAGGGCGGCGGCGCACTGCTCCAGCAGCCAGGGATTGCCAAAGGCCCCCCGGCCCACCATAGCCATATCCGCGCCGGTGTATTTCAAAATGCGCACGGCGTCTTTGGCGGAAAATACGTCCCCGTTGGCGATGACCGGAATGGAGACGGCCTCCTTGACTGCCCGGATATAGTCCCAGTTGGCGGCGCCGGAGTACATCTGGGTCTTGGTCCGCCCGTGGACCGCCACAGCGGACGCCCCCGCGTCCTCCATCCGCTTGGCGAACTCCACGCAGTTAATGGAGCCCTTGTCCCAGCCCAGGCGGAACTTGACGGTGACGGGCTTCCCCGCCGCCCCCCGCACCACGGCTGCGGCCACCCGCGCCGCTTTGTCCGGGTCCCGCATAAGGGCGGAGCCGTCCCCGGAGTTGGCCACCTTGGGCACGGGACAGCCCATGTTGATGTCGAT
>CAOKLO010000077.1 GCA_948469375.1 uncultured bacterium | reverse complement strand
GGGAGAAGCTCCCGGAGGCCCGGCTGAAGGTGAAGAAACCCGGCAATGCGCTGTACAAGAACTACCAGCGCATTCAGGGGAAAGCATAAGGAGGAACCGACATGGCTTTGAACCTTGGCGTTCATGTGTATGAAAAGGCAACGGCGGTCAGCACGCCCGTCCTTGCCGATGTGGGCATCCCCTTTGTGGTGGGTGCGGCCCCCGCTCACGCCGCCGCTGATCCGGCGAAGGCCAATGTGCCGGTGCTGGCCACCAGTTGGGATGAGGCGGTGGAGCAGCTGGGCTTTTCCTACGACTGGAAGAAGTACCCCCTGTGCGAGTTCATGTATTCGCACTTCCAGCTCTATGGCTGCCAGCCCGTTGTTTTCTGCAATGTGCTGGATTCCGGCAGAACCAGCATGAGGGACAGCGCGGCCGGCAATGGTCAGGAGGCGGTCCCTGTGACTGATCACCAGGCATCGATTCCCTTCGATGCCATCGCGTCCACCATTCAGGTCAGTGCGGATGCCGACTTCGGAACCGTGCTGGAGCTGGATATGGACTATAGCATCCTCTATGACGAGGATACGGACACCTGCGTGGTGGAACTGCTGGATGCCGGCGAGCATTACGATGAGGCCCAGCTGTATATCAAGTATGCCGCCATCAAGCCTGATGCGGTGGCAAAGGCCGACATCGTGGAGGGGCTGAGCGTCATCGACGCCTGCATGAGCGCGGTGGGCCTGATTCCTGACCTGATCTGTGCCCCCGGCTGGTCGCATGACAGTGTGGTGGCCGCCGTCATGGCCACCAAGGCGGAGGGCATCAACGGTCTGTTCCGGGCCAAGGCCCTGATCGATGCGGATTCCGGTGAAAATGGCGTCCGCAAGTATTCCGAGCTGCTGCCCTGGAAGAACAAGAACAACATCGTGGATGATGACCAGATCCTTTGCTGGCCCATGGTTAAGCTGGGCGATTACCAGTTCCACATGAGTACCCAGCTGGCGGGGCTGATGGCAAAGGTAGACACCGACAATGGCGGTGTGCCCTATGAGAGCCCGTCCAACAAGAACTTCAAGATGGACGGCTGCTGTCTGGAGGACGGCACGGAGGTCAATCTGACCTTCGAGCAGTCCAACATCGTCGCCGGCTACGGCATCGTCACCGCGCTGAACTTCATGTCCATGGGCTGGACGGCGCGGAACAACTACACTGCCTGCTACCCCGGCAATACCGATGTTAAGGATCAGTTCATCCCTGTGACCAGGATGTTCGATTTTGTGGCCAACACCCTCATTCGGACGTTCTGGAGCAAGCTGGACAAGCCCATGAACCTGCGTCTGCTGGACAACATCCAGGATACCTGCAACATCTGGCTCAACGGTCTGGTGAGCCAAGAGTATCTGCTGGGCGCCAGGGTGGAACTGAAGGCGGCGGAGAACCCGGTGACCAGCCTGCTGGCGGGCATCATCAGCTTTCATATTTATATGACGCCGCCCGTCCCGGCGCAGGAGATCCATTTCACGCTGGAGTTCGATGTGGACTACCTGACCAGCGCCCTCAACCTGGCCGCGTAATATTCCGACCGCCCCACCTGACAAAATCCCAAACGTCTGGGAATTTGCCGGGCCGGGGCAGGTCAAAACAGAAGGAGGAAAACTATGAGCACGAAACAGCCTGCGGCCTATATCAACCTGGAGATTTACGAGGACAGTATCAATCTCTTGGGTGTGGCCAAAGTGCAGCTGCCTGCCATCGCCTTCCCCTGTGTTCAGATCTCTGGAGCCGGGATGATGGGCAACATGGAGGTGCCGCTGTACGGCATGGTGGACAACATGACCACCACCATCACCTGGCTCACCCCCCACGGGGATGCGGTGAAGCTGATGTCCCCCAAGAAGCACCAGCTGGACATGAGGGTGGCCGAGGAATTCTGGGGCATCGAGGATGCCGAGGTGGGCCTCTGGGCGGACAAGTACGTCATGATCGTCCGGCCCAAAACCACTACCCCCGGCACGGTGGCGCCAATGGCCGCCGCCGACACCTCCGGCGAGTATGTGGTGTACTACTTCGCCGCCTACAAGGACGGCGAGCAGCTGTGGGAGATCGACAAACGCAACATGAAGTGCGTCATCGGCGGCGTGGACTACATGGCCGAGGTGCGCAAGGCGCTGGGCAAGTAATAATGAACAGGCTCCGGGCGGCATGGCTGTCCGGGGCCTGCACTGATTTTGGAAAGGAGTCTGTTCCATGAGCGACGAGAAGAAAACGGGCACCGACATCGAGTCCGCGGCGGAGGCTGCCGCTGCGCTGGAAAAAGCGGCAAAGGCCGAGCCGGATACCATGACCTACACGCACACTTTCAAGGAGCCGTTCCAGTTCCGAGGCCACACGGTCACGGAGCTGTCTTTCAACTGGGGCGGCCTGACGGGTGAGGATTTCGAGGCCATCGAGGATGATATGCTCCGCCACGGCAAGACGCTGGTGACGCCTTCCTTCACCGGGGCATTTCTGGCGGGCATGGCCGTCCGGGCCTGCACCGACCGGGACGCCAACGGCATCCGCATCGTGGATGCGGATATGCTCCGGGCGCTGCCCATCCGGGACTATCAGAACATCTACATGAGCGCCCGGCGTTTTTTGCTGCGGTCGGGGTTGTAACCGGTGACGGAGGGTTATGGCTCCAGAAACAGTGCATGATCCTGGCTCGGAACAACAACACGCCAATACCATTCTGGCGGGCACTTCCGCTTTGGAAACTGCGCCAGTGGATCAAAACCAATAACATCGTGGTAGCCGAGGAGAAGGAGGAGGCCGCAAATGGCAAGTAAACGGGAATTTGAGATGCTATTCGCTCTGAACGCCCGGATGAACGGCGGTTTCAGCGGCACCTTCTCCAAGGCCCAGGCGGAGTTTTCCCGGCTGGGGAAGGAGATCCAGAGCCTGCATAAGGTTCAAGGCGACATCGCCTCTTACCAGAAGCAGCAGAGCGCAATCGAGGCCACCCGCTCCAAGCTGGAGAGCCTGCAAAAGCAGCACGACCTTCTTCAGAAGGAAATCAGCGAAACCACTGGCTCCACCGCTGGTCTGGAGCGGGAGAAGGTCAAGCTGGAAGAACGCATCAAGAATACTGAAGGTGCCCTGGAGCGACAGAGCCAAAAGCTGGAGACTACCGGCGCACGGCTGAAGGAGGCCGGGGTGGACACAGGGAACCTGGCCCAGAAGGACCAGGAACTGACCGCCAAAATCAAAGAGCTGGAGTCTGCACAGGATAAGGCCGCCGATAGTGCAGCCAGTTTCGGTGAAAAGGCGTCTCAGGGTATCACAGCTGTTGGTGACGCTCTCGCCGCGGCCGGTATCGCAATGGCGCTGAAGGAGGTTGCGGACGCCTTCATGGAGTGTGTCGGCATTGCCGCAGACTTCCAGGAGGCCATGAGTACCGTGGAGGCCCTGTCTGGGGCCAATGCCCAGGAGATGGCCGCGCTGTCTGAGGCCGCCAAGGAACTGGGCGCTACCACGAAATTCACCGCCAAAGAGAGCGCCGACGCCATGGGTTATATGGCCATGGCCGGATGGGACGCGAACGATATGCTTCAGGGCATGGACGGCGTCCTCCAGCTGGCCGCTGCGTCCGGCGAGGACTTGGCTATGGTGTCGGACATCGTTACCGACAGCCTTAGTGCCTTCGGCCTGACAGCAAGGGACACAGCGCATTTCTCCGACGTCCTGGCTGCTGCAGCCACCAGCTCCAACACCAACGTTTCCATCATGGGCGAGACATTCAAAATGTCCGCATCCGTGGCGGGTGCGCTGGGCTACAGCATCGAGGACGTTGCTGTGGCCATGGGATTGATGGCCAACAGCGGCGTTAAGGGCAGTATCGCTGGTACCGCCCTGCGAAATACATTCAACGGGCTCTTGGAGGGCGTGACCCTGACCGGCGCGGCCTTTGGTGAATATGAGTACTCCGCAATCAAGGCCGATGGCACCATGAAGGACTTCGGCAGCACGATTGATGAACTGCGAGGATACTTTGATCAGATGACCGAGGCCGAGCGGGTGGCCAATGCCCAGGCAATCGCCGGCCAGCGTGGTTACAACGGCCTGCTGGCCATTCTGAACGCCACCGATGAGGACTACGCATCCCTGACCAACAGCATCAACAACTGCACCGGAGCGGCCCAGCGTATGGCAAATATCAAGCTGGACAATTTGAACGGTCAGCTGACACTGATGGATTCCGCATGGGACGCGCTGAAGACCACCATCGGTGAGGAGTTCAACCCGGAGCTGCAGAGCCTGGCCGAAATCGGCACCGATGTACTCAGCTGGATTAACGGCTTTGTGCAGGAGCACCCCGCTTTGGTAAAGGGAATCATGGCTGCTGTGGGTGCTGTGGGGGCCGGCGTGGCCGTCCTCACGGGTGTCGCAGCTGTCACCAAGGTGCTCATCCCTCTGATGGGGACACTCAGCGCAACGATCCCCGGCGTCAACGTCATCATGGGTGTGACTGCTGCCGTTGCGGGCGTCGTTGGCGTGGTGACCGCCCTGGTCACTGCCGCCGATGCGGGGGTTCCTTCGGTGAAGGAACTGACCGAGGCCGCGCGGGATATGAAGGACGCCATGGACGAGGCGGGTGCCACCTATCAGGAGACGGCTACCCAGACCATGGCCACGGCAGAGGTTGCCAACATCTACATCAGCAAGCTGGAGGAGATCGAGGCGGCCACGGGCGGTGCGGTGGAAGGCAACCAGGAATACCACAACATCCTGGCCCTGCTCACCCGGACAGTCCCTGAGCTGGCCGACAGCATCGACCTGACCACCGACAGCATCGAGGGCGGCACAGCGGCCCTCCGGGAGCAGACTGAAGCCTGGAAGAAGAACGCAGAGACCCAGGCTTACCAAGAGTACATCAATACTCTGTACGACCAATACGGCGAGGTCATGGCCGAGTCCGCTGAGAACAGCATCAAGCTGACCCAGGCGCAAATCAAACTGGAAACAGCGGAGAAAAACCGGGATGCCGC
This sequence comes from uncultured bacterium, assembly GCA_948469375.1. Classification (GTDB taxonomy): domain Bacteria; phylum Bacillota; class Clostridia; order Oscillospirales; family Oscillospiraceae; genus Enterenecus. The sequence goes on along the minus strand of CAOKLO010000077.1, from coordinate 10,074 downwards.
TTTGGAGCGGATGAACGAGCTGTCCCAGGAGGCATATGAAAACGGCACCTATCTTACCCAGGAATACAATGACCTGCAAAACGCCCTCTACGGCTATAACGATGAAATCTACACCGCCGAAAGGGAGATCAAGAATCTCAACAAGGCCATCGATGCGGACGCAGAGGCCGTTGCCGCTGCCGAGGCTGAAATCGAAAGTGCCGAGGAGGCGGTTGCCCAACTGACCGGTGCCACCGAAGAGCAGACCGAGGCGGAGGCCGCGGCCGCAGCGCAGACCGAGGAACTGAACGCAGTCATCGGTGATACCGCTGAACAGGTCGCGGCGCTGGTGGAGTCTTACAACGAAGCCTACACCGCGGCTCTGGATTCCATTTCCGGGCAGTACGCCCTTTGGGATGAGGCGGCGGCTGTGGTTGAAACCAGCGCCGGGAGCATCAACAGCGCCCTGGAGAGCCAGATCACCTACTGGCAGGACTACAACGCCAACCTGCAGTCCCTAACAGAGCGCAGCGCGGACATCGAGGGCCTGAGCGATGTGATTGCCAGCTTTGCCGATGGCAGCGAGGACAGCGTGAATGCGGTCGCCGGCATGGCCAGCGCCACCGATGAGGAACTGGCCGCAATGGTCGCCAACTGGCAGACCCTTCAGAAAGAGCAGGAGGCCGCCGCCGGGAGCGTGGCCGAGCTGAAGACAGATTTCACGGCCACCATGGACGAACTTCAGACCGAACTGGCCGCAGACATCGAGGCCATGGATCTGGGGGACGAGGCGGCAGCGGCAGGCCGGACCACCATCCAGGGGTACATTGACGCGGCCAACTCCATGCTCCCGCAGGTGAAGGCCGCATATCAGGATCTCGCCCGTGCCGCCTCCAACGCTCTGGGAACACCGTCCTACAGCAACAGCGCCTATGCTGCGAACACCACCCGCGGCTATGCCAGCGGAACAGACAGCGCAGAGCCAGGCTGGGCCATGGTAGGTGAAGATGGCCCGGAGCTGATGTTCTTCAATGGCGGCGAGAAGGTGCTGAACGCATCTAAGACCGCATCCCTTCAGAACAATGCAACCCCCGCGGCATCAGCTATGCTGGCACCGCAAATCAACAATTCCATGGCCCCTGTGTCGGTGACCTTCCAGATCGGAGGCAACGCCACCCCGGAAGTGGTTCAAGACCTGCATAGCTTTGCAGATGAAATCGTGGATCGCGTCATGGATGCCCTGGAAGATGCCGGCGCAGACGCACAGAGGAGGGCCTACTGATGGCAAAAACCTACACCACCGTCCAGGGGGATATGTGGGACAGCATCGCCTATGCCCAGCTGGGGAGCACGGATCACACTGACAAGCTGATGAACGCTAACCGCCAGTATCGGGAGTATTACATCTTCCCGGCCGGAATCGTCTTGACCCTGCCCGAAATCAAGGAGAGCGTCAGCAGTTCGCTGCCGCCTTGGAAGAAGGTGGGGTATGAGTGATAAGAACAATGCCCGCCGCACTGCTGTGGAGGTCGCCTTTGATGGGACTGACATCACCCAATCCATCGGCCCCTACCTAAAGTCCTTCTCCTATCTGGACAATGAGGAGGACGAAACCGACGAAATTCAAATCCAGGTACATGACCGGGACTCGGTCTGGAAGGAGAAGTGGCTGAACGACGCTATCGACGCGGCGTCTTCCACATCCACATCGTCTTCCGATGAATCGTCCGGGGGAGGGGAGACTGTCTACACTGTAGTGAAGGGGGACACGCTGTCCGGCATCGCCGCGAAGTATGGAACCACCTATCAGGAGATAGCCAAAGAGAACGGCATCAAAAATCCGAATCTGATTTACCCCGGCCAGCAGTTCAAAATCCCGGGAACTGGCGGCGGCTCGGACAGCGACACGTCCGGTGTTTCGGCCTCCGCTGGCCTCAAGATGGACGCTGTGATTGTCCGGGAGAACTGGACGGGGGACGGCAGTGACGCCATCCTTCCCTGCGGAGAATTCGAATTGGACAGCGTGGCGGCCTCCGGGCCGCCCGATGTCATTTCCATCAAGGGGACGTCGCTGCCGTTCACTGCCCAGGTGCGCCAGACCAAGAAATCCAAGGCGTGGGAGAACTACACGCTGTCCGGCATCGCCAATGAGATCGCCGGCGCCAACGGTATGGTCTGTATGTATGAATCGGCGTCAGACCCGTTTTATGCCCGCGTGGAGCAGCTCAAGACCAGCGACATTCAGTTTCTGGAAACGCTGTGCCACAATGCGGGGATCTCGCTGAAGGCCACAAACCGCATCCTGGTTCTGTTTGACCAGGCGGCCTACGAGTCCAAGGCGGCGGTTTTCACTATCAAGCGGGGCGGCGGAGCCTACACCAAGCACAAGCTGAACGTGGGAACCGCCGACACGCAGTATTCCTCCTGCCGCGTCAGCTATGTGGACTCGACCGGGAAGTGCATCGAGGGCATTGCCAAGGTCGAGGATTACAAGGCGGACGCGAAAAACAACCAGCAGCTCGAAATCACGGCAAAGGTGGCAGACAAGGCCGAGGCTAAGGCCCTGGCTGAAAAACTCCTGCGGAAACACAACCGCTACGCCAAGACCGCCACCTTCACCATGCCCGGCAATCCTGACCTTGTGGCCGGCGTCACCGTCATGCTGGAGAAGTGGGGCGGCTGGGATGGGAAATACATCATCACCCAGGCGAAACATACCGTGGACGGCTCCGGGTACACGGTGCAGATAAAACTTCGGAGAGTATTGGAGGGGTACTGATGACGCGGGAAACGGAAACCGCACTGGAAAACCTGGTGCGGATTGGCACCGTCACCTGGACCGATCCGGTCAAGCGGGTGGCCCGTGTAAAGTTCCAGGACGCAGATCTTCCCTCTGGCCTGCTGCACGTCCTGGCGAACCGCGCCTATGTCCCGGATTACGAAGTTCCCCAGCGGACGGAGTACGAGCAGGGCGGCTCCGGCGATCCCGCTTTTGAGAACCACAAGCATGACCTCATCATTAAGCCCTGGATGCCCAAGGTCAACGCAATCGTTCTCTGTCTGTACCTCCCCGTCTGGAACGGGGACGGTTTCATTCTGGGCGAAATCGGGGCGCTGGGCGATCTTAGGCAGTGGGCGGATCAGTAGGAAGGAGGCGGCAGCGTGGCAATAATCGGCTGTCTGGGCGACATCATTTTCGAGGTGTCCGAGGACACTGTGCGAACCCTGGACAACATGGTGTGGTCTGGCTCCGCCCGGTATGCCGTCCATGAGCGGCACCTTACCAATGCCCTCACAGAGTTTGTGGGGCTGGACCCGGACAAGATCACCTTCGACATCACCCTGTCTTCAGACTTGGGCGTTGACCCCATCACTGAGGTGGTGAAGATCTGGAATATTGAGCGCAGCGGGAAGGCTGTCCCCCTAACCATCGGCACCAAGGGCTACGGCAAATACCGCTGGAACATCACCAAGCACGACATGAAAATGACGGCGCACTACAGGAACGGCGACATACATACCGCCACCGTCTCTGTCAGCCTGCAAGAGTATTTGAGGGGGTAGGGCCGATGAGCTACACGGTTTCCGCGACCGATCTGAAGAAGATTCAGTTCAACGAGGAGGACACAGTAAACGCAGTGCTCCAAAACATCGCGGTCATTCTCTCCACCCCAATGGGCACCGTCCCCCTCTACCGGGACTTCGGCCTGGATTGGTCCTTCCTGGACAAGCCCACCCCCGTGGCAAAGGTGTTGATGGTGGCGCCGGTCCGGGAGGCCATCCAGCGGTGGGAGCCGAGGGCCACCGTGCTGGACGTTTCCTTTTCGGAGGACCCGGCCCAGCCGGGGGTGCTGATTCCAACAGTGGAGGTGGAAATCAATCTTGAGTAGGAACACAGAACATCAATTCATCCCGACTGATACCGGGCAGGTGGTGGCTCTCCTGACGGCGCTCTATGAGCAGATCACCAAGACCACCGTTCACCCCGCCAGCCCGGAAAGGCTGTTTATTCAGTACATGGCCAACATCATCATCCAGGAGCGGGTGTTGAGCAACTACACCGGCAACCAAAACGTCCCCAGCCGCGCCGAGGGCGAGAACCTGGACGCCCTGGCGGAACTGACCCATATCCGTGCCCGCCCGGAGGCCAAGCCCGCTGTCTGCAAGGTGCGGTTTTCCATCTCCGAGGCCCAGGAGACAGCGATCCTGATCCCCGGCGGTACGCGGGTGACGGATGCCAAGAACACCCTCATCTGGGAAACGGAGGCCGATGCCTATATCCCCATCGGGGAAACTTCCATAGAGCTTACCGTCCGCTGCCAGACCGTTGGGCTGGCCGGTAATGGTTATGCCCCCGGCCAGATCAGTACACTGATTGACGTGTACGACTACTATTCGGAATGCGTAAGCATCACAGAATCAGATGGCGGCTCCAACGTGCCGGATGATGATGAGTACTATGAGCTGATGAGGGCCAGCATGGATAGCTACAGCTGTGCAGGGGCCAGAGGGGGCTACATCTATTTTGCCAAGCAGGTGAGTACCGAAATCGCGGATGTGATTGCCAATTCCCCGGTTCCCGGCGTGGTCAAGCTCTATGTGCTGATGCAGGACGGAACGCTGGCTACAGAGGAGGTCAAGCAGGCCGTGCTTGATGCCTGCAGCGCAGACGAGGTGCGCCCCCTTACCGACCAGGTGTTTGTCGAGGATGCGGAGGTTGTGACCTATGATGTGGCCTTCACCTACTACACCCAGACCGGTAGCACCGCAAGCGCGGCCGACATTGCGGCGGCGGTGCAGATGGCCGTTGACGAGTTCAACACCTGGCAATGCTCCAAATTGGGCCGGGACATCAACCCTTCGCGCCTCATCAATATGCTGATGCAGACGGGGATCAAACGGGTGGAACTGACAGCCCCCGTCTTTACCGCCCTCCGGGATGGCGGGAGCAGGACCGTGCCGCAGACGGCAGCTCTCGGTACTGTCACCATCACGAACGGGGGCTATGAGGATGAATAAGTACGGCATCACAAAAGAGAATCTGATGGAGACACTGCCTCCTGCGCTGCGGGAAGATCCATCGGTGGTGGCGCTGGCCGATGCCCTCGCCACGGTGCTGGTTGACCGTCTGCCGGAGATTGACCGGTTGCTCCTTTATCCGGCAATCGATACGCTGGATGAGCCGCTCTTGGACATTCTGGCCTACGATTACAAGGTTGACTGGTGGGACCCGAATTACAGCCTTGAGGAAAAGCGGCGGACGCTGAAGGACAGCTGGCGCGTCCACAAGCTGCTGGGTACCAAGGCCGCCGTGGAGATGGCCATTTCCGACATCTACCCAAACACCAAGGTCGAGGAGTGGTTTGAGTACGGTGGGAATCCATATGGGTTCAAAATCAATCTGGATTTCACCGGGGAGCACTGGACCGAAGACCGGCCGCGCAGAATCCTGGAGCGTGTCGAGTTCTACAAAAGCCTTCGGTCGCACATTGACGAGATGCAATATACCATCCGCCTGCCCCCCGCTACGATGTATGTCGGCGGTGGGGTGGGGGCCTTTGCCCGGATCGGAATCCCGGAGGGGGAAGATTCTTTCGACCTCCAACAGACAATCCATGTGGGCGGGCAATACCGGGCGGAAACATCAATTGGTGTGCCGATGGCGTCAGATGTATTCCAGTTCCAGCGTGACCTCCGCGCCGGCGGCGGGGTTGGCATTCACACCAACAGCGGCATCCGGGAGGACGTTAGCCCTCCTCCTTCAGAGGACGTTCTGCGGGTAGGAGGCCGCTTTTCCGCCAGGGTTGAGACCGGGACGCTGGAGGAAACCTCGGTGCCAAGTGCAACCACCATTCTGCGCACCGGGGGTGTGTGTACCATCATCTCTAATCTATCAAAGGGGGACTAATCGAATATGGAATATTCCTACAAACCGACTACGCATGGCCGGTCTGTGCTGGCGGCCTACATGGCGCTGGGGACAAAACCGTTCAAGATTACCCGCGTTGCCTTCGGCAGCGGGAAGGTGGGCGAGGATGTCAACCTGGCGGACGTTCACGAGCTCCTGGAGTACGTCATTGACGGCACCGTGGCGGAGCGCGCCCACAAAGATGAACGGCTTTTTCTCACCATCCAGTACGCCAACAGCGCACACAAGGACACGCCCACCTTCCTGCTTTCGGAGTTCATTATTTATGTGGAGGACCCCGAAACCGGGGGGGAGACAGATCTCATCTACGGTACCTTGGGCGATTACCGCCAGCCTGTCCCAGCCTACAACCCGGCCTATCCTCCCAGCGTGTTCAATTTCCCGCTGGAGCTTATCCTTTCCGATGAAATCCAGGTGAGCATCTCCGCGCCTGCGGGACTGGTGACCTGGGATGACCTTCAGAAAGCCGTGACCATGCTGGCGGTCCGCCACATGGACGTGACCATTCCGATGGAGGGCTGGGAAAGGACCGAGGAGGGTAGGTATCCGTTCTGCTTGGACATCCCTGTGGCCATTGCCACCGAGGACATGATGCCGATGCTCATCATCTGGCCGGAGTACATGGAGGCGGTAGGGGCTTGCGGGATGAGTCCTTTTGTTCGGACTGTTCAAGGTGGGATCAGGATGTACGCGGAAGCGGCCCCGGCCGGGGAGCTACAGGGAACCCTGACGCTGTTCGGCTCGTCTGGCCTGGGCGAAATTCCCGGGGAAGGAGGTGGTGCCTATGCGCTGCCAGTAGCATCAGCGACCAGGCTTGGCGGAGTGCGGGTAAAGGAAGGCTCCGGTTTGGTCGTGGATGACGGCGGAAATCTTTCGATTGACGCCGCTACGGCTCAAGAGGTCGCGGATGTTTTCAATGGTTCCGCTGTTGAGAACAATCAGTGAATAAAATGGAAAAGGAGTAACAAAATCATGGCAGAAAGCAGTACACAAAAGGCTGTTAGCCTCGCTGGACTGCAAAGGGCCGTAGATGAGATAAAGAAGGACTTTGCAACGAAGGACGAGGTTGGGAAGCGAATCGAACAAGCCGCACTCGGCGGCCTCACCTTCGCCACGGATTCGGAGGTCCTGGCATTGTTCGAGGATAAGCCCCAGGAGGGCTGATTCAACGGTGCGCGCAGAGTCGGTCTGGCTTTGCGCGCACTATGCACTACTTGTCAAAACCGAACACTATTTTTGAGGAGGACAACCATAATGAGCAACAAGATTAAGCCCGTATCTTTTTCCAACCTGGAGGCTTACACCAATTACCTGAAGTCCAAGTATGCGAAGAAAGCGGATATTCCCACACAGGTTTCCGTCCTGACCAACGATGCCAAGTATCAGACCGAGGAGCAGGTCACTGCCGCCATCAATGCCAAGGTGTCCAGCACCTACAAGGCTGGCGGCAGCGTGGCCTTCGCTGCTCTGCCCGAGCTTACCAGCGCCAACCTGGGGCTTGTGGTCAATGTCACCGATAACTTCACCACCACTGACAGCTTCATGGAGGGCGCAGGGCAGAAGCATCCTGCAGGCACCAATGTGGCCGTTGTCGAGGCGGGCGAGGGTTACAAGTATGATGTGCTGGCGGGGTTTGTGGATCTGTCCGGCTATGTCAAGGCCGAGGACGTGGAGGAGATCACCGCCGAGGAAATCGCCGCCCTGTTCGAGGAGTAATCAGAGAAAAGGGGAGTAAGGCCCTATGGGAAAGATCAGAGCTTTTACACCCGGTGGCCTTCAAACCCTGCTTTCCAAGATTGTTCAGATTAATTTGATGGCGGGCGGCAACACGTCCGCCATCACTGAACTGGGTGAAGAGTTTACTGTGTTTACAGAGCTTGTCACCGAGGAACTTCGTGGGAAGCGGGACAATGCCAAGTTCGCATCCTGCGTACTCCCGGCCACAGGATGGGTCCAGGACGGGCCGGACAGCTATCCTTACCGCCTGGATGTGCTGGCGGAGGAGGTAACGGCGAGGGATCGGGCGGAGGTGGTATTGGAGCCAGCCAGTCAGGAAACGGCGTTGAAATGTGCGCTGTGTCCATCCTGTGAAACACTGGACGGGCGAATCCGATTTTGGGCCGCCAGCATTCCCGCAGCAGACATTGCGGCGGAATATTGGATAGAGAAAGGGAGGGAGTAGGCTATGCTCGGTTCTGTAAATGTGCCCGGCGTGTCCCAGAAAGAACTGGACGAACTGAAGAAGACGTGCGGCAGCATCCTGAGAATGCTTATGCTGCGTGAGGCAAGTCTTCCGATGGCGGATCACCAGGGGAAGACGCTTTGCACCAGGGATGGAACGGTAATCGCAGCAGTCAGAAAAATTTAAGGAGGAGCGAACCAATGGATGAAGTAATCAAAACAAATGAGCTGCCGCAGGTCGATGCGCTGCAGCCCGAGGACCGTATCCTGGTGGATACGGGGGAGGTCGGGACAGGCGGGATGCCTTACGAGAAGATGGAGGCGCAGGTCAAAGAGGCCATGCTTCCCACCGTGCGCTCGGAGGCTGCCGCCCAGATCAACGCACAGGAGAGCGCCGAGAAGGGGAGCGTGACCATCACCAACAACCAGGCGTACCCGTTCAACGCGGGGATCGCTACGGTTGCCCTGGGCACTCCCCGGAAGAATCTGGACTACATCGCCAACGTCGAGATCGCGGCAGCCGTGGGCAATGTCCAGGCCATTGAGGTGTACGACAAGCAGCTCAACGGCTTTAAAATCCGCTATGATGGCTCGGCCACTTCGGTCACCATCAAATATTATGTTACGGGAGGAATGCAGTAATGAACATCATCCACAAGAACGAGGGGACGAAGATTCCCTACACCGTCAGCGGCAGCAAGATCACCTTCGACGATGAGGTGATGTACAACCTCACCAAGTATGAGCGGGACGAGGCCAGCCACATCGACCTGTGCCGGGATAAGTTCGGCAATCTGGTGTCCGGCGTGATCCCCGGCACGGCGGAGCGTTATGTGGCTCAGATCGATATCCCCGCCCGCCGCTACAACTATGAGCCCGACGGCGTGGACGCCGATGGCAATCCCAAGCAGAAGCAGGTGGCCGAGCCCCTGGACATGGAGCGCGTGACGCTGACGCTCTGGAGCGTGGAGGGCTAAAAGATGTATAATTCTTTTGACACCTTCAAGTTGGCGGTGGAAACGGTCCACCCCAACAACACAGTTCTGATGGACGATATGGGGATGCCCTCCGTCATGGTGCGCATTCCCAAGTTCAAAATCTCCGATGTGATCGATGGCGGGTCTACCGCCACCTTCCCGGCTTTCATCGTGAATGGCGTGGAGGTCCCGGAGATCTTCATTTCCAAGTACCCCAATATCGTGGTCAATGACCGGGCGTACAGCCTGCCCATGCGGGACCCGCGGGCCTATGTCAATTTCGACCAGGCCAAGCAGTTCTGTCAGAGCAAGGGCAAGGGCTGGCACCTGATGACCAATGCGGAGTGGATGGCCATCGCCTACTGGTGCCGGAAGAACGGCTATGTGCCGCAGGGCAACACCAGCTATGGCTGCAATCACGCCGCCCCCCATGAAAAGGGTGTTCCGAGCTATATCTACGACGAGGGAACGATTGGGCGGACATACACCGGCTCCGGCCCCATTACCTGGTCGCATGATAAGACGGCGGCCGGTATCTTTGACCTGTGCGGCAACGTGTGGGAGTGGGTGTCCGGCTTCCGGATGAAGAACGGTGAGATTCAGGTGATCCCGGATAATAACTCCGCCATGGGCGTGGATGAGGGGCCGGAGAGCCCTCTGTGGCGGGCTATGCTGCAGGATGGCAGCCTGGTTGTGCCCGGCCCTGCGGGGACGCTGAAGTATGATAGTCTGGTTGCCGGCGATGCGACGCAGACCGACCATTATTTGAGCGGCAATATGGTTCTCAGCACGGTGAGGGACAACCCTCAGTATACCGGCGGTGACGTGGATGCCTATTATGGCCATCAGTATCAGACCTTTGAGAGCCTTGGTGTGAAAGAGGGCGTGACCGTCCCGGAGCTGGCCAAGGTTCTGGGGATGTATCCCCTGGACACCAAGGAAGGCGGACACGATGGTGATGGTCTCTGGGTTCGCAATTACGGCGAGCGGCTTCCTTTGCGCGGCGGC
>CAOKLO010000076.1 GCA_948469375.1 uncultured bacterium | reverse complement strand
AAAACCTGCCACTGGCAGGTTTTTGCTGTTTACGGGGGACGTAGGACGAGGGACGGGAGACGAAAGACGGAGGTAAAAAAACTGGCAATTTATCATTTGGAGGCAAAGGTTATCAGCCGAGGTATAGGGCGTTCCGCTGTTGCGGCAGTGGCCTACATGAGCTGTTCCAGAATGTATAACGACTATGACGGGGTTCAGCATGACTACACCCGCAAGCAGGGACTTGTCTGGCAGCAAGTCTTTCTGCCAGATATGGCACCAGCAGAGTGGGCAGATCGGGAAGTTCTTTGGAACGCTGTGGAGGAAACGGAGAAAACAAAGGACAGCCGTCTCGCTCGTGAGTTTGTAGTGGCGTTACCGGTTGAACTGAACAAGGACGAGTGGATTACCCTACTTACTGAATTTATCCAGACCAATTTTGTAGCAGAGGGGATGTGTGCTGATGTGTGCATCCACGACACAGATGGACACAATCCCCATGCTCATATCATGCTGACCGTTCGACCGCTGACGATGGAGGGCAAATGGCAGCATAAGACGGAGAAGGAATATCTCTGTGTCAAAGGCGGTGAAGAACGTGGTTTTACTGCATCCGAGTTCAAACAGGCGCAGGCCAATGGATGGGAGAAACAGTATCAGTATAAGGTTGGCAAAAAGAAGATGTATATGGCCCCATCAGCAGCGCAGACACAGGGCTATGAGCGGGTATCCAAGTATCCAAAAAGCACCAAATACGGCAGACAAAATCCGATCTCTGCGCGTTGGAACAGCGAAGATCAGCTTGTCCTCTGGCGGACAGCATGGGCTGATGAGGTGAACCGGTGTCTGGAACGTTTCGGACACGATGAGCGCGTCGATCACCGAAGTCACGCCGAGCGCGGTCTGGACGAGCAGCCCACTATCCATGAGGGAGTAGCCGCCCGTGCGCTGGAACAGAAGGGCATTATTTCTGATCGCTGTGAACTAAACCGGCAGATTAAGGCGGACAATGTTCTGCTGCGGGAGTTGAAATCGCTGGTTAAGAAGTTGATGGATGCGGTAAAGAATACTGTTCCTGCCATTGCAGAGGCGATGGAAACTGTACGCCAGAAAATGATTATCTTCTGGTATCAGCTTTTGCATATTGGAGCCGGGAAAAAGCATTTTTCGGATACGCTCCAAGTCGTTCAATCAGACATCAAACGGTATGAGGATATAGTCAAACAGATCAAAGTAAAGGTTCGGGAGCGCCGGGCACTGTTGGAGGAAAAGAAAGCTACCTCAGCAATTCAGGTGTTCCGGCATCGGGAATTAGCACAGAAAATCTCCGGTTTGACAGAAGATATTGAGGAATTGAAAAGCGAGAAGGCCCTGCTGCTCAATCAGCTTAATTGTGCATACGATCATGGTATTGCGGAGATTAAGCAGCGCATCACATCTATGGAGAACTCTTTGAACAAGCTGGACCAGCAAGGGAAAAAGTATGTCGCTGAATTGGAAGCGGCATTGGCTCAGTATACCGAGCTGCAGCAACAGGCGGCGGATATGGATGCCATAGAACTGGATACCGCCTGTCACAGTATCCGGCCTAATATGGAGCACAAAACTGTCCAGCGGCTGCAAGCCGCCTTTGGAGTGAAATTTGATTCCAGAACGTTGGCGCAGAGCCGAAGGGATGTTGTCGAAATGTTGGATAAATCATCAGAACCGGTATCTATCCGCCGGACGATACAACAGTTACAGGGACAGCAGAATAAGCAAAATTATGAGAAAGGGTACATCCAGGAGCGGTGAGTTTTATGAGCTATATTGATTGCTACAGCCACAGCATCTAATATCATTTACACCGCTCAGTCATTATGGACAATATTGTCTGATCTGTCTGCCGCATTCCCTGCTGTGCCAAGATACCAATATTAGCGATGGTGTTATCCACGCCCTTGGTAACAATGCCGTCACCGCTCTTGAATTCCTGGTGATTCTTGTACATAGAATAGCCCAGGAGCCCTGCGTCCACACTGGCAGCGATCTTGGCGGCGCAGGAGGGCTTTGCCCCGTCGCAGATGGTGCCGCTGATCATAGCCACAGCGTTGACGATGGTGTGTGCAATGGCTTCATAGCTGCCGTCCAGCAGATAGGCAATCCCGGCCCCTGCCCCGACCCCCGCGCTGACTGCGCCGCAGTAGGCGGAGAGTCGGCCTATGCCGCTTTTCTGGTGGATCGTTACCAGGTCGCTGACCAGCAGCGCCCGGTACAGTTTCTCCTGACCGGTGCCCAAATGTCTGGCGTACCGTACCACCGGTACAGAAGCGGTGATGCCCTGGTTGCCGGAACCTGAGAGGATCACCACCGGCAGCTCACACCCGCTCATCCGGGCATCGCTTCCGGCGGCGGCCCACGCCCTGGCTTCCGTCTTGATGTCACTGGGGTACTCTGCCAGCATCACAGAGCCAATATTGGCTCCCCAGTCATTTTGCAGCCCTTCCTCCGCAATAGCTGTGTTGCAGTCGATCTGCCGGCGCAGCAGCGGCGCGATCTCCTCCAGTTCTGCCGTATTCGCAAAGTCCAGAATGTCCGCTACATTCAGGACACTCTTGTCCGTCAGACTGTCTTCGGTGGAATCTGTGACCGGCTTTTCCAGCAGGACCTCGCCGTCCCTTTCCTCCCGAACGATGTTGCTGTGGCTGTTTGCGATGTGTACGGAAGCGAAGTGTTCCCCAGCCCAGCCGGTCAATCGGATATCCAGCATCCGGGTGGTATCCGCGCAGGCGATTTCGATAGGGGTATCCTGAGAATAGGCCGCGATAGTCTCGTGCAGCTCCGCCGGAACAGACGAGATGACCTGTAAGGCTCTCTCCGCTGCACCAGCTATAATACCTGCGGCTATGGCCGCACAGATGCCTTTCAGTCCCCCGGAATTGGGAACCACAACGCTTTTCACATTTTTGATAATATTGCCGGAAACCTCAGCTCGTATCCGCTCCGGATTGGTACCAAGGATGTCACGGAGCCGGGCGGAGGCATAGGCCAGGGCAATCGGCTCTGTACAGCCCGTGGCGGGGACTAATTCTTCCCTTAAAATGGACAGATATGCCATTTTCTTTTCAGCAGTCAGCATAATTTTTCTCCTTTTACTTGATGGGACCTTCAGGTGATTCCACATAGATCCTTTCACTGGAGAACCCCTGACCTCGGACCTCCTTGATCTGCGTGATGGTCAGAAACGCATGGGGATCAACGGATTGGATCAGCGCCTGCGCGGCATACAGCTTCCGGGGCGGAATTACGCACAGCACACCTCGCTGGAGCGTTCTTGTCCGGCCTGTTTCAATGTAGACCATAGTGGTCCCGGCCTGCAGCTCTGTCAGGCATTTTTGACGGAGTTTCTCATATTGACTGGAGACTACAAAAAGCTGTGTCTGGGATTGCCCCAGAAGCATCACCCGATCCAATGCAATTGTCTCCACGACCAGCAGTACAACGCCGTATAATATTTGTTCCGGATCGGAAAACAGAGCTTGTGCGCCCATGATGACGATATCCGTCAGGTAGACCGCTGCAGAAACCGGGATATGCGTCCATTTATGCAGCACAAGATTGACCACATCGGTTCCACCGGTGGAGGAACCCACTCGCATAACCAGACCCACAGCGATACCCACCAGTCCGCCGCCCAGCAGGGCCGCCAGCAGTGGATCAGCTGTCAGCTGGTCAATACCTGGTATCCGCTGCGCCGCGCCCAGGAAGATAGGATAGAGCAGCGAACTGGCAATGGTGGCCACAACAAAACGCCACCCCAACACCGCCCACCCCAGCGCCAGAGCCATAAGATTTACGCACAAAACAATCGTTGCAGTGTCCAGCGGAATAAATCTTGCCAGAACGATGCCAACGCCGGTAGCGCCGCCCATAATCACGCCGCTGGGAAGAATGAACGCCGCCACCGCAAATCCCAGCAGTATATTCCCGGCCAAAATTGCGGAGCAAACCCCTGCCGCTTTTTTGAGGTGTCTCATTGCGTTATGCTCCTTTACCATGTCAAAGCACCGTCACGCAGTCCAGCAGCTCAGCGCATACGTCTATCTGCTGTTGAGAGCCAAGGATACAGACCGCACCTTGTGCTGTCAGCTTCTCCACAGGATCCGCCAGAACAGCCAGATCATCCGGTACCGTGGAGAGCATCTCGCGCCGGACGCGGCACAGGTCTCCGTGGGTGATCTGCCGCCAATAGCGGGCGTCAGCGGTTTTCCCCTTCATACGGGCTGTTAAGAGCGGGTCGGACTCCGCCGCCGCTCCAATGATCATGCCGGCAAGGTCTATATCTGCGATACCCCGCAGAAAGCCGGCGGAGGCGCGATAGCAATCCAAGGTTCGGGCGGCACTGGGGTCCCGATAGGAGAAAAATCCCGCAAAGCCGGTATCCCGCAGGATCATCCCTGTACCGTAGGCCCCACCCTGGACCCGCACGGTGTTCCACAAGTGGCCCAGAGAGATCGTGCGGCCCATGACCTTTGCCGTTCCGCTTCCTGCACCCTGGAAAATGCCGCCCGCAGCTGAAAAAGAAATGTCCGTTGGAATCACGATCCCCTCCCGTCTGGGGCCCCAGGGACGAATAGCCGCAGTGCCCGGAAGAACAAAGGCACCTTCCGGCAGGTTGCCGGACAGTATGCGGGCAGTTATCCCCACAGCCGTCTCGTTCCCGGCGGTAATACTGGCCGTCATACGCGCGCGGCAGAAGATACGCTGTGACAGAGCCTTCAACTCCTCTGCCAGAATGGGAAAGCGGACCGGGAAATCCCGCTCCAGCTCCGTCAGCCACCGGAGGAAGGTGATGCCGCCAGCCTGCTCCTGCACAGCGCCCTCAGCGGTGGAACAGGCGAGAACTCTGGACATGGCGGCGTTGTGTCCCGCCATCACAGCCTGCTCCGCCATAGCTGACCGATGCTGGCGCAGGAACACGAGTACCCGTTCGGGATCATCCCATCGCTGCCCCATCAAAAGCTCTGTCAGGAATGACAGGGCTTTTTCCAGCTTCGCGTCCAGGACGCTGCATGTGACACACAGGAACGTCCGGCAGCGGGTGGGAATGTTTTGCTGCCCATATGCCTCTACCGCGAATTGGATACTCCCGAACAGGGAGCGCATCTCCCGGTGGAGGTCCGCCAGAGCGTAGGCTGACGTATCCAAATAGCCGAACAGCCGGGCCATAAAGGACGCTTTGGTCAGTTCATCCGGGGCAAGATCATCCAGCGCAAAATAGAAATTCAAATAGGTGATCCCGTTCGTATGCAGTTCGTGGCACAGAAGTGTAATGCCCGCCGTTCGTTCTTCTGCGAAAGGCAGCTTCTCCGGTTCTGCCGGGACCTGCTCCAGGCGCAGCCTGGGGATGGATGCCAACTGCTCCGGCGTATCCGGCGCGGCCTGCCACGCGGCGATGGCCTCCTGATACCGGCGGATACCGGCGGCCTCCGCAGAGCTCCATCCTGACTGGACCGCGCTGAGGCGGGCTGTCTCCCGGGCCTGACGCTCCTGACCGGCTGTGTGAGAGGGACACATCAGCACCCGGCAATGGTGGGGATTTTTCAGCAGAATACGCTCCATCAGCTTTTCAAAATATCCATCTCCGCACTTTTGGCGCAGATCGCCAAAAAGCGTCCCTACGCTGAGATTTGCTGCCGGATCTCCGCCGTAGAGCCAGCTCTCCAGCACCTGAAAACCCAGCACAAGCCCCTGTGGCGTCTGCCCGTAATCACGCTGCCGGGCCTCAAACTCCAGCTTGTCCAGTGTGGCGAGGATACGCCGGTGATCCAACCCCTCCCGAACCAGCCGTTTCAATTCTTCTTGGATGGCGGCAGACACCTCGTCCATCCTGCCCTCATCTATATCCCGCGCCTCCAGCGTGACCCATGGCTGCTGGATGCCATCGTGAAGCTCCAGCCGGACATCCCGCGCCAGTCTGCCTTCCAGGAGCCGCCGCTTCAGCGGAGCCTGGTTGTCTCCGCAGAGCGCGTCCGACAGCGCCTGCAGCGCCGTCAGTGCCTCCCGGTCCCGGCAGGTACAGGCCACAAATCCATCCGCCAGTTTGGAGCGGCCTTCCGGGGTTTCCTGGGGGGACAGTTCGTAGCGGACGATAGCCAAGCCGCCATCTACAGGCTTTTGCAGCGGAATTGCCCCCGGCGCGGGGCGGCGCTCATAGCCGGAGAGATATTCGCTGTCAAGGATCGCGAGAATTTCCCCGATATTCAAACGGCCATCCAGGAATATGTAGGAATTGGAGGGGTGATAGAGACGTCTGTGGGCGGCGGTGAACGCCTCATAGGTCAGCTCCGGGATATGCTCCGGGTCGCCGCCGGAGACGAAGCGGTAGCAGGTATCCGGGAACAGGCAGCGGGTCATCTCGCGCTCCAGAAGAGCGTCCGGCGATGCAAAGGCTCCCTTCATCTCATTGAACACCACGCCCTTGCAGAAGGGTGCGCCATCCTCATCCAGTTCATAATGCCACCCTTCCTGACCGAATATCTCTGGCCTGGAGTGGAGCAGCGGGTGCAGCACTGCGTCCATATAGACCCGCAGGAGATTGATAAAATCCTGGTCATTCCGGCTGGATACTGGATAAAAGGTCCTATCCGGGAATGTCATGGCGTTCAAGAACGTATTGAGAGAGCTTTTCATCAACTCCACAAAAGGCTCCTTTACCGGGTAACGTTCTGAGCCGCACAGGACCGAGTGTTCCAAGATATGAAATATGCCTGTGTCGTCCCAAGGCTGGGTTTGGAAAGCGATGCCGAAGGTTTTATTTTCCTCCGCCCGCTCCAGCCAGACCAGCCGGGCCCCGGACTTCTGGTGTTCCATCTGCCAGAGGACCGCATCCAGCTCATCTACACTTTGACGGTCGAGAACGATAAAGCCTGAAAGGATATCATTCTTTTCCATAATGGGCCTCCCCTCATATGAGAAATTTCTTTTTTCTGTTTAGATGCCCACTATTATAAATATTTTCTGCGCTGGCGCAAGCAGGTGTGCTTATTCTGTCTAATTCCGGGCTAAATTGTCCTGCCCATGGTCTGCCGGTGTCAGCCGGTCCGGAATTGTCTCTGGCTTCCCCCAAAACAGAAGCGGTGACGGGTATACGCCATTGGTACAGAATAAACCATTTTCAGGGCAGAATCGGCAGCTGATATTGATTTTGCCCGGAAAACCTGTATTGTTAAGGCAGAAAAACACCAGGAGGGATGCAGCGAATGTACGATCTGCTCATTATCGGCAGCGGACCTGCCGGCGTTTCCGCCGCGCTGAGTGCGAAGGCGCGGAACTTGGACTTCCTCTGGTTCGGTTCCAGAGCGTTGAGTCCTAAAATCACGAAAGCCGAACGTGTCATAAATTACCCGGGACTTCCATCGATCACCGGCACAGAGATGCGCGATGCCTTCCTGCGTCAGACCGGCAGTCTGGGCATTTCTATTCTGGAGGAACGGGTGAACGCCGTTTACGACATGGGCGGATATTATACCTCCGTGGTCAACGAAAAAATGTACGATGCCAAAGCCGTCATCCTCGCCACCGGCGTATCCAGCTGCCGGGAAATCTCTGGTGAGAGCCGTCT
The DNA here is from genome assembly GCA_948469375.1 of uncultured bacterium. Lineage (GTDB taxonomy): Bacteria > Bacillota > Clostridia > Oscillospirales > Oscillospiraceae > Enterenecus. The sequence continues at coordinate 7,559 of CAOKLO010000076.1, read as the reverse complement.
GCTGGGCAGAGGCGTCAGCTATTGCGCCACCTGCGACGGGGGACTGTACCGGGGCAAACGGATCGCGGTGGTCTGCACAGACTCTTCTCTGGAGGAGGAGATCGAATTCCTGGCGGACCTGGCTTCGGAGGTATTTCTCTGTACCAGCTATAAGGATTGCGGCATCCGCCGGGACAATGTGCGGCACACAGTGGGCTATCCTATGGAAATCCTGGGGGAGAGCCGGGCTTCCGGCATCGTCTGCAATGGGGAGACGGTGGATGCAGACGGCGTATTCTGTCTGCGCTCCTGCGTGGCGCCGGCGGCTTTGCTGCCGGGACTGGCGGCGGAGGGCGGACACATTCAGGTAGACCGGCAGCAGCGGACCAACCTTCCAGGCTGCTTTGCCGCCGGGGATTGTACCGGGCGGCCCTATCAGTATGCCAAAGCGGTGGGCGAGGGCAACGTGGCCCTGCACAGTGCGGTAGAATATATAAAAAAGGCGGTGGTGTAGCATGAAATCACGAGTATTGCAGATAAAGGACTATCGGGAGGTGGATATAACGCCCCTGCTGAAGCCTTTCGTGCCGGATGAGGCAGCGCTGGAGACAGAGCTGCGGCGGCTGACCAATCCGTATGTCCGCTGGGAAACGGGAGAGACTGCTTCCGCTGGGGATCAGGTGGTATGCCGTCTGGTCTCGGACTGTCCCAGGTTCAACAAGGAGAAAGTCCGGTTCGTAGCTGGCAGCGGTATGTTCCATAAGGAGCTGGAGGCGCTGGTTATTGGCATGACAGTGGGAGAGGCCAGGGAAGCGGACCTGTCGGAGGGCAGGGTATCCCTCACACTGACGGGCGTGATGAACCGCGTGGTCCCAGAACTCAGTGATGAGATGGTGGAGAAGCTGGGCCTGGAGGGTGTGGACACTGTGGCGGACTACAGAGCCTATCTGCTGGCGCAGCAGAAGGATTCCGCTTTCCAGGATGCCCTCTATGAGCCCCAGAAACAGCTTATGGCGGAGGTAATCGCTGGATCAGAGTTTGTCCTCTGCAAGGAGGACTGGGCCGTCGTGGTGAATCGGGAGCTGGACCGCTGCCGGACGCTGTGCCGTCAGGAGGGTATGGTTTTGGAGGAGATGACCCCGGAGCAGTTCCGCGGACGCATTCCAGTGAAGAGCTACCACGAGCTGGTCGCCATGCTCCAATACGACGGCTGGGACAGCCTTTGCCGCTATCTGCTGGGCTGCTGGTACGCTCAAACCGATGGCTTCCAGGCCGGCGAAGCGGATTATGAGGCATTTATTGCAGACTATGCTAAAACTTGGCATGTCTCCGTGGAAAACGCCCGGGAAGCCAATCCCTATGAAACCTTTATTTTCAATGAATACGCCGGACACACCTACACGGTGTTGAAAAAATACATCAGAGAATTTTATTGAGGAGGACGTACCATGGCAATTCAAACTGCGGACAAGAACAATTTCAAGGATCTGATCAGAGAGGACTTCGTGATCGCCGATTTTTATGGCGCCACCTGCGTTCCCTGCAAGCTGTTCTCCAGAATTTTAGAGGACATTGCGGCAGAAATTCCCTTTCTGAATATCGTCAAGCTCAATACCACCGAGAATCCTGAGATCGCGGAGGAGTACGGCATCACTGCCGTACCCACCATCCATTTCTACAAGGACGGACAGCTGGTGGACAGCCATGTGGGCGTCATGCAGCCCCAGGCGGTGAAGGATGTCATTGCCCAATATATGTATACATAAAGCCGGACAGATCAGGCGGTCTTTCGGACAAAATCGACATGCACTCTTTTCCGCCTGTTCCGGGTATGCTATGATACGGCTATCAACAAAAGGAGGTCTCATTTCATGAAAAAAGCCGCGAAACGAACCCTCTGTACCCTTCTGGCGATTCTGCTCACGCTTGGTCTTGCCGCCTGCGGCGGCTCAAAAACCGTTGATCCGAAAACATGTACATATGACGAGATGGTGGACTATCTCACTGCCAAGGGCTACATCTCCAAGGATGCCGTCCCAGTGGATATGCTCACCACCATGGGATACCTCACCGACAACACCGGCGGGGAGATCCCCTTCGCCCCCTTTGCGGACAAGGCCATGGATTACGACGGACTGTGGCTGATGTGGTGGGATTCCGAGACGCCCTCTGAGGCGTACACCAGCTGTTTCCAGAATCTTGCTATGAACGGCGGTACGGTGGTCTATATGGGCGGAGCGGCTGTGCTGGAGACCGCTGCCTACAGTGGCAGCTTCGCAATCGTCTTTGCGGAGAACTATGCCCAGAAGGACGCTGTCATTGCTGACTTCCAGGCGCTTTCCCAGAAATAAGGACATAGAGACGCCCTACCCTATCCTGTATGGGATAGGGCAGAGGCGTTTCTCTGAAAGCACATAAGAGGAAGGAGAAATCAATGGAAACGAACGCAATTTTCCGAAAAAATTACGGCAGCTTCCGCCGCTTCTTCTCCATGCTGGGCAAGGCGGATTTGCCCTACCTGTGGATCATCGGCTATCTGGCGGCCAGCGCTGTCATCGCCAATGTGGGAGTCAGTTCCACCGAGTACAGCGCCGCCCTTTTCGCCGGGAACGTGGGCCTGACCGCCGTGGTGCTGCCCTATCTGTTCTATCAGGTCCTCTCCCTGATCCTGAGCTCTGTCTCTGGCCTCATCAACAACCTCTGCACTGCCCGCATGGACCGGAACCTGCGGCGGATGGTCTGGCGCAAGACGGTGAGCCTCCCGCTGCGGTTCTATGAAAACAACAACCCCAAGGAGCTGCTCAGCCGTATCACCACTGACATTTCCAGCATCAGCAGTCTGGTTATGAAGGTATTCCTTCCCATCTTCACCACCGCCTACTCCAGCTTTGTCATCCTCCGGAAGGTCTCCAGCTATGACGGTTCGCTGATGTGGTCCCTGCTGGCGGCGCTGCCGGTGAACATCCTCATCAGCTTTATCCTGGGCCGCCTGCAATTCGGCGTGCAGGACCTCATCAACCGCCGCAACGCCGAGCTGACCGCCTCCGTGGCGGAGCGGACCAACAACCTCATGCTCATCAAATCCATGGGTACTGAGGCGAAAGAGGCCGGTACCGGCGGGGAGCGGATGAAGGCCAGCTACCGCGCCGCCGGAATGAACATCTGGGTCACTGGCATGGCACTCCCCATCCGGGCCATTGCCAGTGTCCTGCAAACCATCGTCATCATTCTGGTGGGCCGGGGCTTCTACGCCTCCGGCGCGCTGAGCCTTACGGAGTGGATCGCTTATTATGGCTTTGCCGTTCAGCTGACCAATATCCTCAGCGCCTACTGCGGCTATTGGACCTCCTTCAAAAGCGCTCAGGGCGCGGTAGACCGGGTGAGCGAGATCATGGACGAACGGTCTGAGGACCTGGATGCGGGAGATGCTATGGACTCTCCCACTGGCGGCATCCATTTTGAGAAGGTGGCCTTCTCCTTTGGCGCGGAGCCGCTGTTCCAGGGTCTGGACCTGGACATTCCCGCCGGGCGGATCACCGCCGTAGTGGGGCCGTCCGGCTCGGGCAAGACCACCCTTCTGAACCTGATCGACCGCCTCTACCCCCTGGACGGAGGAGCGATCCGGATCGGAGGAAAGGATACCTCGGACTACTCCCTGGCGAGCTTCCGCCGGACCCTGGGATATGTGACCCAGGAGAGCGTCATGTACGCCGGGACGATTCGGGACAACCTGCTCCACGGCCTGGATCGGAAGCCGCCGGATAAGGAATTGGACGATGTCTGCGCCGCTGTGGGCATCCTGGAGTATGTACGCCGTCAGCCCTTGGGCTACGATGCCCCGGTGGGCGAGAGCGGAGCCAGCCTCTCCGGCGGGCAGCGGCAGCGGTTTTCCGTGGCCCGTGCGCTGCTGAAAAAGCCGGACTGCCTGCTGCTGGACGAGGCCACCGCCGCCATGGATATCGGCGGCAAGGCAGGCGTCTGGGCCAGCATCCGGCAGGTCATGGCAGGAAAGACCGTGGTCTATGTGGCCCACGACGCCCAGACCATCCGCAACGCGGACTACCTGATTGTCCTCCGGGACGGCAGAGTGGAGGCCGCCGGGGAGCGGGAGGACATTCTGGCCTCCGATCCCTACTGCCGGGAAATGATGGAAAACGGAGAGGAGGGACGCTGATATGAAGCAGAACGGCAGAGACAGAACGCAGCAGAAAGAGAAGTTTTCTTTCCGGTCCTATATCACGTTTTATACCCGCTTTCCCATCCCCTGGTGGCTCTTTATCGGCTCCCTAGTGTTCAGTCTCATCAATACCGAGGTTTTTCTGGCTATCTCCAAATATGTCATCCAGATCAACAAGGGCGAGCTTTACAACGACGTCATCATCGGCTACTCTCTGCTGACTGTACTCAACGCTGTGATCGCCATGCTCAGCAACCTCTGCGGCGAGTACGGCATCCAAAAGGTCACGCTTCGGGCCAGAAAGCTGCTGTGGGACAAGATCCTCCACCTGCCCATGCGGGAGGTGGAGCGCCGCCAGCCCTCGTCCCTTATCTCCGGCGTGGTCAACGACATCACCCAGGCCAGCAGCGTCATCTACATGATCTTCTCCACTGTGGCCTCCATCTATGGCTTCATCCGCTGCTGCGTGGAGATGGCCCGGTTCAACGCCGTCCTCTCCGCCTACATGCTGTTGCTTGTTCCCCTGGCCGTTGGGGTGTTCGCACTGGTAGGGCAGCTGCAATACCACATGATGCTACGGCGGTATGAGAGCCTGAACACTATGACGGAATTTTTCTCTGAGCATATCTCCGCCGCCAAGCATGTCAAGGCCCAGGCTATGGAGGGCCTGGAGATAGAAGAGGGCCTGCGGGCTATTGATGAGCGGTATAAGGCGGATATTTACTACGCCTTTATGGAGGTTTTACAGGTGTTTTCCAATACGCTGTACACCTCCATCGGAAAAGTCGCCATTGCCCTGTTTGGGTCCGACATGATCCGCAAGGGCCGGATGCCGGACACTGGCATCAACGATTTCAGCACCTACAAGGACCGGGTGGACCAGTACCAGGCGGAGGTCCTGACCCATTACCAGACCCTCAAGGGTACACAGGGTGCTATGCAGTACGTGGGCGTCCTTCTGGACGGTCCGGAAGAGGACCCGAATGCCGGGTACGATCTGCCAGGGAACCTGCCGGAGCGGGACATCGTGCTAGACCGGGTGAGCTTCGGCTATGTCCCCCAGCAGCCGGTACTCCACGACCTGAGCCTCACCATTCCCGCCGGAAAGACCACCGCCATCATCGGCAACAATGGCTCCGGCAAGTCCACTCTGCTCAAGCTGCTTCAAGGGATTTACCCACCGGACAGCGGACGGATATGGCTGGGGAAGTCCGCCGTGGACGAGGTGAAGCTGGCCCAGCTGCGCCGGCGGTTCGGCTGTGTCCTCCAGCACAACCCCTTGTTTTCCGGTACCGTCCGTGATAACATAGCCTACGGCGAGACCGGCGAGGTATCGGACGAGGCTGTAGTCCAGGCCGCAAAGCTGGCGGATGCGGACGGGTTCATCCGCCAGCTGCCCCAGGAGTATGGCTCCGATGTGGGCATGGGCGGGGCTCTGCTCTCCGGCGGACAGCGCCAGCGGGTGGCCATTGCCCGGACACTGCTGTCCGATCCGGACTATCTGCTCATGGATGAGGCCGGGGCCAGCCTGGACCACAAGAGTGATATGACCATCTACCGCACCATCCGGGAGCACATGAAGGGACGGACCATCGTGGTGGTGGCCCACGATATGCGCACAGTTATGGAGGCAGATCACATCATCGTTCTCAACAGCGGGTCCCTGGAGGCTGCGGGAACCCACGAGGAGCTGCTGAAAACCAGCTCCACATACCGCGCATACCTGGAACTTCAGGGGTGCGGCCTGGCGGGAGAGGAGGCCGGAAGATGAAGCGCTTTACGATCCTTTTTTCCATCCTGCTGGCGCTGGGCTTTGCAGGTGTGCTGGCTTATGTGGCCTCGTCGCCGGAGTTTGTTCCGCCTACAGCGCTGATTGGCGAGGGTGAGGACGCGGATGCCCCCATTTGGAACATGACGATAGAGGAACTCATCGCTGAAATCGCCGCCCAGGGGCTGATTGATGACCCATCCACTGCAATTTCCATGTCCAGCGACGGCCTTTGCACCGAGGCACGCCAGGTCAGTGGCGCGGAATTTTATTGGTGGGATCTGGACAACCTGAAGGAGGGCAGCATGGAGGAAACCTCCTACAAGAGTCTGAAGGCAGATGGGATTATCAACCTCTATGGCTCCGGACACATTACCAGCTGCGTTCACAACGGTCCCTTTGCGCTGTGGTTGGACCTCTACGAGGGGGACGCCAAGGCGCTGGAGCAGGCGTTCAAGGCTGTAGGACAGACGGAATAAAAGCGGGGTAGAAAACGATGATGGAGATGAAAGTACTGCTGGTGGACAGCGATCAGCAGCTGCGCGAGGAATTGGTCGTCATGCTGCACGCTTTCCAGTGCTTTCGGGTGGTCGGAACGGCGCAGACCTCGACGGAGGCCATTGAATATGTGCAGTCCAATGAGGTGGATATTATATTTGCCAACCACCAGCCAGCGGACCCCCGTATCACAGGAGTCGGGGAGTATTTGTCCGCCGTTCTGGGACAGAGCCATCCCCATATCCAGGTGGTGGTCTATTCCAACTCGGAGGAGTGGGCCTTCAACGCTTTCCGCTGCCAGTGCGCCGGGTATCTGCTGACGCCCTTTGATCCGCTGGCGCTTCAATCGCTGGTCAACCGCCTGCGGTACATTTTCGACCTTCAGCAAGCCAAGCGGGAGATATCCAACCGCAGCATCATGATCAAGACCCGCAGCGGCTATCAGCTTACCCGCATCAGTGATATTCTTTTCATTGAGCGCAGTAACCGGAAAAACCGCATCGTCACTATAGATGGCCAGGAGATCGCGCTGCTGGGGTACACTATGAACCAGCTGGAGGAAATGCTGGAGGGCTGCGGATTCTATCGCTGTTATCAATCTTTCATCGTCAATCTATCCCAGGTGGCGGCGGTCCGGGCGGACAATGAGGCGAAAAATTATGCGATCCGCTTCAAGGAGTATGAGGGGGAGATCCTGCTCAGCCGGGAAAAATACGCAGAGCTGGTGGCGCTTTTAAAAGGGCGGTATGCGGGGATCAATATCTGATGCTATGGATGAACCACAGCTTATAAGAAAAGCAAGGGCCTGCGAAAATATCTCAATTTTTTCGCAGGCCCTTGCTTTTCTATCCTGATTGCCCCTATCGCACATACTGTCCCTTTAGGGATATTTCCTTTTGATTTAGGACTTTTCGCCTAAAGTATCTGGTATAGTCAACTACGGTAATTATGAGAGTGTGGATAGCGATTGACTTCACAATTTGAGTAATCGTAGTGTATACGCTTAGCTGAAAATATAATAACGGTGAAATTATCCTTGACAAATCGCTTCTCAGAAGCGGATTTTAGAGGACTACGCAAGGAAAAACGGCTTTACCAATATCCGGCACTTTACCGATGACGGAATCCGTGGAACTA
>CAOKLO010000075.1 GCA_948469375.1 uncultured bacterium | reverse complement strand
GTCATCGGCGACGGTGAGGCCGACGAGGGCCAGGTCTGGGAGGGCTTCCACTTTGCCTATGCCCACAAGCTGGACAACATCATCTACTTCATCGACAACAACGGCTATCAGCTGGACGGACCCACGAACGACATCCTGGCCCACGGAGACATGACCAAAAAGGTTGCTGGCTTCGGCCTCCACACCCAGGAGATCGACGGACATGACGTTAAAGCCATCTATGAGGCCATCCAGAAGGCCAAGGAAACCAAGGGCGTGCCTTCCTGCATCGTGCTGAACACCAGCAAGGGCAAGGGCGCGACGTTTGCGGAACCCAAGCACGACCATTCCTCCCAGCCCAAGGAAGAGCAGTGGTTGGAGGCCATTGCCGCTTCCGAAAAAGAGCTGGAAGCTGCGAAGAACATTTAAAGGAGGGTGCGAAAAATGAATGTGAAATTGATTGGCAAGCATGAAAAGGATTTGCGTGCCTGCCGGGACGGACTGGCTTTGACCCTGAATGAGCTGATGGCCGAGGACAAGAGCATCGTCTATGTGGACTGTGATCTGATGGGCTGCATCAACACCAAGCAGCTGGTCAAGAATTATCCCGGCCGGGCCTTTGAGGCGGGCATCGCCGAGGGCAACGCTGCGGGCATTTCCGCTGGTCTGGCTGCCACGGGAAAGAAGGTTTTCTTCCACTCCTTCGGCACCTTTTCCTCCCGACGGTGCTATGACCAGATTTATATGAGCGCAGCCTACGCCGGGCTGAGTGTGCGGGTACTGGGCAGCGATGCGGGTGTAACGGCGGCCTTCAACGGCGGCACCCATATGCCCTTGGAAGACGCGGCCATGTACCTGAGCATCCCCACCGCCACGGTGATCGACCCCTGCGACTACGACCAGCTGGCCAGCGTAACCCGTGGCTTGGTCAATGTGGAGGGCGTCAGCTTCACCCGCTTTGTCCGTAAAGACGTGATTCGGGTTTATGACGAGGGCAGCGAGTTTGAGATTGGCAAAGGCGTAGTCCTGCATGAAAGTGACAAGGACCAGGCCACCATTATCACCTCCGGCATTATGGTGGACGAGAGCCTGAAAGCCTATGAGGTCCTCCAGGCCGAGGGGATCAGCGTCCGGGTCATCGATATGTTCACCTGGAAGCCCCTGGACGAGGAGCTGGTCATCAAGTCCGCCAAGGAAACCGGGGCCATTGTCACTGCCGAGAACCACAACACCTGCTGCGGCCTGGGCTCCGTGGTTGCCAACTGTCTGGCGAAGAACTGCCCCGCTGTTCAGGAGTTCGTGGGCGTGCAGGACGAGTTCGGCCAGGTGGGTCCCCAGGCGTTCCTGATGGATACCTACGGCCTCCGTGCGGCCAACATTGTCGAGGCCGTCAAAAAGGCGATTTCCAGAAAGTAATTTTAGATATTGTCTGCACGAGTAAAGCACGGATAACGGCCCAAATGGCGTCGGAGGTCTTGCTATAACGTATGGCAATCCCTCTCCAGCGTTTCAGGACAAGAAAACAGTTTTCTGCAAGATGGCACAGCTTGTAGAGGTATTTGTCATATTCATGTTGTTCCTTGCGGTTCTTTTTGGGAGGGATTACGGTCTGCATAGGCCAGGATATCATTTGTATTATAACCCCGGTCCGCCAGCAAAGTTTCTGCGGAAATCCCCTCTGCGCTGACCCTGCGACGCGCTGGAACTGATGCGGGTTCCCATCTGCTGTGCGGTGTCCATTTACCATCCGCTGGCCCAGAAGAAAAAGCTGTCAGCAGAGGACTTTGTTGTTTCGCCGCCTTTCCTTACAGCACTCAGCCGTTCCCCAAAATCAATCGTTCAGTTTTACAACCAACGAACCATCAACCACTTGGATACTGCCCGCGGCGGGATAGACCGGCATATCAGACACCTCTTTCGTCTTCTCCAATGCAATTGCGGCAGTGCTGCTTCCCAGCTGAATGGGATTGGGAAAACCCATATAATAGCGTAGATACAGATCATATGTATAGCTGCGGCGCAACTGAGGAAAATCGTATATCCCATCCAGTTTTATCTCGCCCAGCTTTGGTGTGGTATTTATAAGGTCCTGCCCGGTACTGCCAATCAAAATCACATCAATCTCATCGGTGTATCCCTCGCAAGCCTCAATCCGTTCCAGAAGCCGTATAGAATAGGAGGCACACTGTTGGTGGCTTAGGTCAACTTTAAAATATGCCTTGTTGCAGTGGATTACATAGGAATAGGCCGTGAGCGCCATTGTCAGCAGAATCACCCAGCTTGCCACAGACTGAAGAGGAGCCTTCCCGATTCCCAGCTCCCGGTCCGCGAACTCCACCAGGGCAAGGGGCGCAAGAAGGATATAGCAAAGTCCATAAATCATGCGTATGTATACCGGGCTGTGAGGCGCCATAACATAAATCAAGTCCCCTGCCAGAGGATAGACCACCATAAGAGCCACGGATAAAGCAATATAGCTTGACGCGAGCCGCTTTTTCCGGATAATCCAGACCAGCAGGGCGACGGAGCAGACTGCGGTTAGGACAAACGCATATCGGAGAAACCCGAAATGGAACATGGAATCATTTTCCCAGAAGGTCATGTAATATTTTCCATAGCTCATCAAGATTCGGATAGGGATTTCACGAATAGAGATATGTCCCATTTCGGATATTCCCATATATGGCGTTAGGTCTCCAGTGGGAAGGCTAACACGTACCATCAGAAAATACAGCAGCATTGACGCCGACAGAATGCCCACCATAGTGATGCCGCGGAGAAACAGAGCGGAAATCTTCCGGTTCCCTTCCAGAACTTCAAAGATGAGAGCGCCCACCATCAGCACAGCCGCTACAGAGAAGTAACTCTGGTATATCCCCATAGACAATGTGATTGCCAGGGTTCCCATGATGAAATTTGTCCTCCTTCGAAACGACACAGCTGCATATGCGCCAAAGGCTGCCAGAGCCAGGGACAGAAAATAAGAGTCCGCAGAAAATGTATAGGAAAAGGTCTCCGCTGTGGAAGGAAAAGCAGCCAGAATGCCAGCAGCTATGATACAAGCAACCGGCCTGCGGATGCGGAGTATCTGCACTGTCAAGCTGGCAGCAACGGCGATGCAGAAAATAGAGAGCATACCAATCAGCCAGGGCATACTATAATCTCCATCCCACGTCATAACTATGGGCAGGAACCAGCGCCCGGAACCCCGTCCATAAGTGGTGCCAAACAGATTCAGCGTGTCATCCAGGTTCGGCAGTTTATTGGTAAAAGCATAGAGATGCGCGGCAAGCCCCAAAATCACAGCGGATACGAAGGTTAGACGGATATGGCCCGGGATATGCTTCCAAATCCCTTCCAGGCACGTATTTGGATCTTTTAAATCCAGAAGCGTAAAGTTGCTGTCCTTCATACCCTTTTCTCCTTCTGTCCACAGATTCTGCTCACCAGGTAACGAGGCCGGCCCTTGACCTCAATAAAGATCTGTGCAATGTAATAGCCGATGATTCCCAGGCTGATCATAAGGATACTGCCGATCAAGAGCACTAATATAATGACCGTGGTAAACCCATCCGCCGCTTTGCCCCAGGCCCAGTTCACCAGCGTCTGAACGCCCAGGGCTATGGACAGCAGCAGCATCAGCACGCCCAGGACCGTGACAAACTGCATGGGCGCGGAGGAATAGGAGGCGATGTTGGACACGGCATAGCGGAACAGGGAAACCATTGGCCAATGGGTACTGCCCACGGTCCGTTCCGCCACGTTGAACTCCACCTCTGTTGCACGGAAGCCTACCCAAGCCGACAAAGCACGGAAGAACCTCCTGCGCTCGGACAGTGCCAGCAGCGTATCCACCACCCGCCGGTCCATCAGCTTAAAGTCGGAGGCCCGGGACATATCGATCCGCACGGCCTTGCTCATGATCCGGTAAAAGCTCTTGGCGGCAAAGCCGTGGAAACCGCTCTCCCGGCCTCGGTCCGCTTTCACGCCGTTGACAACCTCCCAGCCCTGCTGCCATAGCCCGTACATCTCCGGCAGCTTTTCCGGGGGATGCTGCAAATCACAGTCCATCACCGCGCAGCAGTCCCCGACAGCGGCCTCCATACCGGCGAAAATGGCCGCCTCCTTTCCAAAGTTCCGGGAAAAGCTGACGCCGCGGACGGCAGGGTCCTGCTCTGCGGCTTTTGTGATTTCCTCCCATGTGCCGTCGGTGGACCCGTCATCCACAAATACCAGTTCATACGGGATTCCCCCGTCCCGGAGGACTTTGCCGATTGCCTGCACAGCCGGCCCAACCGCCCCTGTCTCATTATAGGCGGGTACCACAACAGAAAGCATAGGATTTAAGCTCCTTTCCGACGTTTGAATACCAAAAGACCGGTGAAATAGTTGACGATTACGACAAGGACCGCCACCAGAAGTTTCGCCGCCATCTCGGGGACCTCCAGCAGACCGACCAGCAGAAAAAGCGCCAGCGTCTCAAGACCCAGGGAAAACAGCCGGGAAAACGCAAAAGCGGAGGCTTCCCGAACGCTCCGGCGGGAGACGGCGCGGTAGACCCATTGTCCGTTTGCAAAATAAGAAAAGGCCACGGCCGCAATCCAGGCTAAGACGTTGCTGACAAGATAGTGGATACCAGCGGCTTTTGTCAGAAGAAAAAAAACGGCATAATTCACAAGCGTAGTCAGACAGCCCACAATCAAATAAGCAATCTGTTCTCTGTATTTGGCAATGAATGCGCGTATCTTTGCTGTCATGGGCGGCCTCCAGAACGAAGATTGGTTGTGAGGCTGAAAATTGCTTGTTTTACAGATGTGTGTACTTTTCTGCAATGGCCTTGGGGATGAAAAATTTTTTCGACAAAGTATTGAAAATAGGGAATTTATATGGTATAATTTTTACGTTTGAGGCCGAAAGGCAATTTACAGAAAAGTACACATTCCTGTTAAAATCTCCGCTTATAATAAACTTCGTTTTTTGGTAATTTTCTGCTCGATAGCGGAAGGCAGACAGCGGCTATTCCACACTCTTTCGCCGCCGCTGTGACTGTGATCGCTCCGGCCTTCCACCACTGGCAGGCGCTGTGATAGTTCTCCGGGAGCAGATTGGGCAGTCTGCCGAACCGAACGCCCGTGTCTTTGCCGCCGCGATGCCCTCCGTCTGACGCTGGCGGATATTGTTACGCTCGTTCTCTGCCTCAAAGAACAGCGCTTGCAGGACAATACCACTGAGGAAGGTTCCCATCAAGTCCTTGCCCCGGCAGGTATCCAGCACTGCAATGTCGATCTTCTTCTCCTTGGTGAGAATCCGTCACTGATTTTAGATCTCCTCATAGTTCCGTCCCAGCCGGTCGATGCTCTTACTGTAGAGTAAATCGTCCGGCTTTAGTTTTTTCGCCAGATTTTTGTACTTTGGACGGTTGAAATCTTTCCCGGATTGCTTGTTTATGAAGATGTTTTGATCCAGGACGGGCAATTCTTTGCGTAAAAATACTAAACGCATGATGGCAGAAGGATGCAATGTCAATTCAATTTTATCGATAAGAATGAGGTTTAGATTTTCTGCGTTTTTAGTTTACGCAAGCAAATTAGTCAGAAGAAATTCCCCTGTTCTCAACTCAAATTGCGGAACATATTTGTTGCTAATTTTTATGAAATAGATTACACCTTTATTTGTATTTTCTCTCTGCCTTGGAGCGATTTAATCTGTATAAATCCGCATAATACCTTTTTTCAATCTGCCTTTTCCAGTTGGCTATGAACGCTTCCGGCCCGGTCTGTTCCTCGTCATACTCATTCAGCAGACGGGTAAAATGCCTGTGGCGCTGACCTCAGAGAGCTTTTGTCAAGGGTAAATTTCTCGCACGAACATATTTTAAACCTGAAGGATTCTTGACAATAAAAAAGCTGGGCTTTATGATATGAGTATGATTGTAAGGGGGACGAAGCGATGAGAGTGGTTTTGAAACTTTTTTTGTGTGTTATGATTATATGTTTACCATTTGTTATCACACTGTTACTTCTGTTTGGATACTCAGGGGATATTTCTGCCAGTCAATCAGAAAACCGAGTAGTATTCGGGGCCACCTACATGACCATGAACAACCCCTATTATCAAGTGATAGACGCCCAGCTGCGGTCGGAGATTGAGTCAAAGGGGGATATTCTGCTGACCCGGGACGCCGCCATGGACCAGGACCGCCAGAACGAGGAAATCCGGGAACTGATCGACGCGGGAGTCCAGGCGATATTCTTTACCCCGGTGGAGTGGGACACGGCATTGGCGGGTTTGGAGGCCGCTGCCAGGGCCGGAGTACCGGTTATTGTGGTAGACGCCCCGGTGAAGGACGCGGAGCTGGCTGCTTGTTCCGTTTTGTCTGACAACTATCAGGCCGGCGTACTCTGCGCCAGACACCTGATGAGCCAGCGGGATTCCGCCAAAATTATCCTGCTGGAGCACATCACGGCCCGGTCCGGCGCGGAGCGGATACAAGGCTTCATGGACGCCATTGCCGGACACCCTGGCTTTGAGGTAGTGGCCTCCGGACAGTCCGACGGACAGATCGAAAACGCCATGCCGGTGATGGAGGAGCTGCTGAAACAGGCCCCGGAGTCGGACACTGTCATGGCCCTGAACGACCCCAGCGCTTTCGGAGCATTGGCCGCTATTGAGGGAGCTGGAATGTCCGGCCGGTTCTTGATTTACGGAGTAGACGGCACTCCTGAGGCCAAGGCCCTGGTGGATGACCAGCTGATGACGGCCACCTGCGCCCAGTTTCCATGCCAGATCGCCAAAGAAGCTGTGGCTCAGGGGTATCTGGCCATCGACGGGAAATGTGAACAGCATGAGATTATCGTTCCGGTGGAGCTGCTCACCAAAGAAAATGTAAACAACTACGGAATTGACGGGTGGCAGTGATGAACAACGAAAAAAAATTATCCGATCTTGCCGCGCTAATGTTTTTGCTGAATTGTGTCATTATTTTCTACTACTCCCTTATCTGTCTGGCCACAACGCTGCGTATCTGCGGCTCTTTTAGCGCTTACGAGTTTCTGGCCGCCGTCCAGCGGGTGCCCCGTCCCCCCTGGCAGATGCCGGTCTGGACGCTGAGCCAGTATTTGCTGCTGTGCGCCGTCAGCTTTGGAAAGTCCCGGCTGGATATCGACCGTCTGGAGCCCCGGCTGGCCCTCTGCCTGGTGGAAATCGCGCTGTGCATCGGGATCACCGTTTCCATAGATTTCTATTACAGCGGCGTGGCGTTGCTGGTGCTGGCCGATCTGGTCCACTATGTGCGCAACAGTATCTACCGGCTGTGCTTTATGGTGGCGCTGGTCTTTCTCTACGCCTTCGGACAGTATGAGATTGTCGTTTCCGCCACGGGACAGATTCCATTCAGCGCCTACCTCAGCTACTACAGCCAGCCGGTGCGCAGCTGGTTTGCCGGGCTGGAGAGCGTGCTGGTCTCCCTGAACGTGCTGCTGTTCGTCCTCTACATGATCCTGCTGTTCACTGGCCAGAAGGCGGAAAATGTCCGTATCCGGCGGCTGAACGAACAGCTCCACGACGCCAACGAGCAGCTGCGGGACTACGCCCTGAAGCTGGAGCGTATGACCGAGCTGCGGGAGCGCAACCGGCTGGCCCGGGAGATCCACGACACCCTGGGCCACACTCTGACCGGGATCATCATGGGTGCGGACGCTGGGCTGGCCCTTTTTGACGCGGCCCCGGAGGAGGCGAAGAAGCGCATTGAGTCGGTAGCCCAGTCCGCCCGGGAGGGGCTGAACGACGTGCGGCGCTCCATCAAGGCCCTGCGCCCGGACGCCCTGGAGAAGGCGGGGCTGGCCGAGGCGCTGGAGACCATGATCCGGAATTTCCAGGCGTCTACTTCCGCCCAGGTCCGCTATGAACAGCTGGCCGGACCCCTGATTTTCGCCCAGGACGAGGAGGATACCCTCTACCGGGTTATTCAGGAGGGCATGACCAACGCCGTGCGCCACGGTCATGCTCTGGAGATTCAAATCCGTATCACCCGGCGGGAGGACCAGCTGATGGTGGACATCCGGGATGACGGCCTGGGCTGTGAACACGCGGAGGCGGGCTTCGGCCTGCGGCACATGAAGGAGCGGCTGGACCTGCTGGGCGGCTCTCTCACCTGGGGGAACCGGGGGGAACTGGAGCCTGGGCTGCGGGGATTTTATCTGATAGTAAGTTTGCCGGTGCGGGGCGAGAAAGGGGAGGAACATGATTAAAGTGCTGATCGTGGACGACCAGGAACTGATTCGGGAGAGTTTAAAGGTCGTTCTGAATGTGAGTTTGGACATTGAGGTAGCCGACGCTGTCCCCAGTGTGGCCGAGGCACTGAAGAGCGCGGCTCACTGCCGGCCTGACGTGGTGCTGATGGACATCCGTATGCCTGGGATGGACGGAGTGGAGGGGACCAAGCTTATGCTGGAGCGGTGTCCCCAGGCCAAGGTAATTATCCTGACCACCTTTGACGACGACGAGTACGTTTTCGGGGCGCTGAAAAACGGAGCCAGCGGGTATCTGCTGAAAGGGAGCAGCGTGTCCGAGCTGGCGGAGGCTATCCGCATTGCCTACAACGGCGGGGCCATGATCAACCCCAATATCGCCAGCAAGGTACTCCACCAGTTCTCCAGCATGGCCCGGAGCTCCGCCCGGATTCAGGTGGACGAGGCGCTGACGGCGGATATCAGCAAGAGCGAGTGGCAGGTCATCCGGACGGTGGGCAGCGGTATGTCCAACAAGGAGATTGCAAAAGAGCTGTGCCTGTCCGAGGGGACGGTGCGCAATACCCTGAGCAATATCCTGTGCAAGCTGAATCTCCGGGACCGCACCCAGCTGGCTATCTGGGCCGTCCAGACTGGCGCGGTGAACGGAGGGCCGGTATGAAGCGGGGGCTGGCGCTGGGATGGCTGCTGCTGGTTTTGCTTCTGGCCGGCTGCGGGAAGGAGAACACTCTGACCGTCGGCGTGTACTCCGGCAGCTACTGGAACACTCCTAATGGGGACTGCTATCAGATCTTGGATAACGCCATTGCCCGCTTTCAGGAGGACCATCCCGGCGTCAAGGTGGAGTATGTCAGCGGGATCACCACCGACGGCTACAGCGAGTGGCTGGCGGAGAAAATCCTCAAAGGGACGGAACCCGACCTCTATTTCGTCCTCCCGGAGGACTTCAACCTGCTGGTGTCCTCCGGGGCGCTGGCCAGGCTGGACGGCCGGATGGACTCCGACCCGGAATTCGACTCCTCCGCCTACTACCAGCCCTGCCTCCAGTCAGGCAGCGTCCAGGGGGAACAGTACGCCCTGCCCCAGGAGAGCGTGCCCACCATCATGTTCGTCAACAAGACCCTTTTGGAGAAACAGGGCATCCCGGTCCCCGACAACGACTGGACTTGGGACGACTTCTACCGCATCTGTGCTCAGGTCACCGACGTGGAGCAGCGGCAGTTTGGCGTGTACGGCTATACCTGGCTCAATGCCCTGTACTCCAATGGAGCCTCCCTGTTCTCAGAGGACGGTCAATCCTGCTATCTGGCCGACGGGAACATCAACGCCTCCATCCAGTTTGTAAAAAGGCTGAACACACTCAACGGGGGTTACACCGTCACCGCCCGGGACTTCGACGTGGGTCATGTGGCCTTCCGCCCCTTCCTCTTCTCCGAGTACCGGGCCTATCAACCCTACCCCTGGCGGGTGAAGAAGTACTCCAGCTTCGAGTGGGACTGCATCTGTATGCCCGCCGGACCGGAGGGGGACAACATCTCCGAGCTGCACACTATGCTTCTGGGCATCAGCGCCCGAAGCAAAAACCAGGAGCTGGCCTGGGAGTTCGCTAAGCTGCTGTCCCTGGATGATGAGGTCCAGAGGGAGCTGTACACCTACTCCCACGGCATTTCACCCGTCCAGGCCATTGCGGAGGAGGAGGCAGCGCTGGACCGCCTCCACGAGGACATCCCCAGCAGCGAGGGCTTTACCCGGGAGGTCATCCATAAGATCATGGGAACCGCCGTGGTCGCTCCCCGCTTCAACGACTATGACCAGGCCATGGTGATGGCGGAGCAGGCGGTAGCGGAGGCCATATCCGGCGACCAGATCGACCAGAGCAGGATGCTTACCACCCAGAGGGAAATCAACATCTATTTGAATCAATCGTAAGAAACGAGCAAGGCGCCTCTCTCCCCGACCGGGCAGGAGGCGCTGTTTTTTTGCACAAAAATTAGGACAACGATTTGGAGTAAATGTGAGGTAAACGGAGAAATTCAAAAAATCATGACATTTGTCACTTGCAAGTCATGACAATGCTCAGGTGCGGAAAAAATTTGTGGCTTTTATAATAAAGGCACAGTAAGCGACAGCCACTAAACAGCAAAATCAACAAGAAAGAGGGAGTAAGCATGAGGTATCTGTTATTTGTCAGCCACGGCACCCTGGCCTCCGGCATGACCCAGGCTCTGGGTATGCTGGTGGGGGAGCGGGAGGACGTCCGTCAGGTGGCCTTTCAGGACGGTATGGCTCTGCCGGCCTTTAAGGAGGAGGTAGAGAAGGTCCTGGCCCCCATGACCGCCGAGGACGAGATCATCGTCTTGGCCGACCTGGTCAGCGGTTCCCCCCTGACTACTACCATGGCGGCCATCTCCGAAAAGCTGGGTCTGGCCAACGTCCGGGCCATCGGCGGGATGAATCTGCCCATGGCGGTCACCGCTGTGGAGGAGGAGGACAGCCCCCTGGACGACACCGTTTCCGCTATGATGACCTGCGCTGCCGAGCAGGTGAAGCAGTTCAGCACGGACGCTGACAGTGAAGACGAAATCTAAAAAATTTTTTGGGAGGTAAACAGCATGATTTCCTTTATCCGTATTGACGACCGCATGATCCACGGCCAGACCTGCACCCGCTGGTCCCTGGAGTACCCCTGCACCGGCCTCATCGCCGTCAACGACAAGGCTGCCAGCACCCCCGTCCTGAAGGCCGCCTACAAAAACGCCAGCGACAAAAAGACCTTCGTCTGGACCATGGCCGACTGGCAGGCCAAGAAGGAGAAGGTGCTGGCCAGCCAGGATCAGTACTTCCTCATCGCCAAGAACCCGGTAGATATGGCCCATATCCTGCTGGACCAGCCCTTTGATCCCGGCCTGAAAGCCATCATCGTCGGACCCTGCAACGACCGCCCCGGAGCCGTCAAGCTGGGCAACAACCAGTCCATTACCCAGGAGGAGGCCGAGGCCTTTGAAAAGCTCATGGCTGCCGGGTACAACATCGAGTTTGCCCTCATCAAGGAGGCGGCCATCGGCAACTGGACCAAGTTCCGGGGACAGTTCGGCTTCAACTGATCTTTTGTGGTCAGAAACCATAAGAGCAATCGAGAAAGGATGAACGGTTATGACAATTAACGTAGTACAGGCCGCCATCATCGGCTTATGCGCCTGTCTGTCGTCCATGCCCGGCCTGGGCGGTACCACCTTCGGCAACTACACCTTGGGCCGGCCCCTGATCGGCGGTCTGATCTGCGGCCTGGTGCTGGGCAACGTGCCCATGGGCATTATGCTGGGCGCGGCGGTGCAGATCGTCTACATCGCCCTGGTCACCCCCGGCGGCACCGTGTCTGCCGACGTGCGCTCCATCTCCTACATCGGCATCCCCCTGGCTATGCTCTATATCTCCTCCACCGGCCTGGACCCAGCCAGCGCTGAGGCTCAGGGCTTCGCGGTCTCCATGGCCGCCACCGTGGGTACCCTGGGCACCGTGCTGTTCTACGGCACCGCCACCATCAACCTGGTCTGGCAGCACATGGGCCTGGACTGGGTGAAGAAGGGCAAGCTGAAGCGGCTGTATGTAGCCGACATGATCCTGCCCTGGATCTCCCACTTTATCTGCTCCTTTATCCCCACCTTTGTCATCTGCCTGTACGGTGCCAACATGGTCCAGGTCATCAAGGACTACCTGCCCATGGACGGCCTGGCCATGAAGACCCTGTTCACCGTAGGCTCCCTGCTCCCTGCCGTGGGTGTGGCCATTCTGCTCAAGCAGGTAGTGTCCAAGCCGGTAGACTTCCTTACCTTCTTCTTCGGCTTTACCCTGTGCGCCTGTATGCACCTGAATCTGATCGGCTGTGCCATTGTGGGCGGCTTCTTCGCCATTATCAACTACAACATCCGCTGTCTGGCTCTGAGGCCTGCTGTTGCCGTGGGTGCGGATGACGATGAGGAGGATATCTGACCATGAAAAAACTGTCGAAAAAGACGCTGAACCACTCCTTCCTCAACTGGTTCTACGGTCACCTGACCTGCTTCTCCCAGGAGCATATGCAGACCTTCGGCTATATGTGCGCTATGCTCCCCATCGTGGAAGAGCTGTACCCCTCCAACGAGGAACAGACCGAGAAGATCCTCACCTACTCCACCTTCTTCAACACTGAGCCTCAGGTTGGCTCCATTGTGGTGGGCATTACCGCCGGTATGGAGGAGGCCCGGGCCAACGGAGAGGAAGTGGACGACGAGACCATCAACGGCATCCGGGCCGGACTGATGGGTCCCCTGGCTGGCATCGGCGACTCCCTGGTAGTGGGCACCCTGCTCCCCATCCTGCTGGGCATCGCCCTGGGACTGTCCGGCGGCGGTTCCCCCCTGGGCGCTATCTTCTACATCCTGGCGTGGAACATCGGTATGTTCTTCATCATGCGGTTTATGTACTTCAAGGGCTATGAGCTGGGCGGCAAGGCCGTGGAGATATTGGTGGGCGAAAAAGCCAATGCCATCCGCGACTCCATCATCATGCTGGGCACTATGGTTATCGGCGGCGTTACTGCCAGCTGGATCAATATCCAGACCTCCTTTCAGATGCTCAACAGCGAGGGCGGCGTCATCGTGGACCTGCAAAAAACCCTGAACGACGTGTATCCCTCCATCCTCAGTGCTGTGTTCGTGCTCATCTGCTGGTACCTGCTGAGCAAGAAGCGCATGAGTCCCGTGGTGGTCATGCTCATCCTGGTGGTGGTAGCCTTTGTGGGTGTGATGCTGGGCTTTTTCGATCCGGGACTGTCTTACTGAGCGTTCCCCTGCCTCCCCTTTCCATAGGGCGGGAGCGGCCCGGGATTTTTGGATACCGGTCACCGGAGCCGCTTCCGCCGCCATAAAACAAAATCTTTCAGGAGGAATCCGCTATGCTGAACAAGGAACAGGCCCTGGATGAGGCCAGAAAACAGAAGGCCGCCCTGGAAACCATCGGCGGCTGGAGACGGAAGCTGTTCATTGCCGCTGCTGTCTTTCTGGTCCTGGCGGTGTTCGGGCTGAGACAGAGTGGGGTGCTCTTCGCCCTGGGCGTCGCAATGGCAGTCGCTGCCGCAATCAGCTGCATCGCCATGTTTGCGGTCAACCTGAGCATCCGCAACGGCCACCGCAATGTGGAACGGATTCTTGCCTCTCTTCAATCAAAATAATCTTCCCCCGGGAGGAAAACGAAAGTTCTGAGTCTTTCGAGTTCCAGCTCCGCGGGGGGAGGGAATCACAAGGATATTTTCACCTTGCGGTAGAAAAAGCGAATCGGAAAAACAAAAAAGGAAGTGCTGTCTCATGAAGGAGTTTACCTATCTGGTGACCGACGAGCTGGGCATCCACGCCCGCCCTGCCGGACTGCTGGTCAAGCTGGCCAAAACCTTCCCCGGGACTACCGTCACCGTGACCAAGAGGGAGACGACGGTAAAGGCCTCTCAGCTGATGAAGCTGATGAACCTGGGGGTCAAGAAGGGCGACGAGGTCAAGATCGCCGCCGAGGGTCCCGCTGAGGAGGAGGCCATCGCTGCTTTGGAGGCGTTTTTCAAGGAGAACCTGTAAGCCAAACAGTCCATGAGCGCCGCTTCGGTTTTCAAGCCGGACTGGCGCTCTTGCAATAAAGGAGGATATTTATGATCTTGATGCAGGGCAAGGGCGTGTCCCAGGAGGAAGTCAAGGGCAGGCTGTACTTTTCCTCCGCGGTCCAAAAAGAGTCAGAGCGCAGCCCGGAGAATGAGAAGAAGCGTCTGGGCAGAGACCAGAACGACGCCATGAGTCAGCTGGTGGCTCTGGCTGAAAAGACCACGGCTGAGACCAGTGAGGAGTCTGCTATCCGCTTCGGGACCCGCGCCATGTTCGCAGAAGATGACGACTATGTGGAGTGCATCATGGACACACTGGATAAGGAGCACTACAGCGCGGAGTACGCCGTCCAGCAGGCGGGAGAGCAGTTTTCCGCCATGTTTGTTGAGATGGAGGACCCCTATATGCAGGCCCGGTCCAGCGACATCAAGGATGTGACCCAGCGTATCCTCAACAACCTGATGGGCATCGACGAGTTGTCCGTCTCCTCCTTGGTGCTGCTCCCTCTGCGGGCGGGAATTCGCAAGTCCATTGCCAAAGCCTGTACATTGGAGCGTATGGAGGGCTGAAGTATGAAGCGCTATTCTCTCGTCTTTCTGGATATTGACGGGACGCTGCTGGACTCCAATCATCAGGTCATGCCCCAGACCAAACAGATTCTCAACCGTCTGGAAAAGCGCGGCATTCCCATCATTCTCTGCTCTGCCCGCTCTCCGGGTGGGGTGGAGACGGTGGAAAAGCAGGCAGGGCTTCACAGTCCGGTTGTCTGCTACAGCGGAAGTCTGATTCTGACCGCGGAGCGATCTATTTTAAGTGATGAGGGGATTCAAAAAGAAACGGCGGTCTCGTTCAAACAATTCGTACTGGATTACTTTTCGGATATCGTCGTCAGTTCCTATCTCTATGACGTGTGGCTGGTGGACGATGTCAATCATCCTGCTGTCCGTCGGGAGGCGCGCATCTCCCAATGTACGCCCTTGGCTGGTCAGCTTCAGGCGGCGGTGGAAAGCGTTCCCCATGTCCATAAGCTGTTGGCCATCAGCTCCCAGCAGCAAATTACAAAGCTGCAAAACGCGGCGGCGGAGGAATTTCCTGATCTGACTCTGGCGCGTTCCGGACCCACCTATCTGGAGGTTATGCCCAAAGAGGTCTCCAAACGGATGGCGGTAGAACGGATTCAGAAATTTTACGGTGTGAATCAAGCTGAAATTGTGGCTTTCGGGGATAATTTCGTTGATTTGGAAATGCTTCAATATGCCGGCTTAGGTGTTGCGATGGGTAACGCGCCTGGGCCGGTGAAGGAGGCAGCAGGCCGAATAACAGCCTCAAACGATGAAGAAGGAATTTATCTTGTTCTAAAAAGCTTAAAATTTTCCTAGGATCTGTTCACACAAACAAAGATATGCTATAATAAGGGAATGGAACTGAAGAAAGAA
>CAOKLO010000074.1 GCA_948469375.1 uncultured bacterium | reverse complement strand
AGGAGAAACTTGTCACCGTGACCGTCTACAAGCGGGACATTGAGGACGCCCGCGCAAATGTAAAATGGTATTGCCTAAAGTTAAAGGACGTGCTATGACGTGCCGTAACGAGGGCAAAGCCACCAATTTACATATTCCCGCTTCCACCGCTGACCAGCATCCCCATCATCCGGTACATGGCGTCCACCATTTTTCCGTGGCGCTTGCTCTTAAAAAAATAGTGGAATATCATAGTGCCTTATGATATAATTCTGATAGTTGTTATAAGAGCGGTCCATACTGGGCATAACCGCTTTGAATGTTCTACTTAAAATTTCCATTGAGAGGAGCTTTACCAACATGGACGAGCAGAAAGTGAGACGCCCCCGCCGCACCGCCGAGCAAAGGGTCGCTGACATCGACGCCAAAATTCAGAAGCTGAACGAGGACCTGGAGGGGGTCGAGGC
Source organism: uncultured bacterium (assembly GCA_948469375.1). Lineage (GTDB taxonomy): Bacteria > Bacillota > Clostridia > Oscillospirales > Oscillospiraceae > Enterenecus. The sequence continues at coordinate 14,938 of CAOKLO010000074.1, read as the reverse complement.
CAAACGTGCCGCCGCGATGCAGGAGTTTGACGCGAAGGCGGCAGCAGTGAAGGGACGCATTGAGGCTTTGGAGCAGCAGAAAAAGGACATTCTCGCCCCGAAGCCCCAGCGCAAGCCCCGCAAAACGAAAAGGCAGAAGATCCAAGAGCTGATCCAGTCCGCCAGCAAATCCGGGCTGAAGCCGGAGGAGATCGCCGAGCGGCTGGGTTTGGCGCAAACCGAGGAATGACAAAAAACGTGGGCAGGCACGACGCCTGCCCACGTCTTTATAACGAAGCAGAATTAGAATCTTCACAATATCCACCGCTGATTCCAAAAGCAGGTTAATGATCCCATTCCGGGATCGGTTTGCGGCTTTCGCCAGCACATCCAATCGCGCAATCAGCTCATCCCCCATGCGGACGGACGTGTTCGACCGGGCGTGGAAGCGCCCGGTCCGGGGCTTGGGGGCGCTGTGTGCCGGTGGCACACAGCGCCGACCGAGCCGAAGGCGAGACTCGGCGCCCCAGCAAACGAGCGCCGATATCAAAACGATATCGACGCTCATTGCTTGCTACAGTGCTGTGCTTTTCGTAATAAGTTGTAACGTCAATCTCTTTACTGGGCTGTGGAGTGCTGCTGTTTTCACCGGTTTTTCCAGCGCATCCCGTAAGAGTTACGGACAGGAAGAGCAATGCGCTCAAAGCGCGGATTGTATCGCTGTATCTCATTTTCATATTGTTCTTCCTATGAGATCATAGCGGGCCACCGGCGGCAGCGGGCAAGCGAGCTGGCGGGGTACAAAAATATGCCCTGTATCGTCCGCAACATGACGGATGATGAAGCCGTCCTCGCTATGACGGACGACAACCTGCGCCACCGGGAAACGATTTTGCCCAGCGAAAAGGCGGCGGCCTTGAAGCAGCAGTATGAGGCCATCAAGCACCAGGGGACGCGGGGCGACGGCGCGGACCTGGGCAAGCTGTCTCTGGAGTTCGTACCAATCCAGCTTGCACTCTTTTGTCACCATTTCAATGATTTCATCATCATAGCAGGGAATCCCCAGCGCGTCGGACAGTCGTTTTCCCAGCTCACGCCCGCCGCTGCCAAATTCCCGGTCAATCGTTACAATCATGCGTTCTCCCCCTGTTCTTTTGTGTGCGGTCCCGGCTGTTCCGGCGTGAGGCCCTTTGCCTGGAGCGCCGGAAGGAGGGCTGTGGATTCCGTTGAAAAAACGCTGTGCTTGACCAACCGGATTTTGTGTGTTAAAGTAAAATACAAACGAACATGGAACGTCTGCAAGGTTAGTAAAGAATTTTTAGAGGGAACCCACACGAGGCGCGCGTGCAGGGCAGGTGAATAAAGTGGTCAATATTGCAGTTGTTGAGGACAATGACGAGGAAGCAAAAAATCTGATGAACTGTCTGACGCAATACGCCGCACAAAATCTATTGCAATTTCAGGTCACTCATTTCGCTAATGCGGTTTTGATGCTGAACTCGTATAAAGCAAATTATGATTTGATATTTATGGATATTAAACTGCCTCTGATGTCCGGGATGGAAGCGGCTGAGCGGCTTAGACAAATTGACCGAAGCGTAACCCTGGTATTTGTGACCAATATGGCGCAGTATGCCATTGAGGGGTACGCGGTGGAAGCGTTTGACTTTATCCTGAAGCCCATCAACTACCATGCCTTTAACCTGAAGCTGAAAAGGATTCTTGCGCATGTAGGCAGCAAAAACGGGGAACGGATCGTAATCCGGGCTGAGGGTGAGACAATCGGGCTGCAGCTGCGGGAGATTTGCTATGTGGAAGTGGAAGGACATTATTTGAACTGGCATACGCGGGACAAGGTATACCGCTCCCTGGGGCCGCTCAAATCCATTGAGCGGCAGCTGCCGAAAAGCTACTGTGCCATTAGCCGGTGGTACGTGATCAATATGCAATATGTGCGCAGTGTGATCGGAGACGATGTGCTGCTGGAGGGAGAAAAGCTGCGCATTGGCCGTGCCTACAAGCAGAAGTTTCTGCGGGCATACGCAGAATTTATGGTAGGTGGTGTGTGACCAAATGGGCGTTATCTTGACATTTTTTCAGAATTTGATATGCTGGGCGCTGTTTTTCCACAATTATCAGCGCCGGACACATTTTGCTATACGTTTTTTCCCCCTTTGTGTGTTGTCCGGCTGGCTGGTATACTCCGTCAACTGGCTGCTCCAATCGCCGGTGCTTGGGCTGAACCAGCCGCAGCTGATCATGTTCTTCTATTTCCTGAGCGAATTTTATATACTCCTCGTGCTGTTCCATTCTTGCTTTCAGATCGGATGGGAGCAGGCCCTCTACAGTGCCAGCGCAGGGCGCGCCACACAGCACCTGATCTATTCGGCGCTGAAGCTGATTCAGCTGAAAACCGGCTACCTGCTTCCGTGGCTGCCCTCCGGCGTCCTGACGTCCTTTCTGAGGAACTTTCTCCTGTATCTGCCCTTTTGCCTGGTGGTCTATTTTGGCTTTGCGCGGAAAATGGATACCTCCCACTACGGAAAAAGAGATTTCCGCAGGCTGATGAATCTGCTGAGCGTAATCATCCTGTTCATCTGCATGGTGATTACCCGGTTTACGAGAAGCAGCGGCGTTTGGGACCTGAGCGCTGTCATCGCGCAAAACCTGTATGCCATCACGTGCTGCCTCCTTTGCCTGATTATACAGTCCGAGCTGTGCAAACGGGCAAAGCTCAGCGAGGAGATAGAAACGATACGCAGGCTGTGGCAGGCGGACAGCAAGCAGCTGGCGGAGCGAAAAGACACCATTGAGATGATTAACATGAAGTGCCACGACATCCGCCATCGGCTGGAGAATTACCGCTTGCTGGTTTCAACCGGTGAGGCAAGCGAGATCGAGTCGCTGATACGCATTTACGATCAATTCTATCATACCGGAAATCAGACCTTGGACGTGCTGCTGACCGACCGGACGCTGCTGTGTGAAAAGGATCATATCCAGCTGAGCTTTACTGGAAACGGCGGCTGTCTGAACTTCCTGACGGAAACGGAAGTATACTCCCTGCTGGGCAACGCGCTGGGCAACGCGGCGGAGGCGGTCTGCGCACTGGAGGAAGAGAAGCGGCAGATCAGCGTCATCATCCGCAGCGGCGGAGATGTTGTATCCATCAACGTGACCAATTACTATCAGGGCGGGCTGCGATTTGAGGACGGCCTGCCTGTTACGACACGTTCCGATTCCCAGGATTTCCACGGCTATGGCATGAAGAGTATGCGGGCCATCGCCCAAAAGTACGGCGGCGAGCTGACGGTGATGGCCGAGGACGGCGTGTTTAGCCTGACGATCTGGCTTTTGGCCGGCGGCGCGCAGCAGGCGCAATAACCAAAATATTCCCCCAAAAAGAAGGCCGCCGGTCTTCTTTTTGCAGTTCATGCAAGAAATCTGCGGCTTGTGCAAAAACGATTGCTGAAAAACTGTGGAACAAGTACAATATTACACAGCAAACCCGGCCGCAAATTAAGCAATATCACGTTCGGAAAGAGAAAAAAGAAAAGGAGAATCTCTATGAAGCGAATCATTCCCAGACTGCTCGCGGCGGTATTGGCGCTGTCCATGCTGGCCGCCTGCGCCCCCGCAGCCTCAGACGAGTCCGCTCCCCCCTCGGCAGATCCCACCCCGTCGGCCGTTGTGGAGGAGGACGGCTACATCCCCGCCCCCTACACCGTCAGCAGCGAGGACGAGCTGGTTTCTGAGTTCCTGGAGCCCGTGTTCTATGAGAACGAGGACGGCCCCACCATCGGCGTGACCCTGGTGGGCGTGATCCGCGAGGACGGCAAGTATTTCCGCGACCTGAACAACAACCAGAAGCTTGACGACTTCGAGGACTGGCGGCTGGACGCCCAGACCCGCGCCGAGGCTATGGCCAAGGCCCTCACCGACACCCAGCTGACCCATCAGGTGGTAAACGTGATGGCTTACAGCCCCAAGAGCATCAAGACCGCTGAGGTGCTGGGCGACGACGGCAAGCCCTCCTGGACCAAGATCTATCCCGCTCAGGGCGGCTTCGGCGCCAGCGGCGAGGAAGACGCCACCAACATTGAGTGGCTGAACACCTCCGGCATCCGCACCTACGTGCTGCGCAACAACCCCGAGACCGAGGTGGCCGTGTGGTTCAACAACGGTTTGGAGCAGTACAGCGAGTACACCGCTGTCCAGACCGGCGAGGTGGCGGTGCCCTTCTTCACCTTCACCAACCCCATTGCCCACGGCATGCCCGGTTCTGAGGGCGTCACCGCCGCCGCCCTGGGCGACGGCAACGCCGATTTGGTGCTGACCGACGCCGAGTATGACCGGGTGGTCATGTGGGCCAAGGGCGTGGACGGCATCTACGGCCCCCAGGTGGACCTGGTGACCGACCCCCGCTGGAGCCGCAACGCTGGTACTTACGGTGAGCGTGAGGACATGTCTTCCGAGATCGCCCACAACCTGACCGTCGGCTATCAGAACGGCGACCAGGGCATCGTCCCCGGCAGCGTGCTGATTACCATCAAGCACTTCCCCGGCGACGGTGCGGCCTTCAACGGCTTCGAGAGCCACGGCCAGACTGGTCGTTACCGCATCTACAGCGTTGAGAACTCCCTGGCCGACTACCAGCTCAAGCCCTTTATCGCCGCCTTTGAGGCCGGTGCGGCCGGCGTGATGCCCGCTTATTCCCAGCCCATCATCGACGCCCGCATTGCTCCCCAGTCCATCACCTACAACGGCCAGACCTATGACATCCGCTACGAGGGCCGCGGCAACGCCTTCAACGAGGACATCCTCCTGGGCCTGCTGCGCGACGTGCTGGGCTTCGAGGGCCTGATCAACTCCGACTCCCTCCAGATGGCCGCCCAGCAGGGCGTGGAGGACCTGTCCAACTACGAGCGCATGGTCCTGTTTGTCAAAGCCGGCTGCGACTGCGGCGTGATCGATTTCAGCAGCTTCAACGTGCAGCAGATGGGCGCTACCGGCGCCACCGGCGGTGAAGCGGATGCGGACAACCCCTCCGACCTGCTGGACCAGGCTCTGGCCGCCGGCGACCTCACCCGCGCCGACCTGGAGCGGGCCGCCGCCAACCGTCTGAAGCCCCAGGCTCAGAGCGGCAACCTGGATAACCCCTACCGCGATGTGGACGAGAGCGTGAAGGCCGTCAACGAGGTCACGCCCAAGATGGAGACGCTGGCCGAGGAGACCCACCTGAAATCCGTGGTTCTGATGAAGAACAACGAGGATACCCTGCCCCTGAAGGACACCGGTAAGAAGATTTATGTCCAAGGCTTTAACCAGAAGGACGACGCCGACGTCAGCGGCATCATCTCCGCCCTGGAGGGCGAGGGCTTTACCGTGGTGGACGACTACGAGGACGCCGATATCGCTTATCTGCGCGTGACGCCCACCATCGTGGGCACGGGCTCCAGCCAACTGGCCATTCTGGACCTGGCGGAGGACGTGGAAACCCCCGTTTATGACGACAACGCCAAGCGCACCAGCGAGACGGCCAGCGTCACCACCGTGGCCAGCATGAAGACCTTCAAGAAAGTGGCGGACGCCGTCCACGCCAACGGCGGCAAGGTCATCGGCGAGATCGTGGCCACCAGCCCCTGGATTCTCACCGAGATGGAGCCCTACTGCGACGGCCTGCTGGGCACCTTTACCACCTCCGACAGCGCCATTGCCCAGGTGGTGTCCGGCAAGCACAGCCCCACCGGCAAGCTGCCCATTACCATGGTGGCCGACGCCTCCGTCATCGCCCTGGTGGAGACCGACCTGGACGGCGAGGTCTGGGACGTGTGCGTCTCCCCCAACGACGTGCCCGGCTATGTGAAGGATCAGCACATGAGCGCCGACGTGCTGGCGCAGTCCCCCTCCGGCTCCTATGCCTATAAGGACGCCGACGGCAACTCTTACGTATCCGGCTTTGGTCTGAGCTACTAATCTGCATTTTTGTTCGGCCTGCGTCCGAACAGCCCGCGTGCATGGGACAGGCCTCTGGTCACAGGGGCCGTCCCATGCAGTCATTTGCTAATTCCCGGCATTTTTGCTGGAGTTAGTATATTTCACCATGAAAGAAGGAACATTGTCATGAAGAAGATCTCTTGCCTGTGCCTCATGCTGTGCCTGTCGCTGGTGCTTTGCAGCTGCGGCGGTCCCTCCGACGGCGACACAACCAGCGCGCCTCCCTCCAACGCCTCTGAGCCCGCCGAGGCCACGCCCACCCCCGACGCCTCCACCCCCGAGCCCGCCGAAACCCCCGACGATGGCGGCGAGGAGCCCGGCGGCGCTAAGCCCGTCGTCCAGGAGGGCCCCACCGGAATGGACTTCGGCAGCGACGTGGTGGCCATGGAAGGCACCTGGAACCTGTCCCAGGTGTATGTCGACGGGGAACTGAAGACCCCCGTCGACAACGCAATCTCCCTGCGCATCACCAAGGAGCTGGACCCCTCCGAGCTGGTTGACGGTCCGGCCTATATCCACAACCAGGTATACAACCTGACCAGCTACCTGACCTTTGGCGTGGAGGAGATCGCCAACACCCTGGCGGCGGACGACATCGAGGCCTTTAAGGGCTCCACCAGCTGGGAGGACTTCCCCCAGGGCAAGGTGGTGGCCGAGGGCGAGTTTTATGAGCAGCCCGGCCCCGCCACCATGCGCTTTAAGGACCTGGACGACTACGGCCTGTTCCTGGACCAGATTGCTGGCGCCTCCGATGTGGACACCACCGAAAAGACCCTGATCATCGCCATGAACGGCTCCGGCCAGCTGCTTCTGGGCTTCAGCGAGGAGCACATCGAGCGCCCGGGCACCGACGGCGAGTGGGTCTACTGCCTGATTTTTGACAAGGCCGCGTAACAGCGCCGATGCCCCCTTGATCTCTGAATAACATCCGATCTTCCCAGCCGCACAGGCGGTTTCCGCCTGTGCGGCTGCTGAAAGGAGCATTTTATGAATACGCACAAAAAAGCGCCCGGCTACTTTGTGGCCATGTTTTCCTGTGTGCTGGCAATCGTCTCTACGATTTGCTACGGGGTACTGTTCCAGAAAATCGAGTACAAGGAACCGGTATTTGACGTGCGCATCTGTGTCATTTTGGCGGTGGCCGGGATCGCCGCCGCCGTCCTGCTGCTGGCAGGGGAGCGCACCGCCGGCTTTGCTCCCGCCGTTCTCTGTTTGGGCAGCGGAGTCGCCGTCATGATGTTTGTAAAAATGATTATCTGGCCGGTGGCGGATACGGTGTACGGAATCGAGCCGTTTCCCCAGTTTACGCAGCTGGTGACCTGCGCCGTGCTGTTTGTCGTCACCCTGGTGGCTTCCGAGGTCGTGCTGTATATGAAGAAGTACCAATCAAATTGATGGAAGCAAATCGCAGAGAGGAGAGAGTCAATGAGAGCCTCGACAAAAAGACTGCTTAAGAAGATATTTGCCAATATCTCCATTGGGCTGCTGATCGTGATTTACTTTGGCAGCAGCATTGCCGGACAGTTTTCCGGGCAGATCAACAGCTTTTTGAGGATTTCCACCTCCAAAATCGTGACCACGGACGGTTCAGATCCGAACTCAAACGCGTATCCGCGCTATTTTGAGTCCTCATTCACCTCTGTGGCCGAGCTGAAGGCCGCTGGACTGGCCAAGGCCGAGGAGGTGGAGGGTGAAGGCGCGGTTCTGCTGAAAAACAACGGCGTGCTGCCCTTAAAGGGGACGGAGGTCTCCCTGTTCGGCGCCACCGCTTCCTCCCCGGTCTACGGCGGCACCGGCTCCGGCGCGGTGGACACCGCCGACGCGCCCTCCTATGTGGACGCCATAGAGCGCAGCGGCCTGACCGTTGTCAACGCGGATCTGATGGACTGGTACAAGGACGAGGAATTTGGCCGGGACTTCTCCTCCAGCGGCGAGGAGATCAACGAGGCCCGGTGGAGCAGCATTGAAAAGAGCGACGTCAATTACGGCCAGGGCGAGGTGGCCGTGTTTGTGGTCGGCCGCGTGGGCGGCGAAGCAAACGATCTGAAAAGCGTCAACCACGTGGACGGCGGCTACAACCCCATCGGCGCCGACGTGGAGCAGAACGCCGATTACCTGATGCTGAACAAAAATGAGCTGGGCATCCTGGAGGGGCTGAAGGGCCTCAAGGACGAGGGAAAGCTGAGCGGCATCGTGGTGCTGTTCAACAGCGCCAACCCCATTTCCGCAGCGTTCTTGAACGATGAGGCATACGGCATCGACGCCGCGCTGTGGATTGGCTCCGTGGGCCAGAGCGGCCTGTATGCCGTAGGCGACATCCTCAGCGGCAAGATCAATCCCTCCGGCAGCCTGCCGGACACCTGGTGGACCAACAACTATTTGGACCCCGCCGTTGCCAATTTCGGCTCCTATACCTATACCAACGCGGGGGACTACAGCTTTGCCTCCAGCCCCAGCAAGTTTACCAGCTACGTGGTCTATCAGGAGGGTATCTATGTGGGCTACCGCTATACGGAGACCCGGTACGAGGACGCCGTCCTGGGCGCCGGCAACGCGGGCAGCTACCATTATGCCGACGTGGTGGCCTATCCCTTCGGCTATGGAATGAGCTATACTAGCTTTGACATCAGCGACATGCAGGTGACCAAGCAGGGGAGCGGGACGGAAACGGAATACACCGTCACCGCCGTCGTGACAAACACAGGAGACGTTCCCGGCAAAAAGGCCGTGCAGGTGTACGTCCAGAAGCCCTATACCGACTATGACCGCCAGAACCAGATCGAAAAGGCGGCGGTGGAGCTGGCGGGCTACGATAAGACCGGCCTGCTTGCCCCGGGCGAGAGCGAGACTGTGACGATCACGGTCCCAGAATATTTCCTTGCCAGCTACGACGCGCTGGGCTCCGGTGCGTTTATTTTGGAGGACGGCGCCTATTACCTCACCGCGGCCTCCGACAGCCACGAGGCCATCAACAACATTTTGGCCGCCAAGGGACACAGCACTGCAGACGGTATGACGGCTGAAGGCAATTCCGACCTGGTCTACAGCGCGGAATATGCCTTTGACGCCACGACCTATGCCAAGGCGTATGGCACCGGCAGCGATGTCACCAGTCTTTTTGCCTGCGCGGACATCAATCGTTACGAAGGCAAGGGAGACAACCAGGTCACTTATCTCTCCCGCAGCAACTGGGAGGGAACGTTGATGCTCTGGGGCGACCAGGACGAGGACGGCCAGAACGACAACTATGTCAAGCTGGCCATGACCGATCAGATGTACAAGGACAGCATTCTGGACGCGGAGGACATCCCCGCCAACGACGACCAGTGGCCGGTCATGGGCTCGTCGGAGACCAGCTACAGCCTCATTGAGCTGATGGAGGACGATGCGGGGAGCAGCCTGGCCTATGACGACCCCAAGTGGGACGCTCTGCTGGATCAGCTGACCTATCAGGATATGGCATGCCTGTGCGCGGTGGGCCTGCGTATGACCGTCTCGCTGGAGTCGGTGGGCAAGCCGGAAACCCTGGACCACAACGGCCCCTCCGGCGTGACGCAGAGATATTCCGCCGGACCCAACGGCTATGCCAATCAGACCAACGACCCCGATAAGGAGCTGACGGGGACCTGCTATCCCTGCAACGGCATCATCGCCGCCACCATGAACGACGATCTGGTGCAGGAGGTGGGCGAGCTCATTGGTGAGGACGCCATGTGGGCCGGATATGCGGGCTTCTATGGCAGCGGCCTGAATATCCACCGCACGCCCTATGCGGGCCGTGTGTTCGAGTACTACTCGGAGGACGGCACGCTGACCGGCCTGATCGACACCTATGAGACCCTGGGAATCCAGGCCAAGGGCGTATATGTGTACAACAAGCACTTTGCGCTGAACGATCAGGAGCTTCAGCGTCAGGGGCTGGGAACCTGGTGCAACGAGCAGGCCATGCGGGAGATATACCTGCGCGCGTTTGAGCTGCCCATCGTGAATGCGGACGCGAAATGCGTGATGACGGCGTTCAACCGCATCGGCGCGGTGTGGTCTGGGGCCTGCGAGCCGCTGCTCACCGGATGGCTGCGCGATGAGGCCGGTATGACCGGCTTTGCCGTGACGGATATGTATGAGGGCGATTATATGAGCAAGCCCCATGAGGTGCTGGCGGGCAACGATATCCCCGACAACTTCCCGGGCACCACCGGAACAAATACGGCGGGCGCCTCCACAGAAAACCTGGGCTTTGAATTCGCGGACTACGGCCCGGACGGCGCGACCCCCAACGCTCAGGTGGCGCGGGCCATGCGGGAATCCTCCCATAGGATCCTGTACACGGTGCTGCACTCCCGGGGCATGGACGGCATTGGGAACAACACCAGAATCGTATCCGTGACTCCCTGGTGGCAGACGGCGCTCAACGCCGCGCAGATCACCTTTGCGGTGCTGAGCGTGGTGGCGGTGGGACTGCTGGTGGCAGATATGATTCCCCGCAAAAAGGATTCCACCCAGTAAAATTTTATTGACTCCTTTATTGTTCCTATAAAGAAGTTCTGAATCCTTGACAGGTGATAAAGAGCCACCAGCTGCGGTGGCTCTTTGTCATAAAAAAGAGAGGAGCGGATGGATTTGAGAAAAACAATTATACTCAATGCGGGATGGACCTTCACCGGGAGAGACGGAGCGGCGCAGACGGTGGATATTCCCCACACCTGGAACAATATCGACGGCCAGGACGGGGGCAACGACTACTGGCGGGGGACGTGCGTATACGAAAAGAAGTTTCCCAAGCCGGAATTCGATGCAGACCAGCGGGCCTATCTGGAGTTCCAGGGGGTGAACGCCTCCGCCAAGGTGGAGCTGAACGGTCAGGCTGTAGGCGCCCACGATGGAGGCTACTCCACCTTCCGCTGGGATGTGACGGACTTGCTCAAAGAGGAAAACCACCTCACCGTCCATGTGGACAACAGCGTCAACGACCGGGTCTATCCGCAGAAGGCGGACTTCACCTTCTACGGCGGTATTTACCGGGACGTCAGTCTGATTATCGTAAACAAATATCACTTTGATATGGACTATTTCGGCGGCCCAGGGCTTAAAGTTACCCCAACGGTGGAGGGGAAAGACGGAAAGGTCCGGGTGGAGACCTTCCACAAGGCGGAGGGGGCCCAGGTACAAATCCGCCTGCTGGATGCGGAGGGCAGGGCCGTGGCCGACGGCGCCGGAACAGACGTCACCTTGACGGTACCCAATGTCTGCCTGTGGGACGGCGTGAAGGACCCATATTTATACACCTGCGAGGCTGTGCTGGTGGTGGGCGGTAAAGCCGTGGACCAGGTGTCCGCCCGGTTCGGTGTGCGCACCTTCTCGGTGGACCCGGAAAAGGGGTTCTTCCTTAACGGTCGCAGCTATCCCCTCCACGGCGTATCCCGCCACCAGGACTGGAAGGGCATCGGCAACGCCATCACCCGCGAGCACCACGATACGGACATGGCTATGATCCGGGAGCTGGGGGCCAACACCATCCGTCTGGCCCACTACCAGCACGACCAGTATTTCTACGACCTGTGCGATCAGTACGGCATGGTGGTGTGGGCGGAGATCCCCTATATCTCCGAACATATGCCCAATGGCCGGGACAACACCATCTCTCAGGCCAAGGAGCTGGTGATCCAGAACTACAACCACCCCTCCATTGTGGTGTGGGGGGTGTCCAACGAGATCACCATCTCCACCAAGGATAAGGCGGACATGCTGGACAACCACCGGGTGCTCAACGACCTGTACCATCAGCTTGACCCCACCCGGCTGACGACCCTGGCCTGCTACGCCATGTGCGGACCCTTCAACAGGTCGGCGCACATCACCGACGTGGTGAGCTGGAACCTGTATCTGGGCTGGTATGTGCCGGGGCTGTTCCTCAACGATCTGTGGATGGGCTTCTTCCACTGGAAGTATCCCCAACGGGCACTGGGCTACTCCGAGTACGGCTGTGAGGCCATGCCCAACCTCCACTCCTCCAAGCCCCGCCGTGGAGACCACACCGAGGAGTACCAGTGCGTATACAACGAATACATGCTCAAGTGCTTTGCCAAGCACCCTTACCTGTGGGCCACCCACCTCTGGAACATGTTCGATTTCGCCGCCGATGCCCGGGACCAGGGCGGGGAGCCCGGTATGAACCATAAGGGCATTGTCACCTTCGACCGACAGACCCGCAAGGACAGCTTCTATATCTACAAGGCATGGTGGAGCGACGAGCCCTTCGTCCACATCTGCGGCCGCCGCTATGCGGACCGGCCCGAGGCCGTCACTGCGGTGAAGGTGTATTCCAACCAGAAGGAGGTGGCGCTGTACGCCAACGGCAAGCTGGTGGAGAAGAAGTCCGGCGACAAGGTATTTGAGTTTAACGTTCCCCTGGAGGGCGAGGTAGAGCTGAAAGCGGCGTCCGGCGACCTCAGCGATCAATGCGTCATCCGGCGCGTGGACAAGCCCAACCCCGCCTACAAGCTCCAGGGCAAAAGCTCCAACAGCGCAAACTGGGTGTAGAAGCGCCAGCGCAGGCACGCTGCCTCGGGTGGACTGGAGCAAGGCTGAGCGCAGAGCCGCGCAGCGGCTCGCAGATCAGCTGAGCCGGAGGGAAGCCGGGGCGAGAGCGAGTCCAGCGCAAGCGTGACAACGATAAGGAGGAGAGATTTCAATGAGCCAGGAACCCAACACCACCCTAAACCGCGCCAAGCCATACCAGCTGGTGCTGTTCCCGCTGAACAACGGCGCGACAAACGTCTATTTCGTCCTGATTCTGTCCTATGTGGCTCAGTTTGGCGACAACATCCTGCATCTGGGCATTTTTGCCTCTCTGATGGTCACCGCCATGCGGGTGTGCGACGCCATTACCGACCCCATCATCGGCGCGATGATGGACCGCACCAACACCAGGATCGGCAAGTTCCGGCCCTTCATGATCCTGGGCAGCTTTGTCATGGCGGTAAGCGTGATCTGCCTGTACGTCCTGACACCCTTCATCCCCGAGACCATGATGTGGCTGCGCTATGTGGCTTTCACGGTGATTTACTTTGTTTGGGTCATTGGCTATACCTTCCAGACCTCCTGTACCCGTGCGGGCCAGACCGTGCTTACCAACGACCCCAACCAGCGGCCTATGTTCACCATCTTTAACACGGTGGGCTCCCTGTTGGGCATGGGTGTGATGCAGGTCATGATCCCCACCATCAAAAAGATGTATGACGTGTACGATGAGGCGGGCAACCTGTTGGTTTCCGGCTACGCCGACCCTGTTGTATTCCGTATCATCACCCCCATTGGCATTGCCATCTCCGTGGCGCTCACCGCCCTGGCCATCATCGGTATCGCCGAGAAGGACAACCCCAAATACTTTGGTGTGGGCGGCGATAAGCAGGAAAAGGTGAAGATGAGCGAGTACGTGGAGATCATCCGGGACAATAAGCCCATGCAGCGGCTGATGGTGGCCGGCGGCGGCTGCAAGCTGGCCCTGGCCATCGCCACCAACACCACCGTTCTGCTGGCGCTGTACGGCATCCTGATGGGCAACTACAACGCCCTGTATCTGCCCATGATGGTGCTGGGCTATGTGTGCGCGGTGCCCTTCTTCCTGCTGTCCATGCGGACCTCCCAGAAGCTGGGGCAGAAGGCGTCCCTGGTGCGGTATGTGTCCGTAGCCCTTATTTGCTACGTAGGCGTGCTGGCTCTGCTGCTGCTGAGCAGCCACGGCGACCCGGCCCGGATGCTGGCGTTCCCCTACAACGGCGGCGGCGCCATCAACCTGTATACCATTTTGTTCATCGTATTCTTTGGCATTGGCTACGGCGCCTACTATGCCACGGCGGATATGCCCATTCCCATGGTGGCGGACTGCTCGGACTACGAGACCTACCGCTCGGGCAAGTATATCCCGGGCATCATGGGCACCCTGTTCTCCCTGGTTGACAAGCTGGTGTCCTCCCTGGCCCAGACGCTGGTGGCCATCATTTTCCTAATCTGCACTGGGGTAAACACGCTGCCCAACGACGCCACGCCCTACTCCACCGGCATCAAGGTGGCGGTGATCGTGATGTTCTGCGTCATCCCCATGCTGGCCTGGGCGGCTACCCTGCTGGCGATGAAGGGGTATTCGCTGACGGGGGAGAAAATGAAGACCATTCAAGCGGTGAACGCCGCCCGGAAGGAGGCCGTGGCCAATGGCATGAGCCTGGAGCAGGCCATGTCCGCCATCACCGACGACACGGTGCGGTCGAAGTAAGTACCTCAGTGGGTTGTTGTTTCCTGAACACAGTGGGAAGATAACAAAAACGCCCCGCCAGGGTCATCCTGGCGGGGCGTTTCTTAAAGTCATGCCGGTTCAATTTTATCATCCTGGGGCTGGAGGGCGGCGCCGGCTTGCGCGGGCGCTTCATTCCTGTGCCGGCGGCAATTCCACTTCCGCTTGTCAAGACCATGAGGCCGCGGGTTCAAGTCCCGTCACCTCCAACAAAGGCTCAGGGCCTGCAAACCAGGGCCCAATGCTTGAGCTTTCCGGCAAAGCCTTGTGCCGCAGCAGATTCAGCGGTTTTGCTCCCTCCCCTTCCTTTTTTCCCATTCTACACCAGGACGACGAAAAAAGCAAGGAAATTTCGCACACGAAAATGAAATATCACACGAGAAGTCACACAATATGCGGGGGCGTGGCCCCCGCAGGATGTAAAAGCCTCTGATAATAGGCGTCGATTGTTTCATCCACAGCGCTGCGTTTGGAAGACATCGTATGCTGGTACACTGCTTTCATCGTGTGGCTTGTCGCCCAGCCTCCCCTGGCCTGGGCATATTTATCCGGGATGTTCAGCAAGAGCATCACGGACGCCGCCGTGTGCCGCAGGTCTGCTAATGTCAAGCCAGAACTAGGCCTTGTTTGAAAAATAGCGAGGAGTAGGCTAAATCAACAAAATAGCAATAG
>CAOKLO010000073.1 GCA_948469375.1 uncultured bacterium | reverse complement strand
CAGTAGTTAAGGGCAGAAAAGAGCAGCAAATACAAGAGAGCGTTTCTATAGTAGATTTGTGTAAAAGGAGCGATAGAATCATGAATCTCATCAAGCGCATCACCCTGCTGACCCTGTCTCTTGCACTGCTGCTGGGCCTGACGGCCTGCGGCGCCTCCGGCCCGGATATGCCCATGGAGTGCACCGTCAACGGCAAAACCATCGTAATCGGCCAGACCACCACCGGCGAGATGGCCGGCTGGGGCTGGGAGGTGGAGATGACCGGCTCCCAGAGCGAGATCCGCAGCGACGCCAAGTACGTAGCCTGCTACTACCACGTCAAGGTGGATGGCGGCGGCGCGGGCAAGGAATTCTGGCTCGACGTTTACGTGCCCTTCCAGAAGAATATGAACGGCAGCTATGTAGACCTGTCCGAGGAGAAAAAGGAGTCCAAAACGGCGGGCGTGGTCTTCCGCGTGACCATGCGCAAGGACGCCGGAGACGAGCTGGACATCTCCTACAACGGCACGAACATCCAGAACGTCAACTGGGACACCGCTGAGGAGTGGGGCGCCACCGTGGAGGAGGACGATTACGGCAGCAAGAGCGCCAAGATGACCGCCGCCCAGGGCACGCTTTCCTTTAAGAAGTCCTACACCAGCACTGACGTGGGTGAGCTGACGGTGACCATGGACACCAACTCCTTTGCCAAGCTGCAAAAGTAGATCCCCTGCACAACACATCCCCCGCCGGATTCCGGCGGGGGATGTGTTTATTTTCCCTCCAGGAAGTAGGAGGCCTCCATGTCCGCCGTGGCCAGCGCGAAAGCCAGCGGGTACTGCTGGAGGGCCTGACCCACCACCCGGTTGTCCTCCGTGCCGGAAAAGCCCATGTGCCAGCGGATGGCCATGGCCTCGTCCCGGGTCAGGCGCATAAAGCCTGAGATAATGTACACCGATTTTTCCCCGTGGCCGTAGGGGAGCTTATCCTCAAAGTAGAAGGTGGGTACCTTTTCCCATTTGCCGGTGGCATCGTCTTTCACATTCCGGGTGCCCGCCCGGTAGCAGCCGATTTTGCATACGTCGTGGAGCAGCGCGGCCACGGCGACGGACTCCATGGGATATTCCATCCCATAGACCTCCTTCACCCGGTCCCGAGCCAGGTACGCCTCCAGGCAGCGGAACACGTTTACGCTGTGGTCGCACAGCCCCCCGGCATAGGACCCGTGGTAGCGGGCCGAGGCGGGGGCGGTGAAAAAGTCGCTTTTGTTTTGCAGGTAGTCCAGCAGCTCGGCGGAGCCCTCCCGGTGGATATGCTCCTGGTAGATTTCGATGAATTCCTCTTTCCCTGGCATTGGCATGGCCTCCTTTTTGCCTCCGGCGGGTCCCTTTTTTCTTTGAAAAGAAAAAGAAACCGAAAAAAGAAACTTTTAGGCTTTGTCTGCCGGAGTGCTGTTTTCATTCTATATATTATATCAGAAAAAAGCGCCGGGGACAACCCCGGCGCTTGATTCAATCTTCCAATGCTGTTTGCAGGGCGTTCCGGAGGGCCTCGTCGTGCTCTCCGCTCAGGTCCACGTCCTTTGCCAGCTCCTTCAGCACCGCCAGCGTGCTGGACGCCGTATCCTGTAGCGCGATGCTCACCGAGTACCGGATCTCTCCATCGGACGGGTCAACCACCCGGAAGATCAGGCAGTCCGTCTCGCCGCTCTGGAATACCTGATTGTAGGTAACGCTGCGCACGCCGATGCGTCCGGCCAGCAGGTCCTCCTCCACCGCATCCAGCAGGGCCCGTGCGTCCACGCCGTAGCCCACCGCGCAGGAGTCCGTCCCCCACATGGGGTTATAGTGGCTGAATTCCACGCTGTCCAGCCGCCTGCCCCGGGTGATTTCCTCCTCCAGTTTGTCGAAGCCGTACACCCGCCAACACAGCTCCCGGTCTTGATAGAGCTGCTGGACAATCCAGGCGGAGGAGCCCTCCTGCTCTGCCTCGTCCAAATTCAGCCATACGGCATAGTTCCTTTTGAGGGTCCCGCCCCCCTTCAGGGCATACTCCAGCGTCAGACTGGCGCTGATTCCCTCGCCGAAGCTGTTTCCGTCCCGCTGGGCCACCGCCGCCTGGTGGAGGGCCGTCAGCAGCGCAATCTGCTCCGGGTCCTCTATATTCAGCTGCTGCATCCGGTCGCCGTCGTCCGAAAAGCGCACGGCGTCCAGGCCGTCCACATGCACCGACTCCACATCGGCGGCCCTGGGCACCCTCGTCTCATAGCCGGTCAGGTCCAGCCCCACCACCAGGAACAGCAGGACAAACACTCCGGACACCACGGCCGCGCCCTTCCACTTCTTGAACACCCGGAAGGATTTGTCCAGCAGCATTTGGGCGGCAAAATAACCCGCCACACCCCAGAACAGCATGGCCGTCATCAGGACAGGCTCGCCGCCGCCGACCATCACGGTGGCAGTCCCCACGCCGAACACCAGGCCCACGCATATGGCCATGCCGTATTTGAACACCGGCCGCATGGGGCGCACCGAAACCACGTCTCCGGCGCTCTCCAGCCGCCGGGCGCGGTAGAGGAAGAAGGAGCACACCGCCAGCACAGCCGCCGCCAGGGCGTAGCCTCCCACCAGCTCCAGGCCGTGGAGGACCAGCAGGTGCTCTTCGCCGTACCAATAATGCCCCACCTCCTGCCCCAGGCAGATTGCCGGGGTGAGCGCCTCCACCACCATGTCCGTCCAGCCGCCGAAGCCGGCAAAGCCATAGTAAAAGACGTGCATTACTACATAAAGCAGCCCATAAATCCCGTAGGCAAACAGGTTGACGATGCCGTAAAAGACGGGCAGGGCCAGGATGTGCCCGGTAAACATACCGCAGAACACCGCCAGGGAGTAGAAGAAGAAATACTCTCCGCAGGAAACCCCCAGCCAGAACAGCAGCCCCCGCGCGTCCACATAACCGCCCACGCCCTCAATCAGAAGGGTGAGCAGGAAAACCACCGTGTTGGGCACAACGATAAAGGACAGCCCCGCCAGGTAGTGGCTGAGGAACAGCCCCTCCCGCCGGACGGGAAGGGAGCCGAACAGGTTGGCCGGGCGGGCGCTATACAGGTGGCTGAACGCCGCCATCGCCGCCAGCAGGCCGAAGACCAGCGCGAAGGGCGTCACCTGGTCCGCCGCACTGAGCACGGTGTTCTCGGCAAAATTCTTCATATATCCGCCGGTGAGCCCCGTCTGGGCGTTGGCCTCCAGCCGCAGGAGGGCCAGCCCCGCCAGGGGCAGAGACACAAGCCACAGCGCGGAATACGTCCCCCACAGGGGCCAGAAGCGGCAGATGGTTTTCTTAAAAACCGTCCAATCAAAGAACGATGTCCCGGACCGCATAGTCCTCACCTCCCATTTCATAGATAAAGATTTCCTCCAGCGTCAGGGGGAGCGCGTCGGCAAACAGTGGCTTCAGCGGCTTGAATTTTGCCGTGACCTCCTCCGCCGTTCCCCGGATAATATAAGTGTACACCCGGCCCACATGGCTGGTGTGGATGATATGCAGCTCGTCGGGCAGCTGGGGCGGGGTCTCCTCCTGGAAGGCGGCCTGAACCTTTACCGTGCCCCCCTGGAGCTCGGTCAGCGACCGCTCCAGGGCCACCTTTCCGTGGCTTAAAATGCCCACATGGTCGCACACGTCCTCCAGCTCCCGCAGGTTGTGGGAGCTGACCAGCACCGTGGTGCCCCGCTCCGCCACGTCCCCCATGAGCAGGGACCACACCTGGCGGCGCATCACCGGGTCCAGTCCGTCCACCGGCTCGTCCAGCAGCAGGTAATCCGGCTTGCAGCTCAGGGCCAGCCAGAAGGCGGACTGCTTCTGCATTCCCTTGGACAGGCGGCGGATGGCCCGCTTCTCGTCCACCTCGGGGAAGGCCTCCTTCAAGCGCTGGTAGCGCTCCACATCAAAGCTGGGGTAGATGCCTTTATAGAATCTCATCATATCCCGGGTGGAGGCGGAGCCAAAATAATACAGCTCGTCGGGAATCACCGCCATCCGGGTCTTGACGGTGGGATTCTCATAGATGGGCGCGCCCTCCAGGGTGATCTGGCCGGAATCCTGGCGGTAGGCCCCGCATAGGTGGCGCAGGATGGTGGACTTGCCCGCGCCGTTGGGCCCCACCAGGCCGTAAATGGCCCCCCGGGGCACCGTCATGGTCAGCCCGTCCAGGGCGTGGAAGCCGTCAAAGCTCTTGACCACGTTTTTCACTTCAATCATGTCGCATCCCCCTTTACAAAGTCCATGCACCGCTGGGCGATGTCCGTCGGGGCCAGCCCCAGGTACGTCAGCTCCTGGACGATGGCGTCCAGCTTGGCCAGCAGCTCCTCCCGGCGCCTATCGCTGACGTCCTGGGGCAGGGCGGCAAAGCTGCCCTTGCCCGGCACGGAATAGGCGTAGCCCTCCTGCTCCAGCGCCTCATAGGCCCGCTGGATGGTGTTTGGGTTGATGGCCAACTGCCCCGCCAGCGCCCGGACGGAGGGCAGCTTATCCCCCGGCGGAGTAGCTCCCGTGATGATAAGGCGGCGCAGTCCGTCCCGCACCTGCTCGTAAATGGGGCGGCTGTCCCGGTAATTCAGGCTGAGCATAGCCCCGCCTCCTTTCGACAATTGTACTATCTGTACTAATACAGTTATTGTAACATAGCCGCACCCGCCTGTCAACGGCAGAAATTATTCCCAAATTTTACTATTATTTTTTGCGAAACCCTGCTGACAAACTGATTACATCCTGCTATAATATTGATGCGGTCGCCATGCCCCTGCGTCCCTTGGATGGACACGCCGGACGGCCAAGCTATCCGCAGCTATCTCAACTTTAACTCAGCCATATGATTATTAGAAAGGAGCCCCTTTTTCATGTCCAAGCACGATCTGAACACCGCTGCCTTTCTCCAGTGCGTCAGCCCCCTGTTGGATACCTCCGAGGTAAACTCCATGAAGCAGTGGCGCCGCCATTTCTACACCACCTGCTATGACCACTCTTTATTTGTATCCTACGTGGCCTTCCGGCTGGCCCGCTATTTCGGCTGGAACTACCGCGCCGCCGCCCGGGCGGGACTGCTCCACGACCTCTACTTATACGACCCCGCGGACAACTCCGCCCACCCCGGCAACCAGTGCCTGGACCACCCGGAGTTTGCCCTGCGCAATGCTATGGCCCTGTGCCCCGACCTGACCGAAAACGAGAAAAACGCCATTGTATCCCACATGTTCCCCCTGGCGGTCCACCTGCCCCGGTGCCGGGAAGCGGTGGCCGTCAATATGGCCGACAAGCTTTGCGCCGTCCTGGAGGTGGTCCGCCTGTACCAGACCCGGCCCATTCAGCGCTGGCTGCCCTCCTCTTCCCACTGTTGAGACTACTATTGACATTTCCGCTGCATTTTCTCCCGTATTTTCTGCATTTTTCGTCAATTTTTACGAATTTTTAGAACTGTGAAAAATCTCTTCAAAGCAATCCTGGTTTCTGGTATAATGCTGTCGTGACAATCCGCTTCCCGCCGTGCGCCGGAAGTTGAAAATAGGATGGAAGTGAATACTACGTTTTAAGAGAGGAAGATGGGATAAATGATTTCACACGGCAAGGATTTGAAGATCTTTTCCGGCAGCTCCAGCAAGGCCTTGGCCCGCGACATCTGCAAGGAACTGAGTATGCCCCTGGGGGATGCTGAGACCGGCGCGTTCTCCGACGGGGAAAATTTTGTTTCTATTTTTGAGACGGTCCGCGGCTCCGACGTGTTCGTGGTCCAGTCCACCAGCTCCCCGGTGAACGACAACCTGATGGAGCTGCTCATCATGATCGACGCGCTGCGGCGGGCCTCCGCCGGGCGCATTACCGCCGTGATTCCCTATTTCGGCTATGCCCGCCAGGACCGCAAGACCAAGCCCCGGGACCCCATTTCCGCCAAGCTGGTGGCCAACCTCATCACCCGCGCCGGCGCCGACCGGGTGCTGACCATGGACCTCCACGCCAACCAGATTCAAGGCTTCTTCGACATCCCGGTGGACAACCTGCTGGGCTCCCCCGTGTTTGTGGAGCACTTTTTCCGCCGTTTCGCCCCCGTCCACGACGAGACCATGATCGTCTCCCCCGACGTAGGCAGCGTGTCCCGGGCCCGGGCCTTTGCCCAGAAGCTGGAGATGCCCATGGCCATCGTGGACAAGCGCCGCCAGAAGGCCAACTCCTCCGAGGTCATGAACATCATCGGCGATGTCACCGGCAAGAACGTCATTTTGCTGGACGACATGGTGGACACCGGCGGGTCCCTGTGCCACGCCGCCCAGGCCCTGGTGGAGCTGGGCCACGCGAAATCCGTCACCGCCTGCGCCAGCCACGGCGTGCTGTCCGGGCCGGCCATCCAGCGCATCAACGACTCCGTGCTGGACGAGGTGGTGTTTCTGGATACCATTCAGCCCCGGGAGGACATCGCGGAGATCTGCCCCAAGATCAAGTACCTGTCCGTGGCCCATCTCTTCGCCGACGCCATCGAGCGCATCTATGAGGAGCGCTCCGTGTCCAAGCTGTGGCAGTAACCGGCTGTGGAGCCGTCGTGAGTAGGGCGGATGGAGCGAAGCGAGGGCGAAAGCCCACACGCCGCATCGCGGCGGGTGGGTTTTGTCCGAGCCGCAGCGAAGCCGCCCGTCGCGAACAGGCGCAGCGCAACGGCATTCCCCTGACCTCTCCCACAAAGCCAACAGGAGGCTTTGCGGGAGCCTCATTTTTCGTGTAAAGAACAAACTCCGCTCCGGGGCCCAGGCTCCGGGGCGGTTGTTCCCTTTGGAGGTATCGACGTGTTTTTCCAAAAAAAAGCGCCGGTGTCCTGGCTCATCGTGGGCCTGGGCAATCCGGGCGGTCAATACGAGGGCACCCGCCACAACGTGGGCTTTATGGTGGCCGACGAACTGGGGGAGCGGGGGCAGTTCCCCATCCAGCGGCTGAAGCACCGTGCGCTGACCAATACCGCTGTCATCGGCGGGCAGGGGGCGCTGGTGATGAAGCCTACCACCTACATGAATCTGTCCGGCGAGGCCGTGGGCGAGGCGGCGCGGTTTTACAAGCTCGCGCCGGACCATGTACTGGTCATCTCCGACGATGTGGATTTGCCACTGGGCAAGCTGAGAATCCGCACCGGCGGGTCCGCCGGAGGGCACAACGGGCTAAAAAGCATCATTCAGCATTTGGGCTCCGACCAATTTCCCCGCTTGAAGGTGGGCGTGGGGGGCAAGCCCCACCCCGACTATGATATGGCGGATTGGGTGCTGGGCAGGCTTCAGGGCGGGGACAGGAACATCATAGACGAGGCGGTCAAGCGGGCGGCGGACGCAGTGGAGTGCTATTTGAGGGACGGCCCGCAGAAGGCAATGAACAAGTTTAATTGAGGTCACCCCATGAAAAAGCTGCTGAACATCTTAAAAGAGGTGCCGGAATTTCTCCGGCTGACCGCGGATTTGGAGGCAGGCCGCTCTCCGGTGGAGGTGGCGGGGCTGTCTCCCATTCACCGGGCCCACTTCGCGGCGGGCCTGCTGGAGCGGCTGGACTGCCCCGTGGTGCTGGTGTGCGCCGACGAGGCCGAGTGCGCCCGTCTGGCCGCCGACGTGACGGCCCTTTCCGGAGTTCCCGCCACCATGATCGGGGCGCGGGAATTTTTGTTCCATGACGGCGCGGTGGCCTCCAGACAGTGGGAGCACAGGCGCCTTGCCGCGTTCCACGCCATGGCTCAGGGCAAAGTAAGGCTCATCGCCGCCACGGCGGAGGGGCTTTTGCAGCGCACCCTGCCGCCGGAGGAGCTGGAGGTCCATGTGGTCACGGTGGAGGCCAGCGGCAGCTACAGCCTGGACGAGCTGGCCGACCGCCTGGCCGCCCTGGGCTACACCCGGTGCCAGCAGGTGGAGGGCGTGGGCCAGTTCGCTCTGCGGGGGGGGATTTTGGACGTGTTCTCCCCCGGTCAGGACGACCCCGTCCGGGTGGAGTTCTGGGACCGGGACGTGGACTCCATGGGCCTGTTCGACGTATCCTCCCAGCGGCGGATCGGGCGGCTGGACAAGGCGGTGTTCCTCCCGGTGAGCGAGCTGCTGCCCGTGAGGGACGAGCACGGAAACTGGGAGCGGCTGAACGACCGGCGGCTCCCCGCCCGGTATGAGCGCCTGGCCACCGCCGCCCACCACCTGCCCCCGGACGCCATCGTGTGCCTGTCTGAGTCCAGCCGGGTGGCGGAGCGGGGCAAAAACTGGCTGTGGCAGCTGAATGAGGACGTGAAAATCCTGTTGGAGGCCGGAAAGCTGGACGGCAAAAATGCCCGCTTTTCCGCCACCATGGACGAGCTGATGGAGGTGCTGGCCGACCATGCGCTGTGCTTCCTGGACTCCTTCACCACCTCTGCCGCCCCCCTTCCGCCCCGCGATATTCTCACCGCCCAAGGCCGCCAGCTGTCCTCCTTTGGGGCCAGCCTGGACGCAGCGGCGGCGGACCTGACCCAGCTGCAAAGCACCAATACGGGCACGGTGGTGCTGGTGGGCAGCGAGCAGCGGGCGCTGAATTTGCAGTCCATGCTCCGGGAGCGCAAGGTGCGCTCCGCCGTGGACTTCCAGCTCCACGACCTGCCCCAGCCGGGAAGCATTACCATCGCCGTGGGCGGGCTTTCGGCGGGCTTTGATTACGCCGGCTGTCCCTATGCCGTGCTGTCGGAGGGCGGGAACGAGCCCCGCCGGAAGGGCAAGCGTTTGAAAAACGCCGCCGACCGGCGCAAGGTAGATTCCTTTACAGACCTCTCCCCCGGAGATCTGATCGTCCACGAGCATCACGGCATCGGCCGCTTTGTGGGCATGGTAAAGATGACGGTGGACGGCGTGGAGAAGGACTACGTCAAGCTGGCCTACGCCGGGGCGGACGTGCTCTACCTCCCGGCCACACAGCTGGACGCCATCGCCAAGTACATCGGCGGCGGGGACGACCCGGAGACGAAAAAGCTGTCCAAGCTGGGGGGCGCCGACTGGGAAAAGGCCAAGACCCGCACCCGCAAGGCGGTGAAGGACCTGGCCAAGGGGCTGATTCAGCTCTACGCCCAGCGCCAGCGCCAGCCGGGATATGCCTTCGCCCCCGACTCCCCCTGGCAAAAGGAGTTCGAGGAGGATTTCCCCTACGACGAGACGGAGGATCAGCTGCGCTCCATCCGGGAAATCAAGCGGGACATGGAGACTCCCCGCCCCATGGACCGGCTGCTTTGCGGCGACGTGGGCTACGGCAAGACCGAGGTAGCCCTGCGGGCCGTCATGAAATGCGTGCTGGACGGCAAGCAGGCGGCCATCCTGGTGCCCACCACCGTGCTGGCCCGGCAGCACTACCTCACCGCCCGGAGCCGCTTCGCCAAGTATCCGGTGGAAATTGAGGTGGTCAGCCGCTTCCGCACCCCAGCTCAGATGAAAAAGGCCCTGGCGGGCGTGGAGAACGGCTCGGTGGATCTGCTCATCGGCACCCACCGCCTGCTGCAAAAGGACGTTCATTTCAAGGACCTGGGCCTGCTGGTGGTAGACGAGGAGCAGCGCTTCGGCGTTACCCACAAGGAGCGGCTCAAGGAAATGAGCAAGCAGGTGGACGTGCTTACCCTGTCCGCCACGCCCATCCCCCGCACCTTAAATATGGCCCTGTCCGGCATCCGGGACATGTCCGCCATCGAGGAGCCCCCCTCCAACCGCCAGCCGGTGCAGACCTATGTGCTGGAGCACGACTGGTCGGTGCTGGCCGACGCCATGCGCCGGGAGCTGGAGCGGGGCGGGCAGGTGTACTATCTCCATAACCGGGTGGACACCATCCAGCGCACCGCCGCCCGCATCAAGGACATGCTGGGGGAGGACGCGGAGGTGGCGGTGGGCCACGGCAAGATGAGCCAGGAGGAGCTGAGCGACGTAATGACCCGGGTGTCCGACGGCGAGGTGGACGTGCTGGTGTGCACCACCATCATTGAGACGGGCATCGACATCGCCAACGTGAACACCCTCATCATTGAGGACGCGGACAAGATGGGCCTGTCCCAGCTGCATCAAATCCGAGGGCGGGTGGGCCGCTCTCCCCGGCGGGCCTACGCCTACATGACCTACCGTCAGGGCAAGGTGCTTACGGAAATCGCCGCCAAGCGCCTGTCCGCCATCCGGGAATACGCGGAATTCGGGTCCGGCTTCAAGATCGCCATGCGGGACCTGGAGATCCGCGGCGCGGGCAACCTGCTGGGCCCGGAACAGTCCGGCTTCCTTATGAGCGTGGGCTATGATCTTTACCTGAAGCTGCTGGAGGAGGCGGTGCTGGAGGAAAAGGGCGAGGCCCCGGCCAAGATCCTCGAATGTACGGTGGACCTGACCATCTCCGCCTCCATTCCGGACCGGTACGTCCCCTCCCCAGAGCAGCGTATGGACCTGTACCGCCGCATCGCCCGGGTGCGCAGTTCGGAGGACGCCGACGACGTCACGGACGAGCTCATCGACCGCTTCGGGGACCCGCCCCGGCAAGTGAACAACCTGATCTCCGCCGCCCTTCTCCGGGGCAGGGCCGCCGCCTGTTCCATCACCGATATCTCCCAGAAGGGGGACGGTCTGGTGTTCACTTTGGAGCAATTCGACCTGGAATCCATCGCGGCGCTGGCCGGACAGTATCCGGGGCGTCTGCTGTTCTCCCCGGGGGACATCCCTGTCTTTACCCTCAAGCTGCGCAAGGCGGACGACCCCCTGCGCGTCGCCTCCCAGGCGGTGGAGCGGTACGCGGCCCTGCTGGCCGCCGGCGGCGCGGAGCTCCCGGCGCAGGCCTGATTTGCATTTCCCGTCGGGTTGATGTATAATACTCCCCAGCGGCATTTTACCCGTGAAAATTTATCTCATGATTGGAGAATATGATGAAGAATTGGAAACGACTTTTGGCCCTGTTTTTGTCCGGTGCCATGGCCCTGTCCCTCTTTGCCTGCAACAGCGGCGATGCCAACGCCTCCGGCTATCCCGATGATAGTTCCTCCGGATCCCCCGATTCCGCCGCGTCTGGGGAACCCTCCCCCAGCGCCACCCCGGAAATTGTGGCCGACCTGAGCCAGAGCGCCCTGGAATTTGCCGTCGGCCTCTCCCCCACCGACGTTCTGCTCACCGTCAACGGCGACGAGGTCCAGGCCAGCCTGCTCTGCTACTTTTTGGGTCAGGCCTGCATCCAGACCCAGCAGTACATGTCCTCCTTCGGCATGAACCTGACGGATATGCCCGACATGGCCGGCGACCTGCTGGAGCAGGGCGTGCAGCTGTCCCTGTACCACACCATCGTCCGGCAGAAGGCGGCGGAGCTGGGCTGTCTGCTCACCGACGACCAGACGGCGGAGGTCAAGGAGGGCTTGGCCGATCCCCAGCTGGAAAACCTCATCCCCCTCTGGGATTTGACCGACGAGGCCGTCCAGTTCATTTTTGAGCTGAATCCCTATTATGAAAACCTTCTGAACGCCGTCACCCACGAGCTCAGTGAGGAGGAGCTGGAGGCGTATCTGGACGAACAGGGGGAGTTCTACGTCAAGCACATTCTGCTCAAGACCACCGACGACCAGGAGCAGCCCCTGGACGAGGCTGCGGTGGCCGAGAAAAAGCAGCTGGCGGAGGACCTGCTGGCCCAGCTCCAGGCGGCGGAGGATATGCCCGCCAAATTTGACGAGCTGATGAACGAGTACAGCGAGGACGGCGGCCTGGCCACCAACCCGGACGGCTATGTGTTCAACAGCGAGGACTCTCTGGTGGGCGGCTTCCGGGAAGCGGCTCTGGCGCTGGAGGAGGGCCAGCTGTCCGGCCTTGTGGAGACGGATTACGGCTACCATATCATGCTCCGCCTGGCCTTTACCGACGAGATGAAGGAATCCTATCAGACGACCATCCGTCAGGACGATTTGGAGGAGCAGATGAACCAGTGGATGGAGGAGGCCGAGGTCGTCCGGGCGGACGCGCTGTCCACCCTGGACACGCTGGACTATTATGTCCGTCTGGCCGCCTATCAGCAGGCGCTGTCCGAGCAGCAGCAGGCCGACGCTCCGCTGGAGAGCGGCGGCGTGGGTTGAGGGACCCTTGACAGGGGCCCGTATTTCTGGTATCATCTTCCTGTGATAAGGGAGTAATCGGCGGGACCCGTCCCGCGATGGGCGTCAACAGCAAGGCGGTTTCCGCCTGGCCCCATATGAAACGATAAGACTTATCCGTGGTCTTAGACTGCGGATAAGTCTTTTTCTTTTCCCCGCTTGTCCCCTCTTCCCTATCATTCGACCCGGACAATCAGTATCATAGAAGGTATAGAAAAGGAGTGTTGAACCATGAGCCAATGGTACGCCAAGACCCCGGACCAGACGCTGGCCGGGCTGGAGTCCAGCCGCTCCGGCCTGACTTCCCGTCAGGCGGAGAAGCGGCTGGAGCAATACGGCCCCAACAAGCTGGCCGGGGCAAAAAAGGAGTCGCTGGCCGCACGCTTCCTGGCTCAGATGAAGGACCCCATGATTCTCGTCCTGCTGGCCGCGGCGGCGCTGTCCCTGCTGTCCTCCGGCGGGGAGGACTGGGTGGAGGCCCTCATCATCCTGGTCATTGTGGTGGTAAACGCCTGTATTTCCATCTCCCAGGAGGACAGTGCGGAAAAGGCGCTGGAGGCCCTGCAAAAGATGTCCGCACCGCTGGCCAAGGTCATCCGGGACGGAACCCAAATCCGGCTGGAGACCGACGCCCTGGCGCCCGGCGACGTCATCGTGCTGGAGGCGGGCGACCTGGTGCCCGCCGATGCCCGAATTTTGGAGTGCGCCAATCTCAAAGCCGACGAGTCGGCCATGACGGGGGAGTCCGTTCCGGTGAACAAGCAGGCGGACGAGGTGCTCCCGGTGGAGACCGTCCTGGGCGACCGGAGCAACATGGTGATCTCGTCCACGGTCATCACCAACGGCCGGGCGGTGTGCGTGGTCACCGCCACAGGCATGGACACCGAGGTGGGCCGCATCGCCGGAATGCTCATGGGGGAGGAGGATACCTCCACGCCCCTTCAGCGCAAACTGGCGGAGATTTCTAAAACGCTGTCCTTCGTGTGCCTGGCCGTTTGCGCCGTCATGTTCGGCGTGGGAATGCTCTACCACCGGCCCATACTGGAAATGCTCATGGCCGCAGTATCTTTGGCGGTGGCCGCCATTCCCGAGGGCCTGCCCGCCATCGTCACCATCGTGCTGGCCCTTGGAGTCCAGCGCATGGTCAGGCACAACGCCATTGTCAAAAAGCTCCCCGCCGTGGAGACCCTGGGCTGTGCCGGGGTGATCTGCTCGGACAAGACGGGCACGCTGACCATGAACCGGATGACCGTCAAGCAGGTGTGGACTCCCGGCGACCGCCACCGCAAAGAGGCCTTGACCATCGGCGCGCTTTGCAACGATACGGTGCTCACCCCCGACGGAAAGACCACCGGAGACCCCACTGAGACCGCCTTTGTGGACGCCGCCCTGCTGGACGGCCTGGACAAAAACGCCATGGAGCAGGAGCTTCCCCGGGTAGCCGAGCTGCCCTTCGATTCCGACCGCAAGCTGATGAGCACCGTCCACCCCGTGGGGGGGAAATACCGGGTCATGGTAAAGGGCGCGCCGGACGTTCTCCTGTCTCGGTGCACCCATATTCTGGCGGGGTCGGTGGTTCCTCTCTCCGCCTCTCTGGCCCGGGATGTGGAAGCCGCCAACGCCTCCATGGCGGAGCAGGCCCTTCGAGTCCTCGCCTGCGGGTATAAAGATATCAAAATATTACCCAACGGCAACCCAACCAGCGGGGAATTGGAGACCGAACTCACCTTTGTGGGCCTGGTGGGCATGATCGACCCCCCTCGCCTGGAGGTGAAGGAGGCCGTGGCCCAGTGCTACGCCGCGGGCATCCGCCCGGTGATGATCACCGGCGACCACAAGCTCACCGCCGTGGCCATCGCCCGCGAGCTGGACATTTTCCGCCCCGGCAATCTGGCCATCACCGGCGAGGACCTGGACTTCATGCCCCAGGAACTGCTGGAGCAGGACGTAGACAAATTTTCCGTCTACGCCCGGGTGTCGCCGGAGCATAAAATGCGCATTGTGAAGGCGTGGCAGAAAAAGGGCATGGTAGTGGCCATGACCGGCGACGGCGTTAACGACGCCCCCGCCTTGAAGGTAGCCGATATCGGCTGTGCCATGGGCGTCACTGGAACCGACGTGGCCAAGGGCGCGGCGGATATGATCCTCACCGACGATAACTTCGCCACCATTGTAAAGGCGGTGGAGCAGGGCCGGGGCATCTACTCCAACATCAAGAAGGCCATTCACTACCTCCTCTCCTGCAACATCGGCGAGATCGTCACCCTGTTTTTGGCCACTCTGTTCAACTTCCACCAGCCCCCTTTGGTGGCGGTTCAGCTGTTGTGGCTGAACCTGGTGACGGATTCCCTCCCCGCCCTGGCCCTGGGCATGGAGCCGGTGGAGCCGTCAGTGATGGAGGAAAAGCCCCGGGCCGCCTCTGAGCCGCTGTTCACCAAGCGGTTTTCCATCCGCCTGGCGTGGCAGGGCGCTATGGTGGGTCTGCTGACCCTGGCGGCCTACTGGCTGGGAGAATACGTGCTCAGCGACCCCTCTCTGGCGGACGCCACCGCCAACACCATGGCCTTTGCCACCCTCACCTTCTGCCAGCTCTTCCACGCCTACGACGTGCGCAGCGAAACCCGGTCCATTGTCCACATCGGCCTGCTCACCAACCCGGCCATGAACAAAGCGTTTTTGGTGGGCATTGCCCTCCAGCTGGCGGTGCTGCTCATTCCGCCGCTGCAAAGTGTGTTTCAGGTCTGCTCTCTGAACGCGGTGGAGTGGCTGGTGGTGCTGGGGCTGTCCCTCACCCCGCTGGCGGTTTGCGAGGTTGAAAAAGCCCTTCGCCGGGCGCGGTAATCTCCTTGCAGAATTTCAGAGGTTTCGGCGAAAAATCCTGATTTCCTGTTGCAATTTTAATGGGAGCTGTTTATAATAATTATTAGTTAGAATTCTGACAATGTCAGATTTCTAACAAACATGTTCAGCAAAATTTTGTTTTGGAGGTCGATACCCATGAAAGATTTATATGTGGTCAGCTGCTGCCGTACCGCAGTGGGCTCCTTTGGCGGAAGCCTGAAGGACGTCCCCGCCACCGATTTGGGCGCTGCCGTGGTGAAGGAGGTCCTGAACCGCGCCAACGTGAAGCCCGAGCAGGTGGACGAGGTCATGTTCGGCTGCATCCTGACCGCCGCCCAGGGTCAGAACCCCGCCCGGCAGGTGGCCGTCAAGGCTGGCATTCCCTTCAGCGTGCCCGCCTACACCGTGGGCATGGTGTGCGGCTCCGGCATGAAATCCGTCATTGAGGCCGCCCGCGCCATCCGCTCCGGCGACGCGGAGATCGTTGTCTGCGGCGGCACCGAAAACATGAGCGCGGCCCCCTTTGCCTCCATGGACGCCCGCTGGGGCGCCCGCATGGGCGATAAGAAGCTGGTGGACACCATGATCAAGGACGGCCTGTGGGACGCCTACAACAACTACCACATGGGCACCACCGCCGAGA